>DAORNK010000205.1:0-7996 GCA_035440985.1 Rubrivivax sp. | reverse complement strand
CAACGTGGTCACCGAAGACGGCCAGCGCCTGCAGCAGCCGGGGGCCGAAGTGCTGATCAGCGAACAGGCGGCGGCGGCGATTGCCGAGCGCGGGCCCATGCCCCTCATGAGCTGGCGCGACCGGCCCGCGGCCACGCTGCTGCGCTGGCAGTCCATCGCGTCACCGGCGACGGCGCTGCGAGGCCTGGGTGGCCGCACCGCATAGACTCGCCCAATGCCCACCCAAGACATCTATATCAACTGGGCCCCGCAGGAGACGCGCGTGGCCGTGGTCGAGAACGGCGCGGTGCAGGAACTGCACATCGAACGCACGCTGGAACGTGGCCTGGTGGGCAACGTCTACCTGGGCAAGGTGGCGCGCGTGCTGCCGGGCATGCAAAGCGCCTTCATCGACATCGGGCTGGAGCGGGCGGCCTTCCTGCACGTGGCCGACCTGCACTTCACGCCCGGCAACGGCCGCGGCTCGGCGCCCGGGTTGGCCAAGCCCGATGCGCCGCAGGTGCCCATCGAACGCCAGGTCTTCGAAGGCCAGACGCTCACCGTGCAGGTCATCAAGGACGCCATCGGCACCAAGGGCGCGCGCCTGTCCACCCAGGTCAGCATCGCCGGGCGCATGCTGGTCTACCTGCCGCACGACAACCACATCGGCATCAGCCAGAAGATCGGCAGCCACGAGCTGCGCGAGCAGCTGCGCACGCGCATGCAGGCACTGGTGGGCAAGCCCGAGGACGGTGGCGGCGGCGGCTTCATCCTTCGCACGAATGCCGAAGAGGCCAGCGACACCGAACTGGCCGACGACATCGCCTACCTGCGCCGGGCCTGGACGCTGATCCGCGAGAAGGCCCAGAACAAGCCGCCGGGCACGCTGCTGCACCAGGACCTGAGCCTGGCTGAGCGTGTGCTGCGCGATCTGGTCAACGACAGCACGCAGAGCATCCGCATCGACAGCCGGCTGCAATGCGATGCGCTGAAGACCTTCGGCGAGACCTTCATGCCCGGCACGGTGACCAAGCTGGACCTGTACCGCGGCGAAAGGCCCATCTTCGATCTGTTCGGCATCGAAGAGGAGCTGGGCCGCGCGCTGGCCCGCCGCGTGGATCTCAAGAGCGGCGGCTACCTGATCTTCGACCAGACCGAGGCGCTGACCACGGTGGACGTCAACACCGGCGGCTATGTCGGCGCGCGCAACTTCGAAGACACCATCTTCAAGACCAACCTGGAAGCCGCCGGCGCCATTGCGCGGCAGCTGCGCCTGCGCAACCTGGGCGGCATCATCATCGCCGACTTCATCGACATGGCGCGCGAAGACCACCAGCAGGCCGTGCTGGCCGAACTGCGCAAGCAACTGGCCCGCGACCGCGTGCGCACCACGGTGAGCGGCTTCACCCAGCTGGGGCTGGTGGAGATGACGCGCAAGCGCACCCGCGAAAGCCTGGCCCACATGCTGTGCGAACCCTGCCCCACCTGCCAGGGCCGTGGCCAGGTCAAGACCGCGCGCAGCGTGTGCTACGACATCCTGCGCGAGATCCTGCGCGAAGCGCGCCAGTTCGCCCCGCGCGAGTTCCGCGTCATCGCCAGCGCCACCGTGGTGGAGATGCTGCTGGACGAGGAGAGCACGCACCTGGCGGGGCTTTCGGAGTTCATCGGCAAACCGATTTCGCTGAGCGCGGAGCCGACGATGAGTCCGGAGCAGTACGACATCGTGTTGATGTAGCGGTTGGCGGGGTTCCACCCCTTTTCGTGTGTCAGCCGCGAGCGCCTGATTCGTCGGGTGCACCGGCTCGGTGGCAAGCTGTGGCGCGCTCTCCATCCGGAACCTGCTATCACGGCCGTGCGCAGCGCCGGGCTCTACCAGGCGAAGTGGGCGGACGTGGACCTGGACGGCGCGCAGTGGCACACGCGGAAGAGCAAGACCGGCGCGGCGATGGACATCCCGCTGGCGCCCGTGGTGGTGGACGGGTTCCGCGAACGGCGCACGCTAGCCGGCGGCTCGGCCTACGTGCTGCCGGCGCATTCACGCAGTCGCGCGGTCCGGCATGGCGGCGACACCCACCTGAACAAGGACTCGCTGCGCGAGGCCATAGCCCACTGGCTGCGCACCGCCAAGCCCGCGGTGCGCCGCTTCACGCCGCACGACCTGCGCAGCACCGTGAAGTCGCGCCTGCGCGCGCTGGGCGTGCCGCGCGACATCTCGGTGATGTGCCTGAACCACAAGCTGTCAGGGGTGGAGGGGATCTACGACCGGCACACGTACTTCGAGGAGAGGCGGGAGGCGTTGGCGAGGTGGGCGGAGGTGCTGCCAGCCGTGCAAGATGCTCCCTACAAGGCGCGAGGCTGATGGGCTGCCGCGTCATTCGCGGAGTTCGTAGTCGCCAGCCGATGCGTTGATGACTGAGAGGGTCTCCAGCGCCAGCGGCAGGTCGAGACTGCTTGCGTCTAGGCAGGATGAAGGCGTTGTGCGTCCGATGGCGCGACCAGCTGGCACAAGACCTGTCCACCTTAACGCGGCGGTTCGTGGGCGTCGTTGCTGCTCTGATAACCTGGCGCATGACATGGCACCCGCGAACCCGCTCCGGCTGATCCAACGGGCTTGGTACGCCGCATCGTTTGATGACTTCAGTGGCCAGTCCGATGATGAGATCGTCGGCCAACTCACCCAGCAAAGCAATCACGCGGTTGAGTTGGCGCAGCGCGACGCATGGCTGGCGGAAATTGAACTGCTGCGGGGCTGGCTCAAGGGACGTAACGGGACGCTGCTGCTGGAGTTCAACATTCCGCGAATGGGCTTGCGGGCCGACGCGGTGCTGGTGATCGCCGGATGCGTGGTGATCCTGGAGTTCAAGGTGGGCGACTCCACCGTGGGCCAAAGCGCGTTGAACCAGGTGTGGCAATACGCGCTCGACACCAAGAACTTTCACGAGACGAGCCACGGGCTGCCGATCATCCCGGTTTTGGTTCCCACTGGGTTGGCGGCCCGCGAGCCGGCAGCGCCGAGCTACGCCAGCGACTGGGTCAGGGATCCGATTGCGCTCGCACCACAGCAGGTGCCCGAGCTGTTGAACGAACTCAGCCAGCGATTTGACAGCCCGATCGACCCGAAGGCTTGGCAGGTCGGGCGCTATCGCCCCACCCCCACCATCATCGAAGCTGCCCAGCACCTGTACGCACAGCACGAGGTCACCGACATCGTGCGGACCGAGGCCGATGCCACCAATCTGACCGACACTGCCCACAGGCTCGAATCGTTGATTCTTCAAGCCCAGCAACAGGGCGAGAAGCTGATCTGCTTTGTGACCGGAGTACCGGGTGCCGGCAAGACCTTGGTCGGTCTCAACCTGGCCACTGCCCGGCGCGAGATCGGCGATGCGCACGCAGTGTTCTTGTCCGGCAACGGACCTCTCGTTTCAGTGTTATGCGAAGCCCTGACGCGCGACGACGTGCGCCGGCGCCGGCAGGCGGGCGAATCGGTCACCAAGGCCGGCGCGTCCAAACCCATCAAGGCTTTCATCCAGAACGTCCACCACTTTCGAGATGAAGCACTGCGTGCGACGCAAGCACCGGTGGACCGCATCGTGATCTTTGACGAGGCCCAGCGCGCCTGGAACCTACAGAAGACTACGCAGTTCATGCGCCAGAAGAAGAACCAACCCGACTTCAACCGATCGGAGCCTGAGTTCCTGATCGAAACCATGGACCGGCACACCGGCTGGGCCGTGATCGTGTGCCTGGTGGGAGGCGGACAGGAGATCCACACCGGCGAAGCCGGAATCGGCGCTTGGATCGACGCGTGCCGCGAGCGGTTCCCGCACTGGCGCCTGTGCCTGTCTGACCAGCTGCTAGAGGCTGAATACGGTGCAGGCGAACCACTCAATCGCGCCCGTGCAGGCAACCGAACCGAGCTCTATCGAGACCTGCACCTGTCGGTATCGATGCGCTCGTTTCGCGCCGACAGCGTGTCCGCCTTCGTAAAGGCGCTGCTGGATGAGGACGGCGATGCCGCGCGGAACGCGCTGGCCCATTTCAGCGACCGATACCCCATCGTCATCACCCGCGACCTGAACGCCGCGAAGCAGTGGGTGAAGCGCCAGGCCCGAGCCAACGAACGCTACGGCCTGCTCGGCTCATCCAAAGCCATGCGCCTGAAGCCTTACGCCGTGGATGTGCGGCTGGCGGCGGACCCGATCCACTACTTCCTTGCCAACTGCGACGATGTGCGCTCCAGCTTCTACCTGGAAGAGTGCGCCACCGAGTTCCAGGTTCAGGGATTGGAGCTGGACTGGGCCTGTGCGGCGTGGGATGCCGACTTGCGCATGACTTCCGCTGGATGGCGCCACTACGACTTTGCTGGGAGCCGGTGGAAGAGCATCCACAGCGCTGAGAACCAGCGCAATCTGAAAAACGCCTACCGGGTACTGCTGACTCGAGCGCGGCAGGGCATGGTGATCTTTGTGCCGGCTGGGGATGACGAGGATGCAACCCGAGTGCCTGGCTACTACGCCCAGACGTTTGACTACCTCCGAGGACTTGGGCTGCGCGTGATTTAGGCGGGGACGTTTGGCGCGACTGCAGCAACTCAACTGCCGTCGGGCGTGCCCTCGTTGGCCTGCATCCTGCCGAGGGACGCCAGCCAGTCGGGTGACAGCTGGTGATCACTGCAGTGACACGTGCCATCACTCGAAAGCCTTCGGCGGCATGACGGCCTGGCTGGGCGATTCGGGGATCGTGCTGTTCGTGCCCGTGGCGGCAGTGGTGCTGGTGGTCGTGGCCGCCGTACGGTGGGTGGCTCGTGGGTGGCGGGCGTGGCAAGTGGATCGAGAGACTGATCTGGAGGCATGGCGGACTGCGAAGGGGACGGCGCCACTGCACTGAAATGCCGGCAGACCGCGCATCGTGGGAAGATGTACAAAAATTATCGCTAGCCAAGAAGGTCGTGTGCAAGAATGTCTGAAATATTCAACCGGAGCCGATCATGCTGCTCGAGTTCCGCATCCGCAACTTCCGGTCGATCAAGGACGAACAGTCCCTGAGCCTGGTGGCGGCGCCGACCGACAAGGAGTTGGCCGAAACGCATTTGGCGCCGACCGGCCTGAAGGCGCTTCCCCAGGCTGTGCGCTCGGCGGTGCTGTACGGACCCAACGCCAGCGGCAAGAGCACGCTGCTCTTCGCGCTGAACTACCTTCGGGCGATGGTGGCCGAGTCGGCGACGGTCGTGCAGCCGGGGCAGACCTACAACGTCCAGCCTTTCCGGCTCGACCCGGCCACCGCCAGCCAGCCGACCGAGTTCGAGGCCAGCTTCCTGGTCGACGGCGTCCGCCACCAGTACAGCTTCGCGATGACGGCCGATCGCATCGTCAGCGAGCAGCTGATGGTGTGGCGCACCGCGAAGCCGACACAGTGGTTCAGCCGCCGCCTCGGCGACGGTGGTGAGCGATACGTCTACGAGTTCAGCGCCTACCTGACCGGCACGCGCAAGCTCTGGCAGGAGAGCACGAGGCCCAACGCGCTGTTCCTCTCCACGGCGGCGCAGCTCAACAGCGAGTTGCTGGGCCCGGTGGCGCGGTGGCTGGTGCAAAGCGTGGTCTACCTGCCGGCAGGCGCTGGGATCGACATCTCCCACACCACCGCGTTGTTGGGATCGCCCGAGGGGCGCGCTGCCGTCAGGGACTTCCTGGGTACGGCAGACCTCTCCATCGCCGAGGTGTCGGCGGTTCCGCGCAAGGGGTTCCGAGCGCAGTTCTTGTTCCAACCGGGCGGCGTGGCACAGGCGCATCAGGAAGAAGGGGAGGTGATGTCCCCGATCTTCGAGCACCGAACGGAACAGGGCAGCGCGAAGTTCGAACTTCAGGACGAGTCTGACGGAACGCAGTGCCTGTTCAGCCTAGCCGCGCCAGTGCTCGATGTACTCAAGCATGGCCGCGTGCTGGTGGTGGATGAACTGGATCGCAGCCTTCACACTCTGCTTGTCCGGCGTCTGGTCGGCATGTTCCATGACCCGGTGCTGAACCCGCGCGGTGCGCAGCTGGTCTTCAGCACGCACGACACCTCATTGCTCGACCACACGCTGTTCCGGCGCGACCAGGTGTGGTTTGCCGAAAAGGACGGCACACAGGCCACGCGAATCTTCCCGCTGTCGGACTTCAGCCCGCGCAAGCACGAGGCCTGGGAACGCGGCTACCTGATGGGGCGCTACGGTGCGGTGCCGATGTTCTCCGCATTGCCGGAAACGGCGTCGTCGGCGGTCGCGCCGTCGGCGCCCTCGGCTCCGGGTTCGCCAGTGACGGTCTGACTTACCCGAACGACTGATGGGCAAGGACGGTCAGCCCAAACACCGGCAGGCGGCGCGGGAGCTGCTGCGGCGCAAGGCGCAGCGGCAGCCCGCAGAGCGCCTGCTCATCGTGTGCGAAGGTTCGAAGACCGAGCCCCTGTATCTTGGCGAGATCCGGCAACAGTTGCGGCTGCCGTCGGCCAACGTGCAAGTCCAACCTGCAGCCTACGGCACCGAGCCCCTCAGGATCGTCGAGTACGCCGAGCGACTGTTCACCGAGGGCCAGCGCGCGCTTGGCATCCATGCGCGGAGCTTCGATCGTGTCGTCGTCGTGTTCGACCGCGACGAGCACCACACCTACCACGCGGCACTGCAGCGTGTCGCGGCACTGAACGGGCGGCTCGAGAACGACGAACGGGTCAAGGTGCCCTTCGAGGCCGTGGTGTCCGTGCCTTGCTTCGAGCTGTGGCTGCTGCTTCACTTCGAGGACATGTTCGCGCCACTGCACCGTGACGAGGCCATGGTTCGGCTTCGCGGGTATCTGGCTGGCTACGCGAAGGGGCAGGGTTCACACTGGGCTGTGACGCGCGAGCGCCTCGAAGTCGCCACGGCGCGAGCCGAAGCGCTGTTGGCTGCAGGACACGCGGCCGAGGATGGCACCCAGCCCTGCACGAACATGCACGAGCTGGTGCGCCGCCTGCTGCACCTGAAGGACCAGGCAGCTTGATCGTCAAGTTGCGACATCAATATCAAGGTCGCGACTGAACGGACAGGACCCGCAGCCGGGGCGGTCCGGGCGCGGACAGCTGTGCTGACCGATGGAAAATTGACTTTCTCCAAGGAAAGTCGTATTTTCTTCCCGTGCCCGCTCCCTCCCAAACCCAAAGCCACCTCCGGCATCCGCTGACGGCGCTGCTCGGCAGCGTGGGCCACGTGCGTGTCTTGCGCGCCCTGGCCTCGGACAGGGTCCCCCAATCGGCGCCGCAGCTGGCTGCGGCGGCCGGGCTCACACCGCAGGGTACGCGCGGCGTGCTGGACGTGCTGGCCCGTCAGCGGTTGGTCAAAGCCCACGGTTCGGGACGAACACAGCTCTACGAACTGAACGCAGCCCATCCGCTCGCCCCGTCGCTGGCGGCACTGTTCCACGACGAGCAAGGTCGATGGGATGCGCTCATGAGCTCGATCCGTGACGTGCTCGATCGCCATGGCGCCGTGAGCGCCGCATGGCTCTATGGCAGCGTGGCGCGTGGTGAGGATGCGCCCGACAGCGATGTGGACATTGCGCTCGTCGTCAGGTCCCAGGCGGTGGCCGACCAGGTTCGCGAGGCGCTCATGCCTCTGGAAGACGCCCAGCAGATCCGCATCTCGCTCACGGCCCTGACCTCCAAGGACCTGGCGGCGCTGCCGGACGACGATCCCTGGTGGGTCAACGTCGTGCGTGAAGGTCGTGTGCTCAAGGGAACTGCGCCGGATCAGGCCCGGCGGCGCCTCGCCCGGGCGGCCGCATGACGGGCAAGGGCCCCCGCAAGGCGGTGGATGGCGGCCATGCCCCAGCCCGGCTGCTGCAGGCGCGCGAGTTCCACGAGTCCGCGCGCAGCCTGGTCACGCTGGTGCAGAGCAAGAGCTACAACCCTGCCGTCACGCTGATGGTCACTGCGGCCATCGCCTACAGCGATGCGATCACCGCCAAGGCCCGGGGCGTCGTCAACCAGCAGGACCACCAGGGTGCAC
>DAORNK010000204.1:0-8018 GCA_035440985.1 Rubrivivax sp. | reverse complement strand
GGCGGCCACCACCTCCGCCTGGCCGGGCCCGGAGCGGGCAGGGCCGGGCGGCAGATCTTCTGCGGTGGCGCGCAGCGCGAATCCGTCAGGCATGCCGCGCCCCTTCGGCCGCGGCACCGGAAGCCTGCGCCTCGCCTTCGCGTACCAGCATCAGCGAGGTGGCCGCGATGCGGACCAGGTTCTCCGCCACGCTGCCGACCAGCAGGCGCTCGAAACCGCGGCGGCCGTGGGTGCCGATGACGACCAGGTCGGCATTCCATGTCCGCGCGGCATCGGCAATCACTTCGGCGACGCGGCGGCGGGTGGATTCCACCAGTACCCGCTCCGCCTGCAGGCCGCTTGCGCCGGCAGCGGCCACCGCCGCGTCGAGCAGGCTGTTGCCGCTGTGGCACATCTCTGCCTTGACCTTGTCGACATCGATGTAGGTGCCCAGGCCCATGCCGTGCTGGGTGATCGGGGCTTCGTCCGCGACGTGGGCGACGCACAGCGCGGCCCCCAGCATCCGCGCGAGGTTTATGGCTTCGTCCAGGGCCTTGGCGGACGTGGCGCTGTCGTCGATGGCGACCAGAATGCGTGTGTACATATGGGTGCTCCCGGAATCAATGAACGACCATCAGGGTGAAGGGCCAGACATAGGCCTGCAGCATCACCAGCGCACCCACCAGGCACGCCAGTGCGATCGAGTGGAAGAACACGTAGCGCAGGATGTCGCCCTCGTGGTTGAACCAGCGCGTGGCGGTCGAGGCGACCACGATGGACTGCGCGTCGATCATCTTGCCCATCACGCCGCCCGAGCTGTTGGCGGCGCCCATCAGGTTGGGCGACAGGTCGAGCTGCTCGGCCGCGACCTTCTGCATGCCGCCGAACAGCACGTTGGAGGCGGTGTCCGAACCGGTCAGCGCCACCCCGATCCAGCCCATCAGGGTGCCGAAGAAGGGGTACAGCATGCCGGTGTTGGCGAACGCCAGGCCCAGCGTGGTGTCGGTGCCGGAGTAGCGCGTCAGCGTGCCCAGCGCCAGCATCAGCACGATGGTCAGCAGCGAATACCTGACCAGCCACGCCGTGCGGAAGAAGGTGCGCACGATCGCGACCGGGTTGTACTTCATCACCACCGCGCTGACCATGGCCGCCAGCAGGATCGCGGTGCCGGTGGCCGACAGCAGGTTCAGCGTATAGATGGCGGCCTCGGGATGCGGCGCGGGCACGACCGGCGGCACCTTGAAGATCAGGTTGTGCAGCCCTTCCATCTGGAAGGCGGGGGCGAAGATGCCGTTCAGCCAGGCCTTCACCGGCGGCAGCCCCCAGACGAAGACGAACACCGACAGGATCACCCATGGCGTCCACGCCGCGATCAGCGCTTCGCGGCTATGGCGCACCACCGGCTGCGGCGGCTTGGCCTCGGCGGCGCTCACGTCCTTGCCGCGCAGCGACGGCGAGGTCCAGATCTTCTTCGGCTGCCACACCCGCAGGAAGGCCACCAGGCACAGCATCGAAACGATGGCGGCGATGATGTCCACCAGCTCCGGCCCCATGAAGTTGGCCACCAGGAACTGCGGGATCGCGAAGGACAGGCCGGTCACCAGGATCGCCGGCCAGATCTCCCACATGCCCTTGCGCCCGGCGAAGGCCCAGATTAGCCAGAACGGCACCAGCACCGAGAAGAACGGCAACTGGCGGCCGATCATCGCGGTGACTTCCATCAGGTCGTAGCCATGGACCTTGGCCAGGGTGATCACCGGCGTGCCCAGCGCGCCGAAGGCCACCGGCGCGGTATTGGCGATCAGCGACAGGCCCGAGGCCGCCAGCGGCGAGAAGCCCAGCCCGATCAGGATGGCCGCGGTCACCGCCACCGGCGTGCCGAAGCCGGCCGCGCCCTCGAAGAAGGCGCCGAAGCAGAAGGCGATCAGCAGCAGCTGGATGCGGCGGTCCTCGGTGATGCCCGACAGCGAGTCCTGCAGCACCTTGAAGCTGCCGTTCTGCTCCGTGAGCTGGTGCAGGAAGATGATGTTGAGCACGATCCAGCCGATCGGCAGCAGACCGGTGAAGCCGCCGAACAGCGCGGCGCGCCCGGCCATCTCGGCCGGCATGCCGTAGGCGAAGACGGCCACGATCAGCGCCGCGACCAGGCCCATGCCCGCCGCGATGTGCGCCTTGATGTGGAAGAAACCGAGTGCGGCGAGCATCACCACCACCGGTATCGCCGCCAGAGTGGTGGATATGAGCATGCTGCCGAATGGGTCGTAGACCTGTTGCCAGACCATCGTTTGTCTCCATGATTGTTTGATTTTTTCCGGCCGTGGCGGCAGGGCCGCGATGCCGCTTTGCTTGCCCCGGCTGCCAGGAGCACCGGGTGACGGAGAAGTCTAGGGAAGCGGAACAGGGGCTGGTTTGATGATTTTTTGCCGGTGGTTTGCAGAAATTTCACCGCCATCCGGCGCTGGCACGCCCAACTGCGGTTTCCGGGTAGAAGCGGAAGGGCTCCCTGGTTCGGGCCTGCGCTGGGCGGCTTGCCCATCAGCGGATGGACACCACGCATTACCTTGACCATAATGATCATAACGATCACTCTGGATGAGTAGCAGCCATGATCACTGAAGTCAGCGCCGTCAATTTCCGGCAGAACCTGGGCGAGATGCTCAACCAGGTGCAGTACCGCAACGACAGCATCGTCATCAACAAGGATGGCAAGCCGGTCGCGGCACTGGTCGATGCAGAGTTGTTTGCCCGTATCCGGCGCATGCGGGAGCGCTTCGATACGCTGAGTGGCCGCATCGTCGAGGCGTATGCCGAGGTACCGCTCGGAGAAGGCCTGGCCGAGATCGAGGCCGCCGTGGCCATGGAGCGTGGAAAACGCTGATGCCGGGCCTGCGTGTCGTGCTCGATACCAATGTGCTGGTATCGGGCCTGGCCTATCCAGGCAGCGTGCCGGGGCGCATCGTCACGGCCTGGCGCCAGGGCGGGTTGGACGTGGTGTTGTCACGTTACATCCTGGACGAGATGGTGCGGGTGCTGCCGCGGCTGCCACGGGTGACGCTGAGCAGCGAGGAAATTCGCGACCTGGGCGACAGCTTCATGTTCCTGGCCGACATCGTCGAGCCCTCCGGACCACGCGACGCGCAGCTTCGCGACCCGGCCGACCAGCCCGTGCTGCAGACGCTGCTGGCCAGCGCGGCAAACTACCTCGTCACCGGTGACAAGGACCTGTTGGCATTGGCCGATCGGTACCCCATCGTTACGCCGGCCGGGTTCTGGGCGCGCCACGGGGGATGACCGGATTATGTCGAGGGCGCAGCTTGCGTGCGTATTGGTTTGTGCAGTCATCCACCGAGGCCGCCCACCTGCACCGCGACCGCCCCCGCCTGCGCGACGCGCGCATCGTCCGCCGCGCTGACGCCCGATACCCCCACGGCCCCCACTACCTGCCCCTCGACGACGATCGGGATGCCGCCTTCGAGCATGCCGCCGATCGACGATACCGACAGGAAGGCCGTGCGCCCGCCGTTGATCATGTCCTCATAGGCCTTGGATTCGCGGCGGCCGAGCGCGGCGGCGCGCGCTTTTTCGATGCAGATATAGGCCGCCAGCGGCGCGCAGCCGTCAAGCCGCTCGAGCGCCAGCGGGTGGCCGCCGTCGTCGACCACCGCGACGGCAACCGCCCAGCCGTTCTGTCGTGCCTGGGCGACGGCGCCTCGCATGGCCTGCTCGACCTCGCTTTGTGTCAGTGAGGGCTTCAATTGCATCGTTTCCTCCAATCGGAAAAGTATTAAATGTATTGAATACGTCGCGGTGCGAAATCGCGGCTGTTGTTCAGCCGTTGATCGCCTGTTCGATCCAGTCGGCGAAGGCGGCGCATTCCCAGCGTTCGAGTACGCCGGGCCGCCAGCAGATGTAGTAACGGTGAGGCGAGGGCACGGTGCGCGCCGACAGCCGAACCAGCCGGCCGCTATCGAGCCACATGTCCGCCAGCCGGGTGCGGGCGAGCACGACGCCGAAGCCGCTCGCGGCTGCGTCATAGATCAGCCCCAGGTCGTTGAACTGCATGCCGGCTTCGGGCTCGGGGCGCTTCGAACCGCAACTGGCGAACCAGGTGCTCCACGGCTCGAGCGGGCTGCGCAACAGGCGGGCGCGGGCGAAGAACTGCTCGGATTCGCAGTCGTCGAACGGGCCGCATTCCTTCAGGTAGCTGGGGCTGCAGGCCGGCACCACGGCTTCGTCGAGCACCATCCGGTGCTCGACATCGGCATAGCTACCGGCGCCGAAGCGGATCTCGAGGTCGGCCTCCTCGGCGGTGACGTCGAGCAACGGTATGGAGACCTGCAGGGTCAGCTCGATTTCCGGGTAGGCGTTGCGGAACAGTTCCAGCCGGGGCATCAGCAACTGGCGCGAAAACGTCGGCGTGACCGCGACGCGCAGGCGCGGGACGCGCCGGGACGCCGGCCCGGACGGCATCTGCTGCAGGGCGGCGAGGCCGGTGCGGACATTGGAGAGGTAGGCCTCGCCTTCCGGCGTGAGGCGGAAGTCGGCACGATCGAACACCCGGCAATCCAGAAAGGATTCGAGCTGGCGGATGCGGTGGCTGACCGCACTCGGGGTGACGCACAGCGCATCCGCCGCGCGCCCGGCATGGCGCAGGCGGGCCAGCGTCTCGAAGGTGAGCAGGCACTGTATCGGGGGAATGTGCTGTAGGGCCATGGTCGTCGCCGTTCCTTGCCTGGCTGCGTTCCGCCGCATGCCAGGTGTGCGCCTTCTAGGCGATGCCCGTCCACCACGCCGGCCCCAGATTCCCCTGTAGCCAGTCGATGAAACGATGGACCTTGGTGGGCACCAGGTTGGGGGAGGGGAAGACCGCGTGTACTTCCTGCGCCGGCAGCGACCAGTCCGCCAACAGGGGCTGGATGGCGCCACCCTTGATGGCCTTGTTGGCGACGTACCACGGCAGGATGGCGATGCCCATGCCGCCCTCGGTCGCCTCCAGCAGGGCCGACAGGCTGTTCGAGCGCAAGAAGCCTTTGACCGGCACCACGGCGACCTGGCTGTCCGGCCCGGTGAAATGCCAGCGCGCATCGCCCTGCACGGTCGTGTAGATCAGGGCGTCGTGTTCCGCCAGAGCCGCGGGCTGGGTGGGTGTGCCACGTCGTTCGAGATACTCGGGCGATGCCGCCACCACCCAGGGATTGATGCCCAGGTAGCGGGCGCCGAGTGTGGAGTCCGCCAGTCGCCCCATGCGGATCGCGACATCGACACCCTGCTCGATCAGATTCACGAAGGGGTCCTCGAAGGTCAGATCGACCTGCAGCCTGGGGTTGAGCTGCATGAAGCGCATCACCAGCGGCGCCAGCACGCGCCGCCCGAAGGTGACCGAAGTGTTGATCCGCAACCCGCCCTGCATCTGGGACTGCAGCAGGCTCGCCACGCTGTCGGCGTCTTCGATGTGATGGAGGATCAATTTGCATTTCTCGTAATACAGCATCCCGACCTCGGTAGGTGTGACGCCATGGGTCGAGCGGTGCAGCAGGCGCGCGCCGAGCTGTTTCTCCATGTATGCGACTTGCTTCGTCGCCGACGGCTGGCCGATACCGAGATCGGCCGCCGCCTTGCTGAACGAGCCCAGGTCCACGACGCGGACGAAGAGGCGAATCGATTGGATGCGGTCCATGTGCGCCAGTAAGCCATATTTCAGCGGCGAGGGCCTATTCCATCAGGGAATAAGCGAAATGCGCGAGATGCGTCTTCCACGCAGCCGCCACCTTCGCAATCATTCGCTCCGAACCCAGGTTGCGATACAGGAGACGTCAATGGCAAAAATGAAAGCCACCACCGCCGCGGTGCTGGTGATGGAGAAGGAAGGCATCACCCAGGCCTTCGGGGTGCCCGGCGCGGCGATCAATCCGCTGTATGCGGCGCTGCGCGAGCGCGAATCGATCGCCCATATCCTGGCTCGCCATGTCGAGGGCGCCTCGCACATGGCCGAGGGTTACACCCGCGCCCGCGCCGGCAACATCGGCGTGTGCATCGGCACCTCCGGCCCGGCCGGTACCGACATGATCACCGGCCTGTACTCGGCCTCGGCCGACTCGATTCCCATCCTGTGCATCACCGGCCAGGCGCCGCGCGCGCGGCTGTACAAGGAAGACTTCCAGGCGGTGGACATCGAGTCGATCGCCAAACCGGTCACCAAGTGGGCCGTCACCGTGCGCGAGCCGGCGCTGGTGCCGCAGGTGTTCCAGCAGGCCTTCCACCTGATGCGCTCGGGCCGGCCCGGTCCGGTGCTGATCGACCTGCCGTTCGACGTGCAGATGGCCGAGATCGAATTCGACATCGACACCTACGAGCCGCTGCCCGTCTACAAGCCGGCAGCGAGCCGCAAGCAGATCGACAAGGCGCTCGACATGCTGGCCGCGGCCGACAAGCCGCTGATCGTCGCCGGCGGCGGCATCATCAACGCCGATGCGAGCGATCTGCTGGTGGAGTTCGCCGAGCTCACCGGCGTGCCGGTGATTCCCACGTTGATGGGCTGGGGCAGCATTCCCGACGACCACGCGCTGATGGCCGGCATGTGCGGCCTGCAGACCAGCCACCGCTACGGCAACGCCACCATGCTGGCGAGCGACTTCGTGCTCGGCATCGGCAACCGCTGGGCCAATCGCCACACCGGTTCGGTGGACGTGTATACGGCGGGGCGCAAGTTCGTCCATGTCGATATCGAGCCGACCCAGATCGGACGCGTGTTCATGCCCGATCTGGGCATCGTCAGCGATGCCCGCGCCGCGCTCGAACTGTTCGTGCAGGCCGCCCGCGAGCGCAAGGCGGCAGGGGCGCTGAAAGACTATTCCGAGTGGACGGCCCGCTGCGCCGAGCGCAAGCAGTTGATGCACCGCAAGACCCATTTCACCGAGACCCCGATCAAGCCGATGCGCGTTTACGAGGAGATGAACGCGGCCTTTCCGCGCGAGACCACCTACGTTTCCACCATCGGTCTGTCGCAGATCGCCGGTGCGCAGTTCCTGCACGTGTATGGTCCGCGGCGCTGGATCAACTGCGGCCAGGCCGGCCCCCTCGGCTGGACCATCCCCGCCGCGCTGGGCGTGGTGGCGGACGACCCCGAGCGCCTGGTGGTGGCGCTGTCCGGCGACTACGACTTCCAGTTCATGATCGAGGAGCTGGCGGTCGGCGCGCAGTTCCGTCTGCCCTATGTGCACGTGCTGGTAAACAATAGCTACCTTGGCCTGATCCGCCAGGCGCAGCGCAACTTCGACATGGATTTCTGCGTGCAACTGGCCTTCGAAAATCAGAACATGTCCGCCGAGGACGGCGAACTGCGCGGCTATGGTGTCGACCACCAGGCCGTGATCCGGGGCTTGGGCTGCAAGTCGCTGCGCGTGACCGATCCGGAAACGATCCGCCCCGCGCTGCTCCAGGCCCAGGGCATGGCGCGTCGCTATCGCGTGCCGGTGGTCGTGGAAGTGATCCTGGAGCGGGTCACCAACATCGCGATGGGCGCCGAGATCGACAAGATCGTCGAGTTCGAGGACATCGACTGCCGCCATCCCGACGGCCGCGAGGGTCTGGAGCGGGCGGGGTTGCTCGAATAAGGCACTTTGCCGAATCCCCATTCAACATTCAGGAGACATCCCCTATGCCACGCTTTGCCGCCAACCTCACCATGCTGTTCAACGAGGTACCGTTTCTGGGCCGCTTCGAGCGCGCCGCCCAGGCGGGCTTCACCGCGGTCGAATTTCTCTTCCCCTATGCCTGGACGCCGGCCGAGATCCGGCAGCGCCTCGACGCCCACGGGTTGAAACTGGTCCTGCACAACCTGCCGGCCGGCGACTGGGAAGCCGGCGAGCGTGGCATCGCCTGCCACCCGGACCGCGTCGACCAATTTCGCGCCGGCGTCGCCCGGGCCATCGAATATGCACAGGTGCTCGGCGTGCCGCAGCTCAACTGTCTGGCCGGCAAGGCGCCGGACGGGGTTTCGGCCGAAGTACTGCGGCAGACCTTCATCGCCAACCTGCGCC
>DAORNK010000203.1:325-8081 GCA_035440985.1 Rubrivivax sp. | reverse complement strand
TGGGGCCTGCCGGCGGCCAGCGGCACGCCGCTGGTCACCCTCAGCGGCCCGGAGGGCGGCCTGACCGACGACGAAGAGGCCAGCGCGCAGAGCGCCGGCTTTCGGGGGACCAGGCTGGGGCCACGCGTGCTGAGGGCGGAAACCGCACCGCTGGCGGTGCTGGCCTGGCTGTCGCTGCAGCCATCCGGCATGGACGGTCGCTGAACCCGTGCTTCGGCAGGGGCGGGACTACCGCCTTGTGCGTCAAGCTCCCGGGGCCGACACTGCGCGGCTCGCTTCAACCCGTTTTCAGGAGACATCACCTTGGGTTTGCTCGATTCCGTCGTTGGTGCACTGGGCCAATCACAGGGCGGCGGCCAGCCCGACCTGCTGGGCGCCGTGATCGGCATGCTGGGCCAGGGCGGCGGCCAGCCCGGTGGTCTGGGTGGGCTGGCCGGCCTGGTGGCCAAGTTCCAGCAAAGCGGCCTGGGCGATGTCGCTGCCTCCTGGGTCGGCACGGGCGAGAACCAGCCCATCGCGCCCGACCAGCTCGGTGGCGTGCTGGGCAACGACATGCTCTCCGGCCTGGCGCAGCAGATGGGCATGAACCAGGGCGACCTGCTGGGCCAGCTCAGCCAGATGCTGCCCCAGGTGGTGGACAAGCTCACCCCCAATGGCCAGATCCCGCAGGGCGACATCGGCGGCATCCTGGGCAGCATGCTGGGTGGCGGCCAGGGCGGCGCCCAAGCCGGTGGCATGGGGGACTTGGCGGGCATGCTGGGCAGCCTGCTCAAGCGCTGAACGGGGCTTGACGCCCGGACAGTCCGGCAAGGCCGAGTGCCTTGGCGCAGGCGCCATGCCCAGCCACAATTGGCTGATGGAACGCACCATCACCGAAGTGCGCCGTGGCGCGGCGCCGGGGGCCGATCTGGCCTACTGGCTTTCGCGGCCGATGGCCGAACGTGTCGCCGCCGTGGAGGCGCTTCGCCAGCAGGCCATGGGCGCGAAAGCCACCGAACATGCTGAACCGCGACTTCAAAGAGTCTGCCGAATCACTCAACGCGTGCGGGGTTGAGTACCTCGTCGTGGGCGATTACGCGCTGGCGGCCCATGGCCACCCGCGCTACACGGGCGACATCGACTTCTGGCTCGCGCCGACAGCGGGCAATCTCGAACGGGTCATCCTGGCCCTGCATCGGTTCGGGTTCGGCTCCCTGGGCCTGACTACGGCGGACTTCGTCCCGGACTCCATCATTCAACTCGGCCAGCCGCCGCGCAGGATCGACTTGATGACCCATATCGACGGGGTGGACTTCGCAGCGTGCTGGGGCCGGCGCGAGACGCTGCGCCTGGACGGCGTGGACCTGCCCTTCATCGGGCTCGAGGATTTCAAGGCCAACAAACGAGCCACGGGCCGCTTGAAAGACTTGGCTGACCTGGAGGCGCTGGAGCCACCGAAGCCGGACTGATCGACGCGCGGCGGCCAGCCTGCGGCTGCCGGCTACCGGCAACCCACACCGCCCTCTCGCACGCAATCGAAGAACGCCAGCGTGTGCGCCAGCGCCGGGCGCCGTTCGCTGTCCACCTCCACCAGCACCGCATGGCGCGCAGTGGGCAGGGTGTAGGCCACGCAGCGGCCGGCATGGGCCGGCTGACCCGCTTCGGCCGGTGTGTTGACGTGCTCGCAGAAGGCCTGCTGCGCGGCGGCTTCCACCACCGTGTCCTGGCCGCCGTTGAGCAGCAGCACCGGCACGCGGATGCGCGCCGCTTCGGGGCCGCGCGCTTGACGTGACCCGCTGCAGGCCTGGCTGACCCAGCGCAGCGTCGGCCCTTCGACCTTGGCGTCGTGGTGGCCGCAGTGTTCGCCTTCGCAGGTGGCCGCGCGGTCGGCCCAGCGGCGCATCAGGCGCGGCACGCTGTGCGAAAGGTCGTTGTCGGCGCGGTCAGGCTTGGCTTCGAAGGCGGCACGCGCCAGGTCGAAGTCCTGCCCGGTCACGCGCTGCGCCGAGAGCCAGGGCAACTGGAAGGGCAACTGCACCGAATAGTCATCGCACCAGCGGCGCGCGGCACGCTCGATGCCTTCGCCCAGGCCGCTGCCGGCGATGGTGGGTTCGTGCATCGGCGTGATCAGCGCGGCGGCGGCAAAGGGCGTGTCAGCACCCTTGCGCGCCAGGTGCAGCGAGACCACCGCGCCACCCATCGAATGCGCCAGCACGAACAGCGGCAGGGCCGCGGAGCCGGTGCGCGCGCGGTGGTCCTGCACCTTCAGCACGAAGCGGTCCAGGTCGGCCACCAGCCGGTCGAACTGGTCCATGTGGCCCTTGCTGGCGTCTGCCGGGTCTTCCAGCAGGCGCGTCGAAAAGCCCTGCCCGCGATGGTCGTGGATGTAGACCGAGTAGCCGTTGTGCACCAGGTCGTGGATCAGCTCCTGGTACATCGTCAGGCCTTCGGTGAAGCCGGGCACCAGCACCACGGCGCCACGCGACTCGAAGCGGTGCCGGTAGATGCGGTAGTGGATGCGCACCGGCCGCGGCCAGAAGCCCGTGGGCTCGCCTTCGAACGAGCCCACCGTGCGGTCGGCCAGCTTGCGCGTGGCGTCTTCGATGCCCTGCCAGTCGGTGCCGGCAAAGCGGGCTTCGTCGGACAAGCTGGCCGCAGCCTGCACCGCCGGCGGCACGACCAACGGCACCCAGGGCGCCGGCCCGGTGGCCGCGGCCTGGACGCACGCGAAGACCAGCACCCAGCTCCAAACCACACGCCTCCACCGCCCCATGCCCCAGCCCTGCATCGCCGCCATCAGACCGCCCGCTTGCCGAATTCCGGGTCGATGCGCAGCCGCCAGGCCGCCCAGAACGACGGCAGCGTGGCCACGCAGGCCCAGATGAAGAAGTTGAGGTAGCCGATCCGGTCCTGCAACCAGCCGGCCCACATGCCGGGCAGCATCATGCCCAGCGCCATGAAACCCGTGCACAACGCATAGTGCGCCGTCTTGTGCGGCGCCTGGCCATCCGCGCCGCCGGCCACCATCAGCATGAAGACCATGTAGGCGGTGAAGCCGAAGCCGTAGCCGAACTGCTCCAGTGCGATGCCGGCGCTGATCAACACCAGGTTGCTCGGCTGCCAGACGGCCAGCGCGACGAACACCGTGTTGGGGATGTGCATGCACAACATCAGCGGCCACAGCAGGCGCTTGAGCCCGCCGCGCGAGATCACCCAACCACCCAGCAGCCCGCCCAGCGTCAGCGCCGTCACACCCACGGTGCCGTAGGCGATGCCCACGTCCTGCGTCTTCAGGCCCAGGCCGCCGATGTCGCGCCCGTCCAGCAGGAAGGGCGTGACCAGCTTCAGCAGCTGCGCCTCGGCGAAGCGGTACAGCAGCAGGAAGGCCAGGATGCGCGCGATGTCCGGCTGGCGGAAAAAGGCAGCGAACACGTGCAGGAAATCGGCCCGGAAATGCTGCGTGCGCGGCGCGGGCAGATCCTCCGCCGGCCGGGGCAAGGCCCACAGGTGGTAGGCGCCGGCGGCGACGAACAGCCCGGCCAGCATCCAGAACACCAACTGCCAGGCGGCCACGACGCTGCTGCGCTCGGCCAGCCAGCCCGCCAGATAGACCAGCCCGCCTTGCCCGCCGATCATGGCCAGCCGGTAGAAGGTGCTGCGCACGCCGACGAAGGCGGCCTGCCGCTTCTGCGTCAAGGCCAGCATGTAGAAGCCATCGGCCGCGATGTCGTGCGTGGCCGAGGCAAAGGCCATCAGCCAGAACACCGCCAGCGTCATCTGCAGGAACTTCGGCCCGGGCAACGCCAGCGCCACGCCGGCGAGCGCCGCGCCGACGAAGAACTGCAGCACCACCACCCACTGCCGCTTGGTGGACAGCAGGTCCACCACCGGGCTCCACAGCGGCTTGATCACCCAGGGCAGGTACAGCCAGCTGGTGAGCAGCGCGATCTGCGTGTTGCTGACGCCCAGGTTCTTGTACAGCACCACGGCCAGCGTCATCACCACCACATAGGGCAGGCCCTGGGCGAAGTAGAGCGTGGGGATCCAGCGCCAGGGGCTGGCCGGTGGGGTGAGAGTGTCGGGTGGGGGGCTCACGGCGGGCCTCACGGCGGGCCGATTGTGGCTGCAACGCCGCGGTGCACCGGCCCGGGGGCCCGGTGCCGCGACGCGCCGGGCCGCCTGCGCTGCCGCCCACCCGGGGCAAGCCCCCCGGGTTGTGGGTGTGTGCACAACGGTCGTTGGTTATCCCGGATGGGCTGCCCGATGTTGCAGGGCAACACTGTTATGTTTCGTATCTGGCTGCGGCCCGGGAGCCGATCCTGGCGACCGCAGCCCGGAATCACCCCACCCCCATGGAGAACCCACAATGAGATTCAACGCCCTGGTCGGCAGCCTGATGCTGCTGGGAATGGCCACCCATGCAATGGCCCAGGTGGGTGACCAGCGCGTCACCATCACCGGCTCCAGCATCAAGCGCATCCAGGCCGAAGGGGCGCTACCGGTGCAGACGCTGACGCGCGGCGAGCTGGAAAAGCAGGGCATCACCAGCGCCGAGCAGCTCATCTCGGTGCTCAGCGTCAACGGCAACGGCCTGGACAATCTGGCCAGCAATGCCGATGTCGTCAGCGGCCAGGCACGCGGCAACAACGGTGCCACGTCGGCCAACCTGCGCGGCCAGGGTGCCAACGCCACGCTGGTCCTGCTCAATGGCCGGCGCGTGGCGGCCCACGGCCTGAACGGCGGCGTGGTGGACCTGAACCAGATCCCGTTTGCCGCTGTCGAACGCGTCGAGGTGCTGAAGGACGGCGCTTCTTCCGTGTACGGCACCGACGCCATCGGTGGCGTGATCAACTTCATCCTGCGCACCAATTTCACCGGCCTGCAGGCCCGCGCCGGCGCAGACGTCACGGCCGAAGGCGGCGGCAACATCTACACCGCATCGCTGACCGGCGGCATCGGCAACCTGGACAGCGACGGCTTCAACGTGCTGGCCACGCTGGCCGTCCGCGACGCCAAGAGGCTGCGTGGCTCCGACCGCGACTTCGTCAACACCTTCCAGCCGGACCGTGGCCTGTCACCCGACACGCGCGGCGCACCCTTCGCCACGCTGTTTGCGGTCAACCAGAGCGGCCGCAGCGTGATGACGCGCCCGGGACAGGCGGCCAACGGCACCGGCCCGCTGTTCAACGGCGTCACGCTCAACGGCGTCAACGTGCTGGACCTGCCCGGAGGCCTGGGCGGCAAGAACTGCGCCAGCCAGACCGACATGGGCCCCTACGACGAGCGCATCTGGGCTGCGGGCGCTGGCGCGCAGTTCGGCTGCGCCTGGGACACCGGCAAGGCCGCGATCATCCAGCAGCCCGTGAAGAACACCAATCTGGTGACACGCGGCATGCTGCGCCTGGGCAACACCCAGTTCACCGGCGAATTGGTGCTGGGCCGCTCGGAGTCGGCCAAGACCTTCTCAGCCAACCAGATCACCAGCGGCACCGGCACAGCCACCATCGGCCTGGACAACCCGGCCAATCTGCTGAGCCCGATCGTGGTGCCCAGCCCCTTCCGCAACCTGGCCTACCCCAGCACGGGCGCCGGCTACAACCGCGTGTTCAATGCGCTGGTGGCCGCTTTTCCGGCACTCGAGGCCAACCGCGGCCTGCCGATGGCCTTCCGCTGGCGCTGCATGGTCTGCGGCGACCGCGAGATCGAAACCACCAGCGACACGGCCCGCGTGCTGCTGGCGGTGGACGGTGCCCTGCCCTTCCTCGGCGGCTGGGACTACCGCGTGGGCGCCTCGCAGGCCACCAGCAAGAGCAAATCCACCCTGGGCGGCGGCTACCACTACATGCAGGGCTTTGCCAACCTGATCAACAACGGCACGCTCAACCCCTTCCTGCTGGAAGGCGAGAGCCAGACCCCCGCAGCGATGGATGCGCTGAACGCCGTCTCGGCCCGTGGCGTGACGCTGTACGGCGGCAAGTTCACGATGACCCAGATCGACGCCACCGCTTCGGGCCCGGTCTTCAAGCTGCCGGGCGGTGACGTGCTGGCCGCGGTGGGCATGGACCTGCGCACCGAGAAGTACAAGTTCGACGCCGAGCCGCAGACCGACGTCAACAAGTGGGTCTTCAACGCACCTTTCGACACCATCAACGGCCTGAGGAGCGTCAAGCGCGACATCAAGGCGGTGTTCGGCGAAGTGATCCTGCCGGTGGTCAAGAGCCTGGAGTTGACGCTGTCGGCCCGCTACGACGACTACACGGGCTTCGGCAGCACCACCAACCCCAAGGCATCGCTGCGCTTCACGCCGCTGGACAGCCTGCTGGTGCGCGCGTCATACAGCACGGGCTTCCGCGTGCCCACCTTCAACCAGCTCTACAACGGTGTCACCGAATCGCCCAACACCGGCGCCGGCGTGGTGGATCCGGCCAAATGCCCCAGTGGCGCGGTGGACACGACCCCGGGCTCCCCCTGCAATGCCATCACCTTCACCACCCTGTTCGGCGGCAAGCCCGACCTGGGCCCCGAAGAAGCCAAGATGACCAGCGTGGGCGTGGTCTTCCAGCCCACGGCCGATATCAGCGCCAGCATCGACTGGTGGGACATCAAGCGCGAAGGCACGATCCAGAGCTTCGGCCTGACGACCATTCTGCAGAACTACACGCTGTTCCCGCAGAACTTCTTCCGCGACGCCAGCGGCAACATCGTCACCATCGACACGCGCTGGGTGAACGCCGGCGAGACCCGCACCAAGGGCCTGGAGGTCAGCTTGCGCGCGGGCACCCAGATGGGCGGCGCGCGCATCAGCGCCGGGCTGGACGGGTCCTACCTGCTGAAGAAGAACTCGCGCCTGCTGGCCAGCTCGCCTTTCGGCGACAGCGAGGTCGGTGTCTTCACGCGCTCGGGTGACCTGGGCATCCGCTGGAAGCACAGCGCCTTCGTCACCTACACGCGTGGCGAGTGGAGCGGCACCTTGAGCCAGCGCTACGTCGGCGGTTATGCCGGCTACGTGCCGCCCGGCGTGGGCACCACAGGCACCAAGTTCCTGCCTTCGCAGTGGACCTGGGACGTTCAGCCCTACAAGACCTACAACCTGACGCTGGCCTACACCGGCATCAAGAACCTGACGGTCAACGCCGGCATCAAGAACCTGTTCAACACCGATCCGCCGTTTGCCAACTCCTACGACACGAACACCGGTTCGGGCAGTTCGTGGGAACCGCGCGTGGCCGATCCGCGCGGGCGTTCGTACATCTTCTCGGTGGACTACAAGTTCCTGTAGACGGCACCGACGCACCGGCAACGAGAGGGGCCCGCCAGGGCCCCTTCTTCCATCCCGCCCCGCAGGTGGCAGACTCGGGTCCACATGAACGACCTCGCCCAAGGCCTGCGCCAGGCCGTGTTGCAGCTGGACTTCCCCGCCACCGCCGACGGTTGGCAGGGCGGCCAGCCGCTGGTCCTGATGCCCAGCATCGACCTGGCTCTGGTGCAGTTCACCCGCGGCCGTGCGCCGCGCTGGGCGAACGTGCTGTTCTCGCGCGAGCATCCGCTGGGGGTGGCCGGCGAGATCGGCACCGATGGCGGCAGCCCGCGCAACCTGCGCTTCGACGCCGATCAGCGCAACGCGGCCGGTGACTCCGTGGCCTGGCTGCCGGGCAGCAACTGGGCGCGGCTGCCATGGGTGCCGCTGGCCGGCAGCGGTGCGCTGCGCTTCGTCGCACCGTACCCTGCATCGCTGCTCAAGCTGATGGTGGCGGTGGGCGTGGGGCTGGCGGTGGAT
>DAORNK010000203.1:0-274 GCA_035440985.1 Rubrivivax sp. | reverse complement strand
CGATAACGACGCCACCGACGCCTGCGTGGCCCTGCTGCACCGCACGCGGATGATCGACACGCTGAACCAGCGCCTGGCAGACCTGGGCCTGGCCACGCTGCAACTGCACGGCACCACGCCTGCCGGCGGCTGGCGCAACGCCGACGGTGCGGGCGTGGGCCGCATCCAGATGACGGCCTGGGACACGGTGCGCCTGCTCTGGCTGCTGAATGCCGGCGCGCCGCCAGCTCCCTGGCTGCCGCGCGGCACCACGCTGTTGCAGCCTGCCACGCGC
>DAORNK010000202.1:0-8115 GCA_035440985.1 Rubrivivax sp. | reverse complement strand
CGTCATCCATCCGGTGGCGCTGGTCGGTGCCGGGCCGGGCGATCCCGATCTGCTGACGGTGAAGGCGGTCCGCGTGCTGGTCGCAGCCGAGGTCGTCGTCTACGACAAGCTCGTTTCGCCGGAAATTCTCGCCCTCGTTCCCGCCGGTGCGACGCGCATCTTCGCCGGCAAGGTGGCACGCAACCATCACATGCCGCAGGCGGAGATCAACCAGCTGCTGGTCAGCCTCGCGCGCAGCGGCCGGCGGGTGGTGCGGCTGAAGGGCGGCGATCCGTTCCTGTTCGGCCGCGGCGGCGAAGAGGCGGAATGCCTCGCCCGGCACGGCATTCCCTTCGAGGTCGTTCCCGGCATCACCTCGGCTTCCGGCTGCACCGCCTATGCCGGCATCCCGCTGACGCACCGCGACCATGCGCAGAGCTGTGTGTTCGTCACCGGCCACCTGAAGGACGGCAGCTGCGACCTCGACTGGCCCGCGCTGGCGCGTCCGCGCCAGACGGTGGTGATCTACATGGGCCTGTCGGGCCTGGCCATCATCTGCGCCCAGCTGCAGGCGCACGGCCTGCCGGCCGACTGGCCCGCAGCCGTCGTCGCCCAGGGCACGCTGGCCACGCAGCAGGCGGTCTGCGCCACGCTCGCCACGCTGCCCGAGGCGGTGGCCCGCGCCGGGCTGCAGTCGCCCTGCCTGACCATCGTTGGCGAGGTCGTGCGCCTGCGAGAAGAGCTGGCCTGGTTCGAAGCCCGCCAGGTGGCCCCAGCGGGCCTCGCGCTGCACACCTGAAGGCGAAGCGGCCGCGATGGCATCACAATCGCGCCCAGCCCCTGCCGTGGGCCCGGAGCGTGATGGACATCAGCAAGATTGCACCTGCCGCGGGGAAGACCACCGAGGCCGAGCTGGAGATCAGCCTGGCCAGCGCCCTGGAGCTTTGCCAGCTGGGCCTGGGCACGCTGGTCGACATCCGGCAGGCCTTCGAGATCGAACTCAAGGGTGCCATTCCCGGCACCGAGCACATCCCGCTGTTCGAAGTGAAGCGGCTGCTGGGCCACACGCTGACCGAGGACGAACAGGACGTGCTGGACGCCGGCAGGCCCACCGAGATCGACGTGCAGGGCTTCTTCTCGACGCTCAATCGCCTGCACCACGGCGACGACAACATCGTGCTGTGCATCTGCAACAGCGGCCGGCGCAGCTTGTACGCGGCGCAGCTGCTGCGTTCGCTGGGCTACCGCAAGGCCTTGTCGGTGGCCGGTGGCTTCCAGGCCTGGAAGAAGCTGCAGGCGGCCCGCTGATCAGCCGGCGCCCGCGCCGCGGGCTTCCACCGCGAACACGGCGGCCTCGACGCGCGAGCTGAGGTTGAGCTTGGACAGGATGTGCCGCACATGCAGCTTGACCGTGTCGTGGCTGATGTCCAGGGCCCGCGCGATGGTCTTGTTGCTCTCGCCGCGCGCCAGGTGCTCCAGGATCTGGCGCTCGCGTTCGGTCAGTGACGCCAGCAGTCCCCGGCGGTCGTTGCCGCCGTGGCCGCCTTGCAGCAGCTGCGCCAGCTTGAGCGTCATCGCCGGTGCCACCGTCAACTCGCCGCGCGCGGCATTGCCGATGGCGGCGATCACGTCCTCGGGTTCCATGTCCTTGAGCAGGTAGCCACGCACGCCGGCCCGCAGCGCGGCCGAGAGGTCGGTCGCGGAGTCGCTCATCGTCAGGATCAGGGCCGGTGTGTCTATGCCTTCGGTGCGGATGCGGCGCAGCAGCGTCAGGCCATCGGTGGCCGGCATGCGCAGGTCCAGCACGACCAGATCGGGCCTGTGCTCGCGCAGCAGCCGGATCACCTCGTCGGGATCGGACAGCGCTGCCAGCACCTCCATCCCGCCGCGCAGACGCAGCAGGTCGCTCAGGCCGTTGCGGCACAGCGCGTGGTCGTCCACCAGCACGATGCGGGGCGCGGCCATCAGTGCATCTCCATTGCCGGGCTGGCCCAGGGGAAGGCCAGTCGCACGATGGTACCGCCACCTGGCCGCGGGCCGACGTCCAAGGTGCCGCCGATGCGGCGCGCCCGCTCCTGCATGATGCTCAGGCCATAGTGGCTGCCGCCGTCCGGTCGCGCGGGCAGGCCACTGCCATCGTCGGCCACCAGCACCTCGATGCTGCCGGTGCCGCCCGACGCGGGCGCGATGCGCAGCCAGGCGTGCTGGGCTGCGGCGTGACGGGCGACGTTGTTGAGGGCTTCCTGCACGATGTGGAAGACCTGCGATTCGTGGTCCGGCGGCAGTTGCAGGCCCGGCATCTCGTTGACGAAATCGAGCTCGGCCCCGGTGCTGCGCCGGAAGGTCTGCGCGCTGGCACCCAGCGCGTGCATCAGCCCCTGCGGGTCCATCGGTGCGCGGAACTGCGTCAGCACGCCGCGCAGGCTGGCGTGGGCCTGGCTGACGGCGCCCCGCAGTTCGTCGAAGTAGGCCAGCGCACGCGCATCGTCCCGTGCCTGCATGGCGTCGCGCAACAGCGGCAGCCGCATCTTCACGAAGGCCAGCGACTGCGCCACCGAGTCGTGCACCTCGGCGGCCATCAGCTGGCGTTCGTGCAGCAGCGTGGCGCGCAGGTTCTCGCTCTCCAGCCGTGCGTTGTGCAACGCCAGGCCCAGCAGTTCGCCCACGGTCTTCAGCAGGCTCAGGCTGTCGGGCCCGGGTTGATGCGCCTGCTGGTAGAAGAGGTTGTAGACGCCCAGTACCTGGCCGCGGTGCTGCAAGGGCACGGCCAGCATGCGGTGCGGCAGCGGCGTGGCGGGCTCGGACGCGGCCATGCAGGCGCTCAGGTCGCCGGCCCAGACCACGCGGGGCTCGCGGGCAGCCTCGCCGCAGAAGCCGCAGTCGCGACCGGCGTGGCTTTCGCCCCGGCACAGGTGGGGTGGCGGGTCGATCTGGCTGACCAGGTGGAACTGCTGGTCGGCCGGGTCCAGCAGGCGTACCGCACCGCCTTGCGCGCCGGCCAGGCGGATCACGGGGTCCAGAAAGCGCCCCAGCAGTTCCGGCAGATCTCGGCCCGTGGACAAGCCGGCGGTGATCTCGGCCAGGATGGCCGTATCAGGGCTGGTGCGGGGCTGCGTGGTCGGCATCGGGGTCTGGGCTGGGCGAGGGGCCGACCCCGCGGGTCGACCTCCAACGGTCTATTGAACATCAGGCGCAACTGATTTTCCATGGGGCCCTACCCGGGCGCGGCGTCCGAGTGCGCTGGCCAGGGCCACCGGATGGCATCCCCCATAAGGGTTACGAACCATAGCCCGTCACGGGAATGGACGCTGTACAGCCCGGTTCAGCCTAATGCCCCCCGGAGACACCCGCAGTGGCCTGCCCGCTGCCCAGCCCCGAAAAGACACCCGATGCCGGCCACACCGCTGCACGACCCCACCGCTGCGCCCTTGCCGGGCGCCGCCACGGAGATCCGCCCCACCACCTGCTACATGTGCGCCTGCCGCTGCGGCATCCGCGTGCATCTGCGCGATGGTGAGGTGCGCTACATCGAGGGCAACCCCGAGCACCCGCTGAACCAGGGCGTGATCTGCGCCAAGGGCTCCAGCGGCATCATGAAGCAGTACTCGCCGGCGCGGCTGACCCAGCCGCTGCGGCGCAAGGCCGGTACCGAACGGGGCGACAACCAGTACGAGCCCATCGCCTGGGATGAAGCCTTCCGGATGCTGGAAGAGCGCTTGCGCCACCTGCGCGCCACCGACCCCAGGCAGTTTGCGCTGTTCACCGGGCGCGATCAGATGCAGGCGCTGACGGGGCTCTTCGCGCGCCAGTTCGGCACGCCCAACTACGCGGCGCACGGTGGCTTCTGCTCGGTGAACATGGCCGCCGGCATGATCTACACCATCGGTGGCAGCTTCTGGGAATTCGGCGGGCCTGACCTGGACCGCGCCAAACTCTTCGTGATGATCGGCACTGCGGAAGACCACCACTCCAACCCGATGAAGGTGGCGCTTTCCAGGTTCAAGCGCGCGGGTGGCCGCGTCATCACCATCAATCCGGTGCGCACGGGCTACTCGGCCATCGCCGACGAGTGGATCCCCATCAGGCCCGGCACCGATGGTGCCCTGCTGCTGGCCCTGGTGCACGAACTCATCGCACTGGGCCTGTACGACCGCGACTTCCTGGCGCGCTACACCAACGCCGGCCAGCTGGTGAACCAGGATGCAGCGAGTGATGACTTCGGCCTCATGCTGCGCAATGCCGAAGGCGATGTGGTGAACCCGCTGCGGCCGCACAACTTCTACTGGTGGGATCGCCACAGCGGCCAGCCCGTGGCCGACCACACCGAAGGCACCGACCCTGCGCTGCTGGGGCACTTTGCGCTGCCCGACGGCACGCCGGCGGTGCCGGCCTTCCAGTTGCTGCAGGAGCGCGTCAAGCCCTACACCGCCGAGTGGGCCAGCGGCATCACCGGCATCCCGGCCGAGACCATCCGCCGGCTGGCGCACGAGATGGGCATCACGGCGCGCGATCAGAAGATCGAACTGCCGATCGCGTGGACCGATTCATGGGGCCGGCGGCACGAGAGTGTCACCGGCAACCCGGTGGCCTTTCACGCGATGCGCGGGCTGGCCGCGCACAGCAACGGCTTCCAGACCATCCGCACACTGGCCATCCTGATGAGCCTGCTGGGCACCATCGACCGGCCCGGTGGCTTTCGCCACAAGGCGCCATACCCGCGTGCCGTGCCGCCGAATGCGCGCCCGCCCAAGGGGCCGGAGGCCGTCAAGCCCGACACGCCGCTGAATGGCGCGCCGCTGGGCTGGCCCGAGAGCCCGGACGATCTGTTCGTGGATGCGGCCGGCGAGCCAGTGCGCATCGACAAGGGCTTCAGCTGGGAACATCCGCTGTCGGCCCACGGCCTGATGCACAACGTCATCACCAACGCCTGGCGCGGTGATCCGTACCCCATCGACACCTTGCTGATCTTCATGGCCAACATGGCCTGGAACTCGACGATGAACACGTCCGAGGTCCGCAAGATGCTCAACGACCGGCGCGAGGACGGCAGCTACAAGATCCCCTTCCTGGTGGTCTGCGACGCCTTCCAGAGCGAGATGACGGCTTTCGCCGACCTGATCCTGCCCGACACCACGTATCTGGAGCGGCACGACTGCATGTCCCTGCTGGACCGCCCGATCAGCGAGTTCGACGGCCCGGTGGATTCGGTGCGCATCCCGGTGCTGCCGCCCACGGGGCAGTGCAAGCCCTTCCAGGAAGTGCTGGTCGAGCTGGCCTCCCGGCTCAAGCTGCCGGCCTTCACCACGGCCGAGGGTGGGCGCAAGTTCCGCGACTACCCGGACTTCATCGTCAACTACGAAACCGCGCCCGGCTCGGGCATCGGCTTCCTGGCGGGCTGGCGTGGCAAGGGCGGCGAGAAGAGCATGCGCGGCGAGCCCAATCCCAAGCAGTGGGAGATGTACGAAAAGAACAACTGCGTCTTCCAGCACCACCTGGCGCCCGAGCACCAGTACATGCGCAACTGGAACGACGGCTACATGCGCTGGGCGCAAGCGGCGGGCCTGCGGCGCGACCGCGACCCCATCGTCATCCACCTCTACAGCGAATTCCTGCAGCGTTTCCGCCTGGCTGCCCAGGGCAGAACCAAGGGCAAACAACCGCCCGATCGCCTGCGCCAGCGGGTGCAGACCTACTTCGACCCGCTGCCCTTCTACTACGCGCCGCTGGAAGAGCAGGCCACCGACACCACACGCTACCCGCTCAACGCGGTGACGCAGCGGCCGATGGCGATGTACCACTCGTGGGATTCGCAGAACGCCTGGCTGCGCCAGATCCACACCTACAACTTCCTGATGGTCAACCGCCAGACGGCCCTGGCTGCAGGCATTGCCGATGGGGCCTGGATGTGGGTCGAATCGCCATGGGGCAAGGTGCGCTGCCAATGCCGCCACAGCGAAGCGGTGGAGCCCGGCACGGTGTGGACCTGGAACGCCATCGGCAAGGCTGCCGGGGCCTGGAACCTGGCCACCGATGCCAACGAATCGCGCCAGGGCTTCCTGCTCAACCACCTGATCTGCGAGGAACTGCCATCGGCGAATGGCCACGCGATCTCCAACAGCGACCCCATCACCGGCCAGGCCGCCTGGTACGACGTGCGGGTGCGCATCTACCCGGCGCAGGCCGACGAGCCCGGTGCCAGCTGGCCGCAAGCCGAGCCCATGAAGCCGTTGCCCGGCATGGCTGCCGCGCCCACCCGCCGCGGCTGGATGGCCGGGCTGGGCGTGGGCCGCAGAAAGGGCGTGCGATGACCCAGCTCGCCTTGGTCATCGACCTCAACGTCTGCGTGGGCTGCCATGCCTGCGTGACGAGCTGCAAGCAGTGGAACACCTCGGGCGCGGCTGGCCCGCTGGTGGACGACCAGCCTTATGGCGCCGACCCCAGCGGCACCTTCTTCAACCGTGTCCAGACCTTCGAGGTGGGCATCTTCCCGCACACGCAGACGGTGCACTTCCCGAAGAGCTGCCTGCATTGCGAAGACCCACCCTGTGTGCCCGTGTGTCCCACCGGGGCCAGCTACAAGCGCGCGGAAGACGGCATCGTGCTGGTGGACTACGACAAGTGCATCGGCTGCAAGTACTGCAGCTGGGCCTGCCCCTATGGCGCGCGCGAGTTCGACGAAGAGCGCAAGGTGATGAGCAAGTGCACGCTGTGCGTGGACCGTGTCACCAGCACCACGCTGCCGGAACCCGAACGCAAGCCGGCCTGTGTGCTGGCCTGCCCGGCCCATGCGCGCCTGTTCGGCGATGTGCACGACCCGGACTCGGAGGTCTCGGTGGCCATCCGTGAACGCGGTGGCTACCCGTTGATGCCGGAGTGGAACACGCGCCCGGCCAACCACTACCTGCCGCGCCGGCGCACCAACGCCACCGTGCACGCCGAAGACCTGGTGCGGGTGGACAACCCGCTCAAGATCGACGGCCAGCAGCCCGAGCTGCCGCAACATGGCGCCGGGCGGGAAGACTACGCGACATGAACCCGGCCTACTCCGTCATCCTGCTGACCACGCTCATCGGCGCGGGCCAGGGCCTGTTCCTGGTCCTGTTCGGTGCCCACCTCGCAGGTGTCGCCGATGGCGACAGCGGCCGCGCCTTCATCCTGCAGGCCGGCAGCGTGGCGCTGCTGCTGACCGCCGCAGGGCTGGTGGCTTCCTTCTTCCATCTGGGCCGGCCCGAACGAGCCTGGCGCTCGGCCACGCAGTGGCGCACGTCATGGCTGTCGCGCGAAGTCATCGCGTTGCCGGCCTTCCTGGGCGGCCTGGTGCTGTGGCTGCTGGCCGTGGCAGCCGGCTGGGAGGTTGCCGAAACGATCGGGCTGTTGACGGCCTTGGCCTGCCTGCTGCTGTTCGTCTGCACGGCGATGGTCTACGCCTCGGTGCGCATGCTGCAGGAGTGGGCCAGCCCGTACACGCTGGTCAACTACCCGCTGCTGGGTCTGGCTTCGGGCCTGACGCTGGCCACCGCGCTGGCCGCCTGGGGCGCGCCACCGCTGGTGGCCGTCTACGGGCCGCTGGCCATCGCCTTCACCGCCGTGGGTGGCATCAGCCGCGCCCTGTCGCTGCGCCGCAATGCGCGGCTCAAGCCCAAGTCCACGCTGCAGTCGGCCATCGGCATCCGCCACCCGCAGATCACGCAGCGGGCGATGGGCTTCATGGGCGGGTCCTTCAACACGCGCGAGTTCTTCCACGGCCGTTCACCGGGCACCCTGCGCCATGTGAAGGGCGGCTTCCTGGTCGGCGCCTTCGTGCTGCCGCTGCCGCTGCTGGCCCTGGGTGTGGCCAGTGGTGCGGCGGCCTGGCTGGCGCTGGCCTTTGCCGTGCAGTACGCGGGCCTGCTGGCCGAGCGCTGGTTCTTCCTGGCACAGGCCAACCACCCGCAGAACCTGTATTACCAGGCGGTGTCGTGAGGCGACTGCAGCGCAGCGTCGCGCTGACCCTGGGCCTGTGCCTGGCTGGCGTGGCCGCGCAGGCGGCCACCGGTGCGCCGGCCGACGCCGTGGCCTGGTGGGTGTGGCCGCTGGGCCTGTTCGTGACCTGCTTCCTGATGGGCATCGTCGCGGTGCCGGCCGGCATCGGCGGCG
>DAORNK010000201.1:0-8118 GCA_035440985.1 Rubrivivax sp. | reverse complement strand
CCCGTCGCGGGCGCGCTGGCGGCGGGTGCGGCCCGGTCCAGCACGCTGCCGCCACTCTGGGCTCCACGCATGCTCGTGGTGCTGCCCATGAAGGCCAGGGCCAGCGTGCAGACGAAGAAGACCGTGGCGCAGGCGGCCGTGGCGCGCGAGAGGAAGTTGGCGCTGCCGGTGGCACCGAACAGACTGCCCGACGCGCCGCTGCCGAACGAAGCCCCCATGTCCGCGCCCTTGCCGTGCTGGATCAACACGAGGCCGATCATCGCCAGCGCCGCCAGCAGCTGGGCCGCCAGGACCAGGGTCATCCAGATTTGCATGATCTCTAAACTCCAGGGAATCGATTCAGTTGGAAGCGCGGCAGATCGCGATGAAGTCGGCCGCCTTGAGCGAGGCGCCTCCGATCAGGCCGCCGTCGATGTCGGGCTGCGCAAACAGCGTGGCGGCGTTGTCGGCCTTGACGCTGCCACCGTAGAGGATCTTCATGCTGTCGGCCCGGCCCGTGGCGGCCTGCAATTGCGCGCGCAGCACCGCGTGCACGGCCTGCGCCTGCTCCGGCGATGCGGTGCGCCCGGTGCCGATGGCCCACACGGGCTCGTAGGCCACCACCATCTCAGCGGCGCAGTGCGCCAGCTGGTGAATGACGGCGGAGAGCTGGCGCTTGACGACGGCCTCGGTCTCGCCGGCCTCGCGCTCGGCCAGTGTCTCACCCACGCAAACGATGGGCGTCACGCCACGACCCAGCGCGGCCTGTGCCTTCTGCGCCACCAGGGCATCGCTTTCGGCATGCATGGCGCGGCGCTCGGAGTGGCCGACCAGCGCGTAGCGGCAACCACACTCGGCCAGCATCGCTGCGGAGACCTCGCCCGTGAACGCGCCCTGTTCATGCGCCGAGACGTCCTGTGCACCCCAACGGATGTCGCTGCCCGCCAGGGTGGCGGCGGTTTCGGTGAGGAACACGTATGGCACGCACACCGCGACGTCCAGCCGATACGGGCGCGCGGTGAGCAGCGCCGCCAGCAGTTCGGCATTGGCCGGCCGGCTGCCGTGCATCTTCCAGTTGCCAACCACCAGTTTGCGTCGCAGGTTCTGAGTCATGGCGTTTGCTCCTTTACCAGGTGAGAACGATTTTTCCGACGTGTGTGCTCGACTCCATCAGCCGGTGCGCATCACCGGCCTGGGCCGCCGCAAACACCTGATGAATCACCGGCTTCACGCGGCCGGTCTCGATCAAGGGCCAGACCCTGGCGCGCAGCGCCTGCGCGAGCTGGGTCTTGTAGGCCACCGAACGTGGACGCAGCGTGGACCCGGAGATGGTCAGCCGCTTGCGCAGCAGCAGACCCGCATCGACCTCGCAACGAGTCCCGCCCTGCACCGCGATGATGGCCAGCCGGCCGTCTTCGGCCATGCAGGTGACTTCGCGTCCCAGGTAGTCACCCGCCACCATGTCCAGCACCACGTGGGCGCCACGCCCGCCCGTGAGCCGCATCACCTCGGCCGCGAAGTCCTGGCTGCGATAGTTGATGGCGTGGTCCGCGCCCAGCGACAGGCAGGCGGCGCACTTGCCGTCCGTTCCCGCGGTGACGATGACCTGCGCGCCCATCGCCTTGGCCAGCTGGATGGCCGTGACACCGATGCCGCTGGAGCCTCCCTGCACGAGCAGGGTCTCGCCCGGTTGCAGCGCGGCGATCACAAAGACGTTCTGCCAGACCGTGAAACAGGTTTCGGGCAGGCTGGCGGCCTGGACCATGTTCAAGCCGTGGGGCACCGGCAGGCATTGACCCACAGGCGCCACGCAGAATTCGGCGTAGCCCCCGCCGGCGACCAAGGCGCAAACCGCGTCTCCGACGGCCCATCCGCCCGCGGCCAGGTCTTCTGCGGCGCCACCAGCCAACGTGCCCGCGATCTCCAGCCCCGGCAGATCGGAAGCACCGGGCGGCATGGGGTACAGACCCTTGCGCTGCAGCACATCCGGCCGGTTGACACCCGAAGCCTGCACCGCGATCAACAGCTCACCGGGCCGAGGCCCGGGCACAGGCCGTTCACACGGCTGCAGCACCTCGGGCCCACCCGGGGCCGTGATCTGGATGGCCCGCATGCTGCGCGCCGGCGCCAGGCTGGGCATGCCGATGCCTACTCGGGCTGCCTGGGCGCGGTGTCCGCGGGCGCGGCCGGTGCGGCTTCCGCCGGCACCACGTCGCCCGCGGGTGCCTCGCGACGCGGACGCTCGTCACGATCGCCTCGATCGCCGCGATCGCCGCGATCACGACGCGGGCGGTCTTCGCGGTCACGACGCGGCGGACGGTCGCCACGGTCGCCACGCGGCTCGAAGCGCTCTTCCGGCATGCCTTCCGGACGCTCCAGCAGCGCCTTCATGCTCAGCTTGATGCGGCCCTTCTCGTCGGTCTCCAGCACCTTGACCTTGACGATCTGGCCTTCCTGCAGCAGGTCCGTGACGTTCTCGACGCGGTGGTGGGCGATCTGGCTGATGTGCAGCAGGCCGTCCTTGCCCGGCAGGATGTTGACCAGTGCGCCGAAGTCCAGGATCTTGGTGATCGGGCCTTCGTAGACCTTGCCTATCTCGGCCTCGGCCGTGATCTCGGTGATGCGGCGCTTGGCGTGTTCGGCCTTGTCGGCATCGACGCTGGCGATCGTGATGGTGCCGTCTTCGCCGATGTCGATCGTGCAGCCGGTCTCTTCGGTCAGCGCGCGGATGGTGGCGCCACCCTTGCCGATCACGTCGCGGATCTTCTCCGGGTTGATCTTCATCGTGTACAGGCGCGGGGCGAACTGGCTCACCTCGGCCTTGGCGCCGCCCACGGCCTCCACCATCCTGGACAGGATGTGCAGCCGCGCTTCCTTGGCCTGGGCCAGTGCGACCTGCATGATCTCCTTGGTGATGCCCTGGATCTTGATGTCCATCTGCAGCGCTGTGATGCCGCTGGTGGTGCCGGCCACCTTGAAGTCCATGTCGCCCAGGTGGTCCTCGTCGCCCAGGATGTCGGTCAGCACGGCGAACCGGTTGCCCTCCTTGATGAGGCCCATCGCGATGCCGGCCACATGCGCCTTCAGGGGCACACCGGCGTCCAGCAGGCTCAGGCAGCCGCCGCAGACCGAGGCCATCGACGAGGAGCCGTTGGATTCGGTGATCTCCGACACCACGCGCAGCGTGTACGGAAACTCGTCCTTGTTCGGCAGCACCGCCACCAGTGCGCGCTTGGCCAGGCGCCCGTGGCCGATCTCGCGCCGCTTGGGGCTGCCCACGCGGCCCGTTTCGCCGGTGGCGAAGGGCGGCATGTTGTAGTGCAGCATGAAGCGGTCTTCGAAGTCACCGGCCAGCGCGTCGATGCGCTGCGCGTCGCGTTCGGTGCCCAGCGTGGCGGCCACCAGGGCCTGCGTCTCGCCACGCGTGAACAGCGCGCTACCGTGGGTGCGCGGCAGCACGCCGGTGCGGATCTCGATGTTGCGAACCGTGCGCGTGTCGCGGCCGTCGATGCGCGGCTCGCCGGCCAGGATCTGGCCGCGCACGATGCGGGCTTCGACCTCGAACAACAGGCCTTCGACCTCGACCTTGTCGAACTCGATGTTCTCGGCCTTCAGCGCGGCCAGCACGTTGCTCGTGACGTCGCGGCAGGCTTGCGTGCGCGCCTGCTTGCTGCGGATCTGGTAGGCCGCGCGCAGTGGGCCTTCGGCCAGTTCGGTGACCTTGGCGATGAAGGGCTCGTTCTTGGCCGGGGCTTCCCACTTCCATTCGGGCTTGCCGGCTTCGCGCACCAGATCGTTGATGGCGTTGATGGCGACCTTGCCCTGGTCGTGGCCGTACACCACGGCCCCCAGCATGACTTCTTCGCTGAGCTGGTCGGCTTCGGACTCCACCATCAGCACCGCGGCTTCGGTGCCGGCCACCACCAGTTCGAGCTTGCTGTCGGCCAGCTGCGTCTTGCCCGGGTTGAGCACGTACTCGCCGTTGATGTAGGCCACGCGGGCAGCGCCGATCGGGCCGTTGAAGGGGATGCCGCTGATGGCCAGCGCGGCGCTGGTGCCGATCATCGCCGCGATGTCGGCCTGCACCTCGGGGTTCAGGCTCAGCACGTGCACCACGACCTGGACCTCGTTGAAGAAGCCTTCCGGGAACAAGGGGCGGATGGGGCGGTCGATCAGGCGGCTGGTCAGTGTCTCCAGCTCGCTGGGGCGACCTTCACGCTTGAAGAAGCTGCCCGGGATGCGGCCCGCGGCGTAGGTCTTCTCGATGTAGTCCACGGTCAGCGGGAAGAAGTCCTGCCCCGCCTTGGCATCGGTCTTGGCGACCACGGTGGCCAGCACCACGGTGTCGTCCATGCTGCACATCACGGCGCCGGTGGACTGGCGCGCGATCTCGCCGGTTTCCAGCGTGACGGTGTGTTGACCCCACTGGAAGGTCTTGGTGACTTTCTTGAACATGCTCATGATGTTGTCGTCCTGCTTGGATGGGCAGCGTCATGCCATTCCAGAGAAGCCACGCCCGCGATGGCAGGCTGGCGCCGTTGGAATGACACAGCAAATGCGGCCCGGTTTTGGAACACGAAAGGTGCGGGCCGCCGCCGGTGTGGCAGCGGCCCGATCCCGAACTTACTTGCGCAGACCGAGCTTGGCGATCAGCGCGGTATAGCGGTCGGCGTCCTTGTCCTTCAGATAGGACAACAGGCGCTTGCGGGCATTGACCATCTTCAGCAGGCCACGGCGGCCGTGATGGTCCTTGGCGTGCTGCTTGAAGTGGGGGGTGAGTTCGTTGATGCGCGCGGTGAGCAGCGCGACCTGGACCTCGGGGCTGCCGGTATCGGCGGCGCCGCGGCCGTGGGTCTTGATGATTTCAGCGGTGGTGGCGGTGGCCAGGGACATCGGATTTCCTTGGGTTTTGGAAACCGCCCTGGGCGCCGATCGGCCAAGGCCGTGCGCTCGAGGGTTTCCGGGTTGACTTGCGAACGCCAGTGAAACCGACCGGCGCCGTGCTAGGGGCTCCCACGAAGGGAACCATTGATTATAGCCGGATCGCTGCCGCCAGCCGGGCCAGGCCTTGATCGAGCCGGCCGGGGTCGCGGGAGGCGAAGCACCAGCGCAGCCAGCCCTCGCCCTCGTCGCCGAAGGCAGCGCCCGGGGCCAGCCCCAGGCCGTGCTCGGCCACCAGGCGTCTGGCCAGCGCCAGCGAATCGTCCTGCCCCTGAATGCGAAAGAACGCGTACAGGCCACCCGGCGGGCTGGCCACCGTCACGCCCGGCAAGGCCTGCAGACCTGCCAGCAGGCGGTCGCGGCAGGCCTGCATGTGGGCGGTGACGGCCGCCACCAGCGGGCCGGCCTCGGCCAACGCTGTCAGGCCACCGCGCTGCACGAAGACCGGCGCGCAGGAATTGTTGAACTCGATCAGCTTGCCGGCCGCTTCCAGGCAGTCGGCCGGCAATACCAGCCAGCCCAGGCGCCAGCCGGTCATCAGGAAGCTCTTGCTGAAGCTCTGCGCCACCACCAACCGGTCCTGCGGCAGGGCCAGGTCCAGGAAGGACGGCGCGGCAGCGGCCCCTCCGTAGTAGAGACGCTCGTAGACCTCGTCCGCGACGATCCAGGTGCCGGTGCGCCGGCAGTGTTCCAGCAGGGTCTGCTGCTCGGTGCGGGTCAGCGACCAGCCCGTGGGGTTGTTGGGGGCATTCACCAGCAGCACCCGGGTGCGGTGGGTGACCTGCCCAAGCAACTCGCCCAAGTCCAGCCGCCACTGGCCGGCCGCGTCCGGGTGCAGCGCCACCCGGTGCACCCGGGCCCCCAGGATGGCGGGCTGCGCCGTCAGGTTGGGCCACAGCGGCACCACGGCCACGACCTCGTCGCCGGCACCGACCAGCATCTGCATCGCCAGCATCAGGGCCGTCACGCCCGACGAGGTGACGGCGATCCGCTCGGCCCCCAGCGGCTGGTGCAGCCCGCTGGCGTAGTCGGCGATGGCCTGCCGCAGTTCCGGCAGCCCCAGGTTGTGTGAATAGAAGGTCTCGCCACGCGCCAGCGAATCCGCCGCGGCCTGCCGGATCGAGGGTGGTGTCACCTCGTCGCTCTCCCCGAACCAGAAGGCCAGCACGTCCTGTCGACCGATGCCGGCGTTGGCGACTTCACGGATCTTGGAGCCCGGCAGGGATTCGATGGCGGCGCGCATGGGCACTCTCCTCGGCGGCAGGGCCCGTCAATCGGGCCGCGCCATCTGGCAACTGTGTGGCTGGCTGACGCGGCTGGCCTCGAAGCGGCGCAGGGTGCGGAAGCCGAAGCCCGAGCCCTCGACGTCGTGCGTCACGCCCGCACTGCCGGCGCGGGCCATCATGCTGACCACCAGGGGCTGCTGCAGTTGATGATCCTCGGCGCGCATCACGGCCTCGTGCCAGGGCGCCAGCGCCGGCGCCTGGAGGCGCGCGCCTTCCAGGGCCCTTGCCACTGCCAGCGCTTCGGTGCTGGCACTTCGTTCGATGGCTTCGGCCAGCATCTGCACCAGCACCTGCATGCGCAGATGCACATAGTCGTCGCGCGCATCGGGGAAGCGGCGCCGGAATGCCGCATAAAAGGCATCCGAGGGCGCGCCGCCGGCATTGGGGTGCCACTCGCTCACGGCCAGCACGCGGCCGACGCCGGCTTCGCCGATGGCCGCAGGGGCGCCCAGAGCGTTGCCATAGAAGGTGTAAAGCCGTGCGTCGGACCCCAGTTCGGCCAGCGCACGCACCAGCAGCGTCAGGTCGTTGCCCCAGTTGCCGGTGAGCACGGCCTGCGCGCCGCTGGCCTTGATCTTGGTGGCATAGGGCATGAAGTCCTTGACGCGGCCCAGCGGGTGAAGCTCGTCACCGACGATGCGCACGTCCGGGCGCTGGCTGGCCAGCAGCAGCCGCGCACGGCGTGCCAGGTGCTGACCGAAGCTGTAGTCCTGGCCGATCAGGTAGACGCTGCGCAGCGTGCGGTCGTCGCGCAGCACGTCGATCAGCGCCGCCAGCCGCATGTCGGCGTGCGCGTCAAAGCGGAAGTGCCAGAAGCTGCAGCGCTCGTTGGTGAGCGCGGGGTCGACGGCCGAATAGTTGAGCAGCAGCGCACGCCGCTGCAGATCACGTGCGTTGTGCTTGTCCAGCGCATCGATCAGGGCCGCCGCGGCGGCCGAACTGTTGCCCTGCGCGATGAAGGCCACACGCTGGTCCAGCGCCCCGCGCAGCAGCGAAAGGGCCTCTTCGGTGTTGCCCTTGCTGTCCATCCTCAGCAGCGCCAGCGGCCGGGCCCCGCCCGGCAGGCGGACGCCGCCGACGGCGTTGATGCGCTCCACGGCCCACAGCAGGTTGCGGAACACCGCTTCGCCGGCGTTGGCGAAGGGGCCCGACAGCCCTTCGATGAGGGCGATGCGAATGGGCTCGGCCGGCGGAGCGCCGGCCTGCGCCCGGCACGGCGGCCCGCTCAGGGCCAGCGGCAGCGCCAGCCAGGCGCGTCGTGTGAGATGCATGGGGGAAGTCGGAACAGAAGGCTTGAAATCGCCGCGCGGGAATCCATCTGTACGGCATGGGCGCTGCAGGGCGCAGCAACCGAAACCTGATTCTAGGAGTGCACCATGTTCCTCGTTCCCGTCTCCCGCGAATCCCGTCAACTCTCGCGTCTTTTCGACGACGCCTTTGAACGCTTCTTCGGCCCTGTGGCGGCGACCGAGACCAACGGCGCGCGCAGCCCGGCGCTGGATGTCGCCGAGTCCGACCGCGGTTATACGGTCAAGCTCGAGATGCCCGGTGTGGCCAAGGAAGACATCAAGGTGGCCATCGAAGGTCGCCAGGTCAGCGTGCAGGCGCACAGCGAACGCGCCGACGAGCGCAAGGAAGGTGACCGCGTGGTCTACCGCGAACGCCTGACCAGCAGCTTTGCGCGCAGCTTCACGTTGCCGATGGATGTGGACCAGGCCGAGTCCAATGCCAAGCTGGAAAACGGCGTGCTGACGCTGACCCTGCCCAAGCGCGCGGCGCGCACGGCGGCGAGCATCGCGGTCAACTGATCGGCCCGGCGCCCAGTTCGTCCAGCGGCCAGCGGGGCCGTACGTCGAAGGCGCCGCCACCGTCCGGCCCGCCGCGGCCGCACTGCCAGCGCAGTGCGGCTGCC
>DAORNK010000200.1:0-8178 GCA_035440985.1 Rubrivivax sp. | reverse complement strand
CACCAGCCCGTCCGCGGGCCGCGACCAGGGCGCGGGTTCGGGCTGCAGCGCCTCGGCAACGAACCGTGCCGCCACCAGGCCGCCCATGCTGTGGCCCAGCAGCAGGTGGCGGCCGGGGCCGCGCAGGTGGTCCATCACCTCGGCCAGATCACTCAGCAGCCCGGAGCCCTGCGGCACCGAGCCGCGCGCCCCTTCGCTGTGCCCATGGCCACGGTGGTCATGGCCCACCACGTCCCAACCGGCGGCGTTGAGCGCCGCGGCAACGGCCTCGTAGCGGCCGATGTGCTCGCCCAGCCCATGCACGATCTGCACCGTGCCCAGTGACGCCGCCGCAGCCTGCCAGCGGCGCAGGTGCAGTCGGCAGCCATCGGCCATGATCAGTCCATCCATGGCGCCCATTGAAGCACGAGCCGCGCTATGCTGTCGCGATGCAAGCCGACCCCTTCTTCACGCTGCAGACAGCGGCCCCGGGCGTGGCCCATCTGCAACTGTGCCGCCCCGAGCGGCTCAACACGATGGCGCCCCCGTTCTTCCCGGCGCTGCGCGACGCCGTGCAGGCGCTGAATGCGGCCGGCCAGACGCGTGCGCTGGTCGTGTCTTCCACCGGCAAGCACTTCTGCGCCGGCATGGCGCTGGACGTATTCGCCACGGAGTCGCTGGCACTGGCCAACGCACGCGAACGCCTGGCCTTCCAGGACTGGCTGCGGCAGTTGATGCATTGCTTCGACGTGCTCGAGCAGGCGCGCTTTCCGGTCATCGCGGCCATCCAGGGTGGCTGCATCGGCGGCGCGCTGGACCTGGCCGCGGCCTGCGACTTGCGCGTGTGCAGTGCCGACGCGTTCTTCACCGTGCAGGAGATCCACATCGGCATGGCCGCCGACCTGGGTGTGCTGCAACGCCTGCCCAAGATCGTGCCGCCGGCCGTGGCACGCGAGATGGCCTACACCGGCGACCGCGTGGGTGCCGAGCGTGCGCTGGCCATCGGCCTGGTGAATGCCGTGCTGCCTGACGCCGAAGCCACGCTGGCGCATGCGCTGGCCCTGGCCGGCCGCATCGCGGCCAAGTCGCCGCTGGCCGTGGCCGGCACCAAGCTCGCGCTGAACTTCGCCGTCGACCACCCGACGGCCGACGCGCTGCAGCAGATGACGCTGCTGCAAAGCGCCATCTTCGACATCGGCGAGATGGGTACCGCCATCACGGCCTGGAAAGCCAAGGCCGACGCCGAATTCGCGCCGCTGGCCGCCACGCCGCGGCTGTAGCGCGTCAGGCCGGCTTGGGCACGCAGAAGACGTTGAGCTTGTTGCCGTCCGGATCGCGGAAGTAGCCGGCGTAGAAGCTGTCACCCCGCGGGCCGGCGGGGCCTTCGTCCTGCGCGCCCAGCGACATCGCCTTGGCATAGACGGCGTCCACCTGGGCCGGCGTCTGGACGACCAGCGCCACCATGGTGCCGTTGCCGCGTGTGGCGGCCAGGCCGTCGTAGGGCTTCATCAGCCCCAGGCTGGGCTGCGTCATCGACGTGCCCCAGACGATGCCGTTCGGGAATTCCATCAGGCGCTTGGCGCCCAGTTCGGCGAGCAAGGCGTCGTAGAACGCCGCGGCGCGCGGCAGGTCGTTGGTGCCAAAGGTCACGTAGCCGATCATCGGTCTCTCCTTGCCAAGCCTCGGGGCGGGAGCCGGAGTTTAGGGGGCGTCCGGCGCGGTGGCCCGACTGCAGCCCGACAATACGCGCCGCCCCATTCGAAGCAAAGGCCACCGATGACACCCGCAACCCCTTCCAGGCCCGTGGCCGTGGTCACCGGCGGCGCCCGCGGCATCGGCCTGGCCGTCGCACGCTGGTTCCTGGCGCATGGCCACTGCGTGGCGCTGCTGGACATCGACGCCACCACGCTGGCCGCCACCGATGCCGCGCTGGCCGACGCTGAAAACGTGCTCGCCCTGCACATGGATGTCTCCCGGCCCGACCAGGTCGACTGCGCCATGCAGGCCGTGGTGGCGCGCTTCGGCCGCATCGACGCGCTGGTCAACAACGCCGGCGTGGCGGTGTTCAAGCCCATCCTGCAAACCAGCTTCGAGGAGTGGCGCCACGTGCTGGGCACCAACCTGGACGGCCCCTTCCTGTGCACCCAGGCGGCGGCCCCCCTCATGCTGCGCACCGGCGGTGGCGCGGTGGTCAACATCGCCTCCATCTCGGGCCTGCGCGCCAGCACGATGCGCGTGGCGTATGGCACCAGCAAGGGCGCGATCATCCACCTGACCAAGCAGCAGGCCATCGAGCTAGGCAACGTGGGCATCCGCGTCAACTGCATCGCACCGGGGCCGGTGGACACCGAGATGAGCAAGCTCGTGCACACGGTGGCCATCCGCAGCGACTACTACGACGCCATTCCGCTCAACCGCTACGGCACGACCGATGAGATCGCCAACGCGGTGGGCTTTCTGTGCAGCCCCGCGGCCAGCTACATCAACGGCCAGACGCTGGCCGTTGACGGTGGTTTCGACGCCAGCGGCGTGGGCCTGCCCACGCTGCGGCGCACCGGCGGCCCGGGTTGAGGCCGGATCAAAGGGCCACGGTGGAGATCCACGGCACGGCTGCGATCACCACGAGGCCCACCACCAGTGCCGCGATGCAGAGCCAGATCGCGCCCATCACCTCGTCCGGCGGCGCGTCGCCGACGCGGCAGGCCATGTAGAAGCCCACGCCGACGGGCGGCAGCATCAGGCCGATCTTCATGGCCGTGACCACCACCATCGAGTAGTGGATGTCGTGCACAACCAGCTTCTTGGCGATGGGGAACATGATGGGTGCCAGCAGCAGGATGGCCGGCTGACCTTCCAGCACGCAGCCCAGCACCACGAAGACGGCCATCGTTACCCCCAGGAAGGCGATGGGCCCGCCGGGCAGCGTGGTCAGGTGGTAGTCGATGCGACAAGAAGCCCGCAGATACGCCAGCCTGGGTAAGCCAAGCTTCACGAGAGGACCGGATTCATAGCGGTGCCGTGGCTGTCGGAAGACATCGCTGATGCAGTCGTCCAGGGGCGTCCTTCGAGGTGGCTTTCCCGACCAGTAGCGGACGTTTGCGGACGGGCTTGCTCGCGTGGGCCGCAGCGGCAAAGCCGGCCCAGGGTGCCCGGCGCCGCTTGACCTCGGCCTCCGACGCGCGTCACCGGGCACACCGGGCCAGCTTTGCTCCAGCATAGGTGGCATGCCGACAGGTGGCGCGCCACAGACGGTGGAACGCGCGGTGGGCGGTACCCGCCGACGATGAGTCGCAGTCGGCGCCAAGCGCCGGCCGACGGCGTCCAAACCCTTGGCGCGTACCGCCTGCAGCGCCCGCGCTGCAATCGGCATGCAAACAGTCGCCCCGGGTCGATTGCGGCCATCTGCTGGCCCGCCGCTGAACACCCGCTCCGGCTGACAGCAGGTGCGCGCGCCCAGCGGCAGGTCAGAGCTTGAAGTCGTAGTCGATGGTCAGAGGCGCGTGGTCGCTGAAGCGCTCCTGCAGGTAGATGCTTTCGCGCCTGGCCTTGGCTGCCATACCCGGCGTGGCCAGGTGGTAGTCCAGCCGCCAGCCCACGTTCTTGGCCCAGGCCTGGCCACGATTGCTCCACCAGGTGTATTGCTCGGGACGGGGGTTCAGCCTGCGGAACACATCCACCAGCCCACCCGCTTCCAGCAGCTGCGTCATCCAGGCGCGCTCCTCGGGTGTGAAGCCGCTGTTCTTCTGGTTGCTCTTCCAGTTCTTGAGGTCGATTTCCTTGTGCGCGATGTTCACGTCGCCCACCAGGATGAACTCGCGCTGGGCCTTCAGGTGCATCAGGTGGGGGTAGATGCGGTCCAGGAAGCGGAACTTCGCCGCCTGGCGTTCTTCGCCGCTGGAGCCGCTGGGGAAGTAGCAGCTGATGACGCTGAACTTGCGCCGCGCCGTGTCGAACCGCGCCTCCACCCAGCGGCCCTCGGCATCGAACTCGGGATCCCCGAAGCCGGTGATCACATCGCTGGGCTTCTTGCGGGTGTAAAGGCCGACGCCTGAATAGCCCTTCTTCTGCGCGTAGTGGAAATGCCCCCGCAGCCCGGCCATCTGGTCCAGGCGGCCGGCCACGTCATCGGCCTGCGCCTTGACCTCCTGCACGCCCATACAATCTGCTGCCGCGCTTTCGGCCCAGGTCATGAAGCCCTTGTTGACCGCTGAACGGATGCCGTTGAGGTTGAGCGTGATGAGCCGAAAAGCCAAGGAAGTTCCCTTCGGAAGAACATGAGCAGCGCCAACGACCCCACGCTCGCGCAGGAGTTCGTGCATTTTGCGGTGCAGTCCGGCGTGCTGCGCTTCGGCGAGTTCACGACCAAGGCGGGTCGGCTTTCACCCTACTTCTTCAACGCCGGTTTGTTCAACGACGGCGCCAAGCTCGGACGTCTGGCCGAATTCTATGCACGCCGCCTGCTGGCCAGCCCGCTCGAATTCGACCTGCTCTTCGGACCGGCCTACAAGGGGATCACGCTGGCGGCTGCGGTGGCCGTGGAACTGGCCCGCCGCGGCCGCAACCTGCCCTTCGCCTACAACCGCAAGGAGGCCAAGGATCACGGCGAAGGCGGCCTGCTGGTCGGCGCACCGGTGGCCGGCCGCGTTCTGGTCATCGATGACGTCATTTCAGCAGGCACCTCGGTGCGCGAATCCCTGAGCCTGATCTCCGCCGCCGGCGCGCAGGCCGTGGGCGTGGCCATTGCGCTGGACCGGCAGGAACGTGCCACCGAGGGCGGGCAGGACGTGCCCTACAGCGCTGTGCAGTACGTGTCGGATCAGTTGCACCTGGGCGTGGCGGCCATCGCCACACTGCAGGACCTGCTGCACTACCTGGGCCAGGCGCGCGACCCGGATCTGCAGGCCCACGCCGCACCGGTCGCGGCCTACCGCGACCGTTACGGGGTCTGAGGTGGATCTGAGCCTGCACCGCCACGCAGCCCTGCTGACCGCCGCGCAGTGTGCAGCGGCCATGCTGGGCCTGGCGCTGGCCAGCCAGGCTGCGCTGGCCCAGACCAAGGCCGAGAAGGGCATCTACACCTGCATCGACGAGCGTGGCCGGCGACTCACCGCCGATCGGCCCATCCCCGAGTGCAGCGGCAAGGAGCAACAGATCCTGAACCAGGACGGTTCGCTGCGTGCCATCGTGCCACCGACACTGACGAGCGAAGAGCGCGCGCTGTGGGAGGCCCGCGAGCGTGCCGCGCAGGAGGCCCGGGCTGCCCAGCTGGACGCCGTTCGACGGGATCGCAACCTGGTCAATCGCTACCCCACCGAAGCCAAGCACCAGGCCGCCCGGGAGGCGGCGCTGGACACCGTGCGCGTGGCCATCAAGGCCACCGAAGCGCGGCTGCGCGAACTGGAAGCCGCCCGCAAGCCGCTCAACGACGAGGCCGAGTTCTACCTGGGCAAGCCGCTGCCGGCCCGCCTGAAGGCGGCGATGGACGCCAACGAGGCCTCGGTGGAAGCACAACGCGCCGCGGCTTTGACCCAGGAAAACGAGATGGGGCGCATCAACAAGCTCTACGACGCGGAGCTCGAGCGCCTGCGCAAGCTCTGGGCTGGCGCACCGGCCGGATCCCTGGGGCCGCTACCCGGCGCCAACGGCAAGACGACGCCAGCCAAGCCGCGTTGAGTCGCGTTCAGGCGTGTTCAGGCACCATAGGCCCGAAGCCGGGCCTCATCGGGCCCGGCGTCAGCTCTCCAGCCGACGGCGCAGCAGTTCGCCCGCCTGCGCCGGGTTGGCCTTGCCCTTGCTGGCTTTCATCACCTGGCCCACCAGCGCGTTGAAGGCCTTGTCCTTGCCGGCACGGAACTCGGCCACCGATCTTTCGTTGGCCGCGATCACGGCGTCGACGATGGCTTCGAGTGCGCCGGCGTCGTTCATCTGCTTCAGGCCCTTGGCCTCGATCAGCGCGTCCACGTCGGCGCCTTCACCCGTCCACAGCGCTTCGAACACCTGGCGTGCGCCGTTGTTGGACAGCGTGGCGTCGGCGATGCGACGGATCAGCACCGCCAGCGTGCCCGGGGCGACGGGGGCTTCATCGATGCGGCGCGCTTCGGCATTCAGCCGCTTGCTGACCTCGCCCATCAGCCAGTTGGCGGCCAGCTTGGGCTGCCCGCTGGCGTCGCGCACCGCTTCGTAGCAGCGCGCAAAGGGCAGGCTTTGCGTCATCATCGCGGCGTCGTAGGCGGGCAGGCCATCGTCGCGCACGAAGCGCGCGGCCATCGCTGCCGGCAGCTCGGGCATCTGGCTGCGCACGCGCTCCACCCACGCCGGTTCAATCACCAGCGGCGGCAGGTCGGGATCCGGGAAGTAGCGGTAGTCGTGCGCGTCTTCCTTGCTGCGCATGGCACGCGTCTCGCCGGTGTCGGGGTTGAACAGCACGGTCGCCTGCTCGATGGGCAGGCCGTCCTCGACGCGGTCGATCTGCCACTGCACCTCGAAGTCGATGGCCTGCTGCAGGAAGCGGAAGCTGTTCAGGTTCTTGATCTCGCGCCGCGTGCCCAGCGGCGCGCCGGGGCGCCGCACCGAGACGTTGGCGTCGCAGCGGAAGCTGCCCTCCTGCATGTTGCCGTCGCAGATGCCCAGCCAGACCACCAGCGCATGCAGCGCCTTGGCGTATTCCACCGCCTCGGCGCTGCTGCGCATGTCGGGCTCGGTGACGATCTCCAGCAGCGGTGTGCCGGCACGGTTCAGGTCGATGCCGGTGGCGCCGTGGTAGTCCTCGTGCAGGCTCTTGCCGGCGTCTTCTTCCAGGTGGGCGCGGGTCAGCCGCACCGAACGCTTCTGATCGCCCAGCACGAAGTCCACGCGCCCGCCCTGCACGACCGGGATCTCGTACTGGCTGATCTGGTAGCCCTTGGGCAGGTCGGGGTAGAAGTAGTTCTTGCGCGCAAAGATCGACAGCGGCGCCACCTTGGCGCCGACGGCCAGGCCGAAGCAGATGGCGCGCTCGACGGCACCGCGGTTCATCACCGGCAGCGTGCCCGGCAGCGCCAGGTCCACCGCGCAGGCCTGGGTGTTGGGCGCGGCGCCGAACTGGGTGGACGCACCGCTGAAGATCTTGCTGACGGTGGACAGCTGGGCATGGGTTTCCAGGCCGATGACGACCTCGAAACCGCGAATGAGGGGGGGCGTAGGCATCATCAGAAGCCGCCGGGAGTTCGGGTGTGGAAGTCGGTGGCCTGCTGCAGGGCGTGCGCCGTGTGCAGCAACAGACCTTCCTCGAAGTAGTTGCCGATCAGCTGCAGGCCGACCGGCATGCCCCCGTGGCCGAAGCCGGCGGGCACGCTCATGCCCGGCAGGCCGGCCAGACTGGCCGGCAGCGTGAAGATGTCGGCCAGGTAGGCCTGCAAGGGGTCATCCCCCTGTTCGCCGATCTTCCAGGCCACCGAAGGCGCCACCGGACCGGCGATCACGTCGCAGCGCCGGAAGCAGGCCTGGAAGTCGTCGGCGATCATGCGGCGCAGCTTCTGCGCCTGCAGGTAGTAGGCATCGTAGTAGCCGTGCGACAGCACATAGGTGCCGATCATGATGCGGCGCTTGACTTCGGCGCCAAAGCCCTCGGCGCGCGTCTTCCGGTACATGTCCATCAGGTCGGTGTACTGCGCCGCGCGGTGGCCGAACTTGACGCCGTCGAAGCGGCTCAGGTTGGAGCTGGCTTCGGCCGGCGCGATGATGTAGTAGACGGGGATGGACAGCTCAGTGCGCGGCAGGCTGACGTCCACCAGCGTGGCACCTAGCTTTTCCAGCTGGGCCAGCGCCGCGCGCACGGCCGCTTCGACGTCGGTGGCCAGTGCCGCCGGGAAGAACTCCGCCGGCAGCCCGATGCGCAACCCGGTCAGTGGCCGCGCCGCCGTGGCGCCCTCGCGAGGCTTGAGCATGGCGGCGTGAAAGTTCTGCGGCGCGCGCTCGGCACTGGTCGCGTCGCGCTCGTCGAAGCCGCTCATCGCCGACAGCAGCAGCGCGCAGTCTTCGGCGCTGCGTGCCATCGGACCGGCCTGGTCCAGGCTGCTGGCAAAGGCCACCATGCCGTAGCGCGAACACACGCCGTAGGTGGGCTTGATGCCGGTGATGCCGGTGAAGCTGGCCGGCTGGCGGATCGAGCCGCCGGTGTCGGTGCCGGTGGCCGCCGGCACCAGCCGGGCGGCCACCGCC
>DAORNK010000199.1:0-8183 GCA_035440985.1 Rubrivivax sp. | reverse complement strand
GTTGACCGGCGACCGGCTGGGGCCATCGCGGGGCGTCGGCGGGGCGGTGCCGGCCCCCGGGGCGGGGCCGGGCAAGTGCACAGGCCCTGTCGCTGATCAAGACGACGTGCACGACATCGCGTGATCATCGGCGGACGCCACATTGCCAAGAGCCACCATGAAAACCGTGATCAGCATCAGCCTGGGCTCGACGAGCCAGGACTTTTCGTTCACCACGCGGCTGCTGGGTCAGACCTTGCGCGTGCGCCGCCTGGGCACGGGCGGCAACCTGGCGCAGGCCAGCCGGTTGCTGCGGCACTGGGACGGCAAGGCCGATGCCCTTGGCCTGGGCGTGGTCAAGGACAGCGGCCGCCTGCGCGCGCAGACGCTGGGTGAGGCCCAGGTGACGCGGCTGAAGGCCGTGCCGCGCCTGACGCCGCTTTCCACCGGATCGCGCATGCGCGAAGTGCTGCTGGAGTGGGCCGTACGCCACACGCAGACCGAACTGAGCCGCTACTTCGACAACGCCCGCGTGCTGTTCTTTTCCGGTCTCACGCACCAGAAGCTGGCGATGGCGATGCGCGAGTACACCCCCAACCTCAGCTTTGCCGACCCGCTGCTGCAACTGGGCGTGCCCAAGCTGCTGACCGGGCTGGAGGCGCTGGGCCTGTACGCCAGTGGCGCGCACTACGTGGCCGGCTGGCAGCCGCCGCAGGTGGTGCCCGAGGCGCTGCAGCGGCGCTGGTCGCGTTATGTGCTCAGCCGCGCGATGACCAAGGCCACCGTCGTGGTGGCGCCGGTGCACGAGCTGGACGACTTCGGCCTCGAAGAGCTGGCCGGCAAGACCATCATCACGACCAACGTCAACGACGAACGCCTGGCGCACTTCAAGGAAGCCGGCGTGGCCATGGTGGTGGACGGATCCCCGGTGCTGGCCGGCCACGTGCTGGGCCCGGAAATGCTGGACGCGATGATCCTGGCCGCCACCGGCAAGGCCCCGGAGGACATCCTGGAGGACGACATGCTGGGCATCGTCGGCGACCTGAAGATGGCGCCACGCATCCTGTACCCGGCCGGCGAGAAGCGCATGAACCGCTTTGCCTTTGTCATCCACCCGCTTTCGCAGGAGTACTTCAAGAAGGTCAAGGCGATCGACCTGCTCTCGCGCGTCTCGCCGCCCGTGCTGATGAACTCGCTGGAGAAGGTGATGGCCTGGGCGCCGCCCTTCGTCTACTCCAAGGTGGAAGGCATCGTCTCGCCCACCGGGGTGCAGGCCGAGGGCTGGCTGATCAGCGTGGGCGGCACGCCACGCGAGATCATGCGCCACAGCCCGGAGTTCACCTACCGCCGGCTGCTGGCGGCGGCCGAGATGGCCAAGAAGCTGGGGGCGCAGATCATGGGCCTGGGGGCGTTCACCAAGGTGGTGGGCGATGCCGGCGCCACGGTGGCCAAGCGGGCGCCGTTGCCCATCACCACCGGCAACAGCTACAGCGCATCGGGTGCGCTGTGGGCGGCGCACGACGCCTTGCTGCGGCTGCGCCTGTTGCCGCAGCCGGTGGGCAAGGGTCGCGTCAAGTTCAAGGCCATGGTGGTGGGTGCCACCGGGGCCATCGGGTCGGCCTGTGCCCGGCTGCTGGTGCGGGCGGCCGAAGAAGTGACGCTGGTCTCGCCGGAGACTGCCAAGCTGCTGGCGCTGAAGGAGTCCATCCTGCAGCAGACGCCCGATGCCAAGGTGGTGCTGTCGGCGCGCGCGGACACCCACATCGGCGAGATGGACATGGTGGTCACCGCCACCTCGGGTGCGGGCAAGAAGGTGCTGGACATCATGAAGGTCAAGCCCGGCTGCGTGATCACCGACGTGGCACGCCCCCTGGACCTGCCGCCCGAGGAGGTGGCCAAGCGTCCGGACGTGCTGGTCATCGAGTCCGGCGAGATCCTGCTGCCCGGCGAGGTGTCGATGAAGAACATCGGCCTGCCGCCCAACGTGGCCTACGCCTGCCTGGCCGAGACCATCGTGCTGGCGCTGGAAGGGCGCTTCGAGAACTTCACCGTGGGCCGCGCCATCGAGTGGGAAAAGGTGCGCGACATCTACAAGCTGGGCCTCAAGCACGGCATGCGGCTGGCCGCCATATCGGGCGTCAACGGCGTCTACAGCGACGAGGACATTGCCCGCGTGCGCGAACTCGCGTTGCAGGCACGTGCCGCCCAGGCGGCCAAGGCGGGACGCAAGTCGGGCGCTGCCAAGCGGCCGGCGGCGCGCAAGGGGGTCAAGGCGGAAGGAAAACTCGCGGTGACCCTGGGCACGCCTGGCTTGCCCAAGCCGCAAGCGGCCCGCCCACGCTCCTAGAGCGACGCTGGCCTGACGTCCGGCTCCGATCCTGGTCGTACCCGAGCCCGGAGTTGGGGCCGCTGACGATGGCCACGTCCGATTGATTTCTTCGCAAGCTGGACCTGATCAAGACCCGGTGTTGCAAGCGCTGAACCACGACCCAGGCGAGCTGCGCCGGAGCCTGCTGGCGGCCGCGGCGCCGGTGCTGGCCGGCTGCGGCACACCGCGACGCCGCGAGACCAGCGACGGCGCTGGCCCAGGCCTTTGCAGACGACCTGAGGCGGGCGATGGGTACCGGGGCGGCATGACGCCGGAGAGGCCCTGCCTACCGTTCCAACGGCTAGCATCGACCCATGCGCAACGCACGGCGCGGCTGGCTTCGTTCGCGGCTCGGTGCCGGCCTCCTGATGCTGGCCGCTTGGGCGGTGCTGCCGGCACAGGCTGCTGCTGCCGCCACCGCTGTCACCCTGGACCCCTGGCAGGGGGCCGCGCAGCTGAAGGACCCGGACGGCCGCATGAGCCTGCAGCAGGTGCTCGAGGCCGATGCGCGTGGCGCCTTCGAGCCCGTGCAGGTTCGTGAAGAGGCCGTGAACCTGGGCTTCACCCGCGCGGCTTACTGGCTGCGCCTGAGGTTGAGCCAACCCGCCGGCCCTGCGGTTGCGCTCCTGCTCGAAGTGGCCAGCCCGCAGCTTTCGTCGGTGAGCGTGCATGTGCCCGAAGGGCGCGATGGCTGGCAATCCATCGTGACCGGCGCCGACCTCCCTTTCGCGACCCGCGCCTATGCCCATCGGCACTTCGTCTTTCCGCTCGCGCCGGCACCGGGCGTGGAGCAGAGGCTGTACGTCCGCGTGCAGTCGGACATCGGGCTGATCGTGCCGCTGCGGCTGTGGACCGCACCCGATTTCCAGCGCCACGAACGGGCCGAGTACCAGGTCCAGGCCGTCTACCTGGGCGCGGCCTGCGCCATGCTGCTGTACAACCTGCTGCTGTTCGTGGGCCTGCGCGAGGGCCTGTTCCTTCGCTACGTCCTGTATGTGCTCTCGGCCATCCTGCTGCTGGCCATCAAGGGCGGCCAGGCCGCCGAGTACCTGTCACCCGCCGGCCTGCACTGGTCCAACGACAGCTACTACGCGGCGGCCTCGCTGGCGGTGGCGGCGCTGGCGTGGTTCTCCCGGGGCATGCTCGGCACGGCAGAGGTCGCACCGGGCGCCGACCGGCTGCTGCGCGTGCTCGGGTGGGTTCACCTGCTGGCCATTCCGGTTCATCTGACCACGCTGCCCGAGTCGGCGCCCTGGTCGATGGGGGTGTTCGTGCTGTCGCTGGTGGTCCTGCTGGGCGTGGGCGTCTGGTGCGCCCTGCGCCGGGTGCGGGCCGCGTACTTCTACCTGGCCTCGTTCGTGGCCCTGTTCGTCGGCTCGGGCCTGACCCTGCTGCGCACGCTGGGCTGGGTGGGCACCAACGCCTTCACCACCGACGGGTTGCTGCTGGGCTCGTCGCTGGAAATGCTGCTGCTGGCCTTCGCGCTGGCCGACCGCTACCACCGCCTGCGCGTCGAAAAGCTGCAGGTGCAGCGTGATCTGCTGGCGTCGCAGCAGGCGCTGGTGCAGACCCTACTGGACTCGGAGCGCACGCTGACGCAGCGTGTGCAGGAGCGCACCCAGGAGCTGGAAAGGCTGAACCGGCAGCTTCAGGGCCAGGTCCATGTCGACGGGCTCACCGGCATCGCGAATCGCCGCCACTTCGACGACACGCTGCACGCCGAGTGGGGCCGCATGATGCGCCTGGGCCAGCCGCTGGCGCTGCTGATGATCGACCTGGACCACTTCAAGGCCTACAACGACCAGTACGGGCACGTCGCGGGCGACGAAGCGCTGCGCACGGTGGCGCGGGTGCTGGCGGGCACCGTGCAGCGCGCGGGCGACCTGGTGGCGCGCTACGGCGGCGAGGAGTTCGCGGTCATCGCACCGAATGCCGAGGCCGGCAGCGCGATCGCGCTGGCGCACAAGGCCTGCCGTGCCTTGCACGATTTGCAGTTGCCCCACGCGCGGTCGGCGTCGGGTGTGCTGACCCTGAGTTGCGGCGTGGCGGTGGCCGTGCCGCAGCCCGGCACCCGGGCGGAGGACCTGCTGGCGCAGGCCGACGCGGCGCTGTACCGCGCCAAGCAGGACGGGCGCGGCCAGGCTGTGCTGTCCGACGCGAAACCGAACAGCGGCTAGGAGCGTGGGCGCGGGCCTGGGTTTCCGCCGCCCATGCGCCTACACCATATCGCCCAAGCGGCTGTGCCAGGTCTCGGCGCCTTGCAGGCGCTGCAAGGCTGCCTTGCCCAGCTCGCCGGCCACCTGGGCGGCCAGGAAGTTGATGACGCTGACGGCGGCCACGTAGGTGTCGAACATCGCCGCACCGCGGCAATGGCAACTCAAGGTCCAGTCTGCTCCGGGTACGTCGGCGGCGCCGGTGGGGTCGGTCAGGTAGACCACGCGCACCCCTTCGGAACGCGCGGCCTGGATGGCTGCACCAAAGCTCGGCACGCGCCGGCGCATGCCAACGGCCAGCAGCACGTCTTCGCGCCCCAGGCCAACCAGGCTCTCGGCCAGCGTCTGGGCCGGCAGGGGTGCCAGATCGACCGCTGGCCTGAGCAGCCCGATCTGCAGGCGCGCGTACAAGGCCAGCCAGGCGCTGTTGCGAAAGCCCAGCACGACCACCCGGCGTGCCCGGGCGAGGGCCAGCACGCTGCCGTCCAGCGCCGTTTCGTCCAGCGCACTCAAGGTGTGGGCCAGCGACTGCTGATCCGCCGCCACGTGTTTCGCGTAGGCCGCCCGCCGCCCTTCGCCCATCTGCGCTTCGGGCTGCAGGTACAGCGGTGAACCCCACTGCTGCGCCTGCCGCGCCTGGCTGCGTGCCGCAGCGTGGCTCGCATAGCCCAGGCGCTGGATCAGCCGCGTCACGGCCGCCTTGGAAACGCCGGCGTCGGCGGCCAGTTCGGTGGCCGAGTGCGTGGCCAGCAGGCCAGGGTGGTTGAGCAGCACATCAGCCACCCGTGCTTCGCTGCCCGGCAAGCCCTCGTAACAGGCGTGGATGCGGTCTTCCAACCCCGGCGTCGGTGAGGCATTCGCCTTGGCTGTGCGTGGCGCCCGGCTGGCGGGCGGGTTGGGCGAGGTGCTCATGATGATCGGCCGGCAGGCGGACGCGTGGGACGGCGAGGTACTTCCAAGCCGAAGGCTGTTGCGCCGATGTCGTAACAGTACATGAAACGCTTGTTTTAGGTGGAGCGTTTGTGAAACAATGGGACCAAGCTGGTGTGATGCAGGGAATGCGCACCAGACGCACTGAACGGGCCAGCCCACCAGACACCGCAGCCGACCGACGATGCCCACAAGCCCCAGCACCCGCCAGCCCATGCAGTGCGGCAGCCCGCGGCGGTGCGCCGCCGCCAGCAGCAGTGACGCGGCGCGCGAAATCCGAGGCATGTTTGCGTTGGCGCAAATCCCGAAAGTCGTGCTGCGGGACGACCCTGCTGCGGCTGCGCAGGGGTCTCGATATCCTGGGCCGGGTACTCCGGCGACCAACATGGAACGGTTCGCGCGAGCACCGCACTGGAAGCGGCCGCGGTGCGCTTTTGCATGGCAAACATCCCGGCCGATGCCAAGGCCGCTGTAACGGGGGACACATGAACGACGCAACCCGCATGGCCGACCAGGCCACTTACGACCGCGCAGTGCAACACTTCGGCCAACGCCGCATCGCGCTGCCGACCTTTGCCGAGCTGGCCGAGCCCAAGCGCATCGGCGCGGCGCGTGTCGAAGCGCTGAAGTCGGTTGGCGCCGATGCAGCAGACGCCCTGAACCTGTTCCGCGTGCACTGGTACAACGATGCGGCCCGCGACGGCCAGTCCGCGTTGCCTGCGCATGTCGTGCTGCCCGAGGCGTTGACGGGCGTCGCCGCGCCGATCATCGTCGTGATGGGCGACCGCTTCCCGATGATCCGTGCGCACAAGGTGCTGCCGGCCTATGCCTGCCTGGTTTCGCGCCTGGTCACCGGCCGCTTCGACCCGGCGCGGCACCGCGCGCTGTGGCCTTCCACCGGAAACTACTGCCGCGGTGGCGTGGCGATCTCGCGCACGGTGGGCTGCCATGGCGTGGCCATCCTGCCCGCCGGCATGAGCGACGAGCGCTTCCAGTGGCTCGAGCAGTGGGTCACCTCGCCCGAGGACATCGTGCGCACGCCCGGTACCGAGAGCAACGTGCGCGAGATCTACGAAGCCTGCGAGGCCATGTCCAAGGACCCGGCCAACGTGGTGCTCAACCAGTTCAGCGAGTTTGCCAACTACCTGGCGCACTACAGCGTCACCGGGCGTGCCTTCGAGCATGTCTTCAGCTCGGTCCAGGCGGGCAAGCCCGGCCTGAAGCTGGCCGCCTTCGTCTCGGCCAGCGGATCCGCCGGCACCCTGGCCGCCGGCGATTGGCTGAAGGAGAAACAAGGCGCCAAGATCGTCGCGGTCGAAGCGCTCGAGTGCCCGACCATGCTCTACAACGGCTACGGCGAGCACAACATCCAGGGCATCGGCGACAAGCACATTCCCTACATCCACAACGTCACCAATACCGACGTCGCGGTGGCGGTTTCCGACCACGCCACCGACCAGCTCTTCGTGCTGTTCAACGACCCCGCCGGCCTGGCGCTGCTCAAGGGCCGTGGCGTGAGTGACGAGGTGCTGGCCGCGCTGCCGCACTTCGGCCTGTCGAGCATCTGCAACATCGTGGCCGCGATCAAGACCGCCAAGACGCTGGGCCTGGGTGCCGGGCAGGCGGTGATCACGGTGGCCACCGACGGCGCACAGCTCTACACCTCGGAATACGCCAAGGCCAAGGCCAAGCACTTCGGCGCCGGTTTCGCGGCTGCGCAGGCGGCCAGCACCTACGCCACCCACCTCACGCAGGCGGATACGCAGCATGTGCTGCCGCTGACCGAGGTCGACCGCCGCCGCATCTTCAATCTCGGCTACTACACCTGGGTCGAGCAGCGGGGTGTCGCGCTGGACGACTTCGAGGCGCGACGCGACCAGAGCTTCTGGCGTGGCCTGCATGCCTGGCTGCCGGTCTGGGACAACCAGATTGCGGCCTTCAACAAGGCCACCGGCATGAACTGATGGCGTGCCACCGGCCATCACCATCCGAGCGCGCCGTGAGTCCATCCTCCCTCGTCTGCGTGGCCTGTGGCTGGCAACCCACCGCCGACCAGCCATACCCCTTCGCCTGTGCCCGGCGCGGCCAGGGCGATGCCGAGCATCTGCTCGAGCACCGGCTGGCCAGCGGCGCCGTGCTCGACCACCGCGACAGTGCAAACCCCTTCGTGCGCTGGCGCGAGGCCCTCTATGCCTGGCATGCGGCACGTGCGCGGGGCTGGAGCGACGCCGACTTCGTGAGCCTGGTGCAGCGGCTCGACGAGACCATTGCGCGGGTCGATGGCCGCGGCTTTTCCATCACCCCGTTCGGCACCGAGGCCGCCCTTGGCCAGCGGCTCGGCCTCGAGCTGTGGGTCAAGGATGAGACGCACAACGTGGCAGGCTCACACAAGGCACGCCACCTGATGGGCCTGCTGCTGTATCTGGCGGTTGTCGAAGGCGGCCCTGGCCGTGCCGCGGTGGCGGGTGTGCAGGCCCCGCTGGCCATTGCCAGCTGTGGCAACGCCGCACTGGGTGCTGCCGTGCTGGCGCGTGCCGCTTCCCGAGCCCTGCAGGTCTTCGTGCCGCCCGACGCCGAAGCGGCCGTGCTGGACCGTCTGGCCACGCTGGGCGCCACCGTGGTGGTGTGCCCGCGCGAACCCGGCGAGCAGGGCGACCCCTGCATGCGCCACTTCCGGCAGGCGCTGGCGCAGG
>DAORNK010000198.1:2111-8192 GCA_035440985.1 Rubrivivax sp. | reverse complement strand
GTGAGCGTCCAGCCATTCCATCTTGAGCCGAGGCCGTGACCGATCAACGATGCTGTCCACGATCAGTTCATGCTGGACACGATGGATACGGAGAAGAAGCGGGTTCGGCGCAACCACAGCGCTGAGCTCAAGGCGCAGGTTGTGGCCGAGTGCGAATTGCCGGGTGCGTCGGTGGCCAAGGTTGCCATGGCACATGGCATCAACGCCAACTTCGTGCACGGCTGGCGCAGGCTTGCTCGGCAGGGCGTGCAGCCAAGTGCTGTGCCGGCGTTCTTGCCGGTGAGGATCGAGCCGTCGGCACCGCTGGCCTCGGCGGCGGTTTCGACTTTGATTGACATCGAACTGCGCCGCGGCGCGCTGTCGGTGCGCATCGCCTGGCCGTTGCCGGCGGCGGCCGAGTTCGGTGCCTGGATGCGCGATGTGCTGCGCGAGCCCGCGCGGGGAATCGGCAGCTCGTGATCAGGATCGACGCGGTGTGGCTGTGCAGCCAGCCGCTGGACATGCGCGCGGGTGCCGAGCGGCTGCTGGCGCACGTCGTCTCGTCGCTGGGCGCGTGCCAAGCTCACCACGGCTACCTGTTTGCCAATGCGCGGGCCTCGCGCATCAAGCTGCTCGTGCATGACGGCTTCGGGGTGTGGTGTGCCAGCCGGCGGCTCAACGCCGGGCGCTTCCAGTGGGTGAGTGCGGCGGATGCGCAGCGCCAAGTCTTGAGCCTGACGCAAGCGCAGTTCGACGCCTTGGTGCTCGGGCTGCCGTGGCAGCGACTTGCCGAGCACAGCGTCATCACTCGCGTGTAGTTCGTACGCGTAGTTCGCACGTGCAGTCCACGTGCCGGCGTCGGCGACGAGGGAGATTTCCTCGTGCGTTGACATCGCATTCGCCAATGGTCGGGCGCGCCGTGCCCGGGCACGATGCAGCGCATGCTCGGCATGCGTGGTCTTCCCCCGGCGAACCTGCCAGGTCTCGAGTTGCAGGGCCTGAGCATCGAAGTCCGCGCCGAAGTCCTCGCCGCGTTCGAGCAGATGCGCCAACGCATCGAGCAGCACGAGATCGAAGCCGCCGAACGCGAAGCCGCGCAGGCCGAGCGCACCGCGCTGCTGCAACGCAAGGATCGGGATCTCGCACTTCGCGATGCCAAGATCGAGAAGCTCGAATTCGAGATCGCGCGCTACAAGCGCTGGAAGTTCGCCGCCAAGACCGAGGCGATGAGCGCCGAGCAGCGGCGCCTGTTCGAAGAGACCGTCGTCGAGGACGAGGCCGGCTTGCAGGCGCCGTTGGTCGTCCTTGCCACCGCGCACCATGAACATGCGCTGGCTGCCTTCGAGGTGCATGCGCTGGACGACCTGCTCAAGCCCGTGGATGACGAGCGCCTCGCCCAAGCCTTGGCGCGCCGCGGGCCTGCTGCTGCAACGCCAGCAGGCCCTGCAGGCCCTGCAGGCCGAGGGTCTGAGCGCCTTTGTGCGTGAGCGAGCGGCCGAAGCGCGGCAAGCAGTTCCGCCGGTGCTCAAGCAGCTGGTGGTGCGTGCGGTTGGGGCGCTGGAGCGGGTGGCGGTGCAAGACCTCATCCGGCTGTGTGCGGCCGGCAATTGCGTGGAGCTCTACCTGCGCGACGGGCGGCTTCTGCTGCATCGCGCCGCGTTGAGCGCGCTGGAAACCCGGCTGCCGGCCGGGGAGTTCCTGCGCGTGCACCGTTCCGTGCTGGTGCGGCCCGGGCAAATTGCCGGCCTCAGCGTGGAAGGCGACGGCGTGTACAGGGCCCGGCTGCTGGAGGGCAGCAGCTTGCCTGTGAGCGAGCGCTACATCGACCAGGTGCGCGCCTTGTTCTGAACGGCTGCAGCGCGCCGCACCCCTGGCCCGGCGCCCAGCCTCATCAGAACTTCAAATCTGCCACCAACTCCTGGCATTGTTTCAGGGGTCGCAGTCTGTGCAAGCCGCGCGGGCTTGCGCACGAGCCGGGGGCACCTACCGGAGGCTTGGGGCGAGAGTCCGTCCTCGGGCCATCGTGGGTACGGGCGGGCGGGATTCCAGCCCAGCGCGGCGGGCATTCACCCCAGCGGGCTTGGCATGGGCGCGAAGGGCTTCGAGACTCCGTCGCCTCGGGCCTTCTTCCCTGAATTCCGGGGCAACGAACCCGCGTTCGCGAAAGTGCGCGCCATCCCTCACACCTTAGTCCGCATGCGCCTTCTCCCCTTTCTTCTCCCTCTCGCGCTCGTCGGTCTGTTGACGGCTGCCCGGGCCCAATCCCTCGATGCGGCAAGCCGGGCCGCGCTAGAGCAAGCCGCGGTGAAGACCCTGCAGCAGCGCTACATCCTGCCCGAGCGCTTGGCGCAACTGCCCGAGCGCCTGGAAGTCCATCGCGCCAGGCTCGACGCCGCACCGGACGCTCCGGCCTACGCGCAGGCACTCGGCCAGGTGCTGGAAGCGCTGACGCAGGACCGCCATGTGCGCGTGAGCTACAGCCCGACACCGCTGCCGGCCGACCTCTCGCACACCGAGGGCAGCGTCGACGAAGAGTTTCGACGCAACCGCTTCACCAACCAGGGCGTGATCAGGGTCGAGCGGCTGCCCGGCAACCTCGGCTACCTGGACTTGCGCGCCTTCACTGAGAAGCGCCAGTCCAAGCCCAAGCTGGACGCCGCCATGGCCCTGCTGGCCGACACCGAGGCGCTGATCATCGACCTGCGCCACAACGGCGGCGGCTATCCCCAGACGGTGGCCTATCTCTCCAGCTTCTTCCTGAAGCCGCGCGTGCACCTGAACGACGTGGTCTGGCGCACGGCGTGGGGCGAGTCGCGCGAGTCTTTCCACACCGAGCGCGTGGGGCTGCAGTACGACAAGCCGGTCTGGCTGCTCATCTCCCCGCGCAGCTTCTCGGCCGCCGAGGGCTTTGCCTACAACCTGCAGCAGCTGCAACGGGTGCAGATTGCCGGTCAGCCCAGTGGCGGCGGCGCGCACCCCGGCGGCATGCACAAGATCGGCGCGCATTTCAGCCTCTTCGTGCCCAATGGCCGATCGGTGAACCCCACCACCGGCGGCAACTGGGAAGGCGTGGGCGTGCAGCCCGACGTGCTGCTGCCGGCCCACGACGACGCGCTGCGCGTGGCCCAGTTGCGCCTGCTCGAACACATCAAGACCCAGGGGTCGCCCAACCTCGATCCGCGCTACCAGCGCGGCCTGGAGGCGCGCATCCAGGAACTCCAGGCTGCCGCCCCGAAACCCTGAACCCCTCAATCCGCACCGCCATGAACTTCAAACGCCTCCTCCTCTTCCTGCTCAACGCGCTGGCACTGGCCAGCGGCGCATCGGCCGAGCGCCTGCAGTACTACCGCCACATGGTGTTCCGCGAGTCACCGATGGAAGAGCTGCGCGGTCGCCACGAGATCAGCGCCGAGCAGGCCAAGACCACCCTGCACCACCGCTTCCGTTACAACGACCTGGGCCGCCTGATCGAAGTGCGCCGCACCGTGGGCGACAAGGTGACGCGCAATCCGGGCAGCTTCGAGGGCTTCTTCTGGTGGGCGCCACAGGTGCGCATTGAGTACCTGCCTGGCAAGGAAATCCGCAGCTTCTACAACGAGGCCGGCGACCGCATCGCCGCGCATGGCCCGGTGTGGCGCATGGAGTTCACGCTTGACGCCCAAGGCCGCCGCACGGCGTTGCACTACTTCGACAAGGACGGCAAGCCGGTCAACGGCTACTGGGGCGCACACCGCTACGCCTGGGAGCACCCGGAGCCCGGCGTGGTGATCGAGACCCGCTTCGCGCTCGATGGCAAGCCAGCGCCGCTGCGCTCCAACTTCCTGTTCCAGCGCGTGCGCCTGGAGTTCGGTCACGACGACCTGCTGGACACCATGCTGAACATCGACGCCAAGGGCGAGCTGGTGGCCACCGAATCGGGCTCGGCGGTCGACCGCATCGTCTACGACCCCTGGCTGAACTTCACCCGCTGGCAGGTCTATGACACACAGCGCCGGCCGAAGAACGGAAACGCGCCGATGGTGGCGATTGGCGAGCATGTATACGACGGCCTGGGCCAGGCGCGCATGCTGCGCGGCTTCGGTGAACAGGGCGAGGACCGCGCCCAGGATGGGCTGGACGGGCCATTCACCTACGAATACGACGAGCGCGGCAACCTGACGCGCCAGCAAGACCGCAACTTGAAGGGCGAACTGCAGTTCGAGGCCCGCCTGAGCTACAGCGCGGACGGCAGTCGCCTGGAATGGGTGCGGTACTTCGACGGCCAGGGCCGCCCGGCCTCGCCTCCGGGCCTGCCACCCGAGATGGAAGGCATGGTTGCACAGCAACTGCAGTACAGCGACCGCGGCTTGCGCACGACGCCCATCCGCTATGGGCTGGACGGCAAGCGACTGGGGACCTCGTGAGCCGCCGTCTGGCACGACAAGCGGTGCTGCTGCTGAGCGCCTTTGTCGATCATTCGCTTGCGCGCGACCGACGACCGTTCACGCTGCAAGTCAGTCTTCGGCGGTGCCTGTTCGTCCGTCCGAGTCAGCGTGATTTGGTGCGCCTGGTTGAGTGAAGGGTTTCTTGTCACGAGGGAGCTCGAAGGCTCGCTGAACAGGGTCACTTGTACGACGTTTCAGGAAAGCGCGGCATGTCGTCATGCCCCGGAACGCCTGTGTCTGCTTGTCCCGGTTGTACGGCCTTTTTCCGAGCCAACATGTTCCGGCCAAAGAACGGTCGCAGACAGGTCATTGAAGTCGAAAACGACCGATGCTGAGACTGGCCCCGGTCGTTCCGACTCACCCGATCGCTCGCGTCCCCTTGCAAGCCGGATATCTCGAGCATCCCCAGAACGCATTGCCGGCATTGGCGCCGCGCTTCGCAGTCCGCTGGACCATGACCTTTGCACAGATGGGGCAGGACGGTGCTGCGGCAACGGGTGCGGCGGCGCCAGGACTCCCGCCAGCGGGCTTTGCGGCACCTTGCTGTGAAGCCCCTGCCGCCTGCCTGATCAGCGCCCGCAACCTGGTGCCATCAATCAGCTGAACGTTTCGGCCTTCGGCGAAGTTGCGCGCCTCATCCGTGAAGCGTCCCGACGTCACGACGAAACCACCTGCTGCGCCCTTGGCTGCCATCACGCCGTACAGCTCGCGTACGACGTCGACGCCCACTCGGAACGCGCGCCACTGTTTGCATTGAACGAGGTACTTCTCGCCGTCCTTGTTCAGTACCAGATCAACGCCGCCGTCTGCACCGCCGCCGCCGGTCTCCACGACCCGATAGCCCTGGAGGCGAAAGCCTTCTCCGACGAGGCGCTCAAACTGCTGCCAGCTCATGCCGTCGAGGGCATCAGCAGCTTCGCTTCGGGCCACATTGCCGATCAACTGCTTGCGCTCACTGCGGCGCCATGCTGACATGGCAGCACCCGCGAGGCAGAGGATCGGCAGCACGTACTGCCCAATCGACGCAAGCGTGCGCCAAAGCGTCTGCGTCACCATGGCGCCAACATGCCCTGGCTGCACCGTGGCCGCAGACGGTTGGCCGGCGACGTGGTGCAGTACGACGTACGCCAACCCGGCCAGCAGCACGCCTGCCCACCACGGCAGCATTGCTACCAAGTCCATTACGTCTTCCGCTGGACTGGTCTTCTTCCTTGCCATGCCTCTTCCTTCTTCGTCAGTGACTCACCCGACAGCCTTCCACACGCTCTCCTCTTCGATCACCTCGACCAGCCGATCGGCGCTGAATCCTTGGAGGTACAGAGTCGCCGAGGCTCGCGGCACCTCGAAGCAGTCGAGATTCGCTGCATTGACAGATCGTTCAGACAGTAGCGCAAGTAGCGCATCCGGATCAGCCAAAAGATCCGCATCGCCGCGAAGCGCGATCATGAGCTCTTAGACCAGGATCTTGAGCAAGCCGCTGAAGCGCATGTGGTCGCGCTCGATGGAAGTGTCGGCGATCCAAGCGTGGCAAGCCGCATGCCCCGCCATTTCAGCAGTCCAGCCCCAGCTCGCGCGCGTTCCCGGCCATGCGCTCGAGCGCGGCCTCCTGGTGCCTGCGCATCTCGCGCCCGTAGGTCACGAGGTCCACGAGCGCGACTGTGCGATGCGTACCCACCTT
>DAORNK010000198.1:0-1868 GCA_035440985.1 Rubrivivax sp. | reverse complement strand
ATGCAGCGCCGGGCGGCGCGCGCCATCTCGACCTGCTGCGGCGACATCCTGGGAGGCAAAGCCTGGCGGACTTTCTCGAGGGCGGTCATGGCCTTCTCCTGGGGGTACTTGGGCATTGCACGCTCGCATCACGGGCTGCAAGTCCAGCAAGCGCAACAAGTGAAGTGTTCGGCAGGCCGCGCTTGCCGGCACCTCGGCGAACTCGGGGCGGGCGCAGCGCGGACCGGGCATTGCCGCGGACGCTTCGGCAGGCCTCTCGGCGAGGCAGGAACCGGCGCGTCTCAGAGGATCTCGGCTGCGTCGCCCTCAAGAAGCTCTGCCACCCTGGCGTACATCATCGGCTTCGCGTCGGAGCGATGCCGCGTCTGTTGCTTGATCTCGTGGTGCCGCGCATTCGCCCTCGCAGACGATGTGGCCAGCCCGGCCCGTAGCGAGTGACCCAGTAGTCCGCCGCATCACCCTGTACCTGCTTGTCCAGGTTGATCGGCTTCTTCCTGAGCCCACATCGTGGTCGCTCAGAACATGGTTGCCAAAGGCCCAAGCCGGCCAACGACAGAGTTGCCAACGCGGGCGGTGAGCCTTGCGGGTCGTGAGGGGGTTACGTCCGTCTCGGCGGCGGTACCCTGCTGCCCGCGGTGCCTAGACGTCACCTTTCCCTTGCGCCGGCTTGCGCCGCAGGTAGGCCGGTACCGAGGCACTCTCTGCCGCGCAGAACGCCATGCTCTCGTCCTTCGCCGCCAGCCGGCTGCGCAGCTTGCTCGACGAGTACATCATCTCCTTCATGGCGCGCTGGCGTTCACGCCCGGCGGCGATGGTGCGCATGGCCTCCAGCATCGCAGCCACCCACTCATTGCCGGCGAACTGCCGGCTCGCAGCCTCCAGCAGGGCGTCCACGCGAGCCCATTCGCCTGCGGCGGCTGCGCTGCGCATGCCCATCAAGGCCTCTGCGGCGGCCAGCTCCACCAGGCGGCGCGTGACCAGTTCATCGTCCGCCAGATTGCCGAAAGCCGAAGAAGTCACCACGGGCAGCGAGAGGCCGGAGCGCTCCAGTGACACCGGGTGACCCTCAAGGCTCTGCCCCGTGACGGCGACGCGCAGCACCGTGCACTGCTGCCCCACGAGCGGCAGGGCCCCAGCCGGCACCGACACCCGCAGCACGGCCCAGGCTTCCGCGCCCCATGCCAGGTCGGGCAGTCGCCACCCGGTGTCCGTCTTCGGCAGCTGGTTCACGATCTCGACGCTGAACCCGTCCGGCACCGTGGCGGCCAGGCGCAGGTCGCGCAGGCACAGGTTGCCCAGCAGCTCCAACTCCTGCTGGAAAGGCTCCATCAGGTCATCGGCCGTGTCGCCGTAGTAGTGGTTGCCGGCACCCGCCCGCGCCATGGCGACCATCAAATCCTCGTTGAAGCTGTTGCCCAGGCCATAGGTGCTGGTGGTGATGCCCTTGCTGACCCAGGCAGCGCATTGGGCGGCGATCTCGGCCGGGTCGGTGACACCGTCGTTCGCCTGGCCGTCGGACAGCAGGATCACCCGCTTCAGGCCCTGGCCGGCAACGTCCGCCAGCGCGTCGGCGCCTTCCTTCCAGCCACCGTGCAGGTTGGTATTGCCCCCGGCGTGGATACCGGCGATGGCTGCCCGCTGCGGCGCCCCGTCACCCAGGGCCACCGCCGGCCACAGCCGCTGCACGCGGTTGTCGAACTTGACAAGCGCGACCGCATCGGTCGGCCGCAGTTTGCCCAGCACGTACTCGGCGCAGCGCCTGGCTTCCTCCAGGGGGCGGCCGGCCATCGAGCCGGAGCGGTCGATCACCAGCGCAAGGGCCTGCGGCGGGCGCTGCGCGCTGCTCCCGGCAGGCGCGTCGGGCGCCT
>DAORNK010000197.1:0-8194 GCA_035440985.1 Rubrivivax sp. | reverse complement strand
GCATCGCGGTGTGCATCTCGTCGCCGGTGCGGTCCAGGAAGCCGGTGTTGATGAAGGCCACGCGGCTGGCGGCAGCGGCGATGCAGGCCTTGAGGTTGAGGCTGGTGCGGCGTTCTTCGTCCATGATGCCCAGCTTCACGGTGCTGTCGGGCAGGCCCAGCATGCGCTCGACGCGGCCGAACAGCTCGCCGGCGAAGGCAACTTCGACCGGGCCGTGCATCTTGGGCTTGACGATGTAGACGCTGCCAGCGCGGCTGTTGACGGTGCCACGGTCGCCATGGCCCTGCAGGTCGTGCAGCGCGATCGTGGTGGTGACCACGGCGTCCAGGATGCCCTCGGGGATCTCCTTGCCGCCGCCCCACAGCACGGCCGGATTCGTCATCAGGTGGCCCACGTTGCGCACGAACATCAGGCTGCGACCATGCAGGCGCACCTGGGAGCCGTCGGGCGCGTGGTACAGGCGGTCGGGGTTCAGGCCGCGTGTGAAGGTCTTGCTGCCCTTGGTCACTTCCTCGGTCAGTGTGCCCTTGAGGATGCCCAGCCAGTTGCGGTAGCCCAGGATCTTGTCTTCGGCGTCGACGGCCGCCACCGAATCTTCCAGGTCCAGGATGGTGGACAGCGCGGCTTCCAGCACCACGTCGCTGATGCCGGCCGGATCTTCCTTGCCGATGGCCGAGCTGCGGTCGAACTGGACGTGGATGTGCAGCCCGTGGTGCTTCAGCAGCACGGCCTGGGGCGACGCCGCATCGCCCTGGAAGCCCACCAGCTGCGCAGGTTGGGCCAGACCGCGCACGTGGCCGTCGCTCAGCGTGACCTGCAAGGCGCCGTCCACCACGCGGTAGCTGGCCGCCTTGGCATGACTGCCTTCGGCCAGCGGCGCCGCCTGGTCCAGCAGGCGGCGCGCGTAAGCGATGACCTGCGCGCCGCGCACGGGGTTGTAACGCTGGCCACGTTCGGCACCGCCGGTTTCGGGCAGGGCGTCGGTACCGTACAACGCGTCGTACAGGCTGCCCCAGCGCGCATTGGCGGCATTCAGCGCATAGCGGGCGTTGAGCAGCGGCACGACGAGTTGCGGCCCGGCTTGCAGCGCCAGTTCGGCATCCACGTTCGTGGTGGTGGTCTGCACCCGGGCCGGGACGGGCTGCAGGTAGCCGATCTCCTGCAGGAAGCCGCGGTACGCCGCCATGTCGGTGATGGGGCCGGGGTGCGTTCGGTGCCAGGCATCGATCTCGGCCTGCAGGCGGTCGCGTTCGGCCAGCAGCTCGACGTTGCGGGGCGCCAGATCACGCACGATGGCGTCGAAGCCGGACCAGAAGGTCGACGCCGGGATGCCGGTGCCGGGCAGCACTTCGTCTTCGATGAAACGGACCAGCGGGGTGGCCACTTGCAGGCTGTGGAGGGTGGTGCGCATGGTGTCTTCGCCTCGGAGGTTTTTTGGCAGGGGATTGCGGACTCGGAAACTCATGGGGCCGGCACATGGGCCGGCACAAGGGCCAGCACATCGCGCAGGCTACGCCCGGTGTGGCTGGGCTGGATGTCCAGCTGTTCGGGTGGTGCCCCGCTGCGGTTGACCCACAGCGTGGTGTAGCCGAACCAGGTGGCACCGATGGCGTCCCAGGCGTTGCTGCTGACAAAGAGTATCTCGCGCGCGGCCAGGCCCAGCGTGGCCGGCCCCAGCGCATAGGCGGCGGGGTCGGTCTTGAAGCGGCGCGTCGCGTGCACGCTGATCACGTGCTGCAGCAGGTCGGCGAAGCCGGCGCTCTTCACGGCCACGCCCAGCATCTCGGGGTCGCCGTTGCTCAGGATGGCTGCAGGAATGCCGCGTTGCTTCAACTCGGCCAGCACTTCGCGATTCTCGGGAAACGCGCTGAGGTGCCGGTACTGGTTCATCAGCCGCTCTTCGCCGGCCAGGTCCAGGTTCAGGCCCAGGCGTGCCACCGTCCAGCGCAGGCTGGCGCGCGTGAGTTCCCAGAAAGGCCGGTAGTGTTCACCGGCCGGGCTGCTCATCGTGACCAGGCGCGTGTACTCGATCTGCTTGTCGCGCCACAGCAGCGACAGCCGCTCGCCTTGGCCAGGGAACAGCTGTTCGGCCAGCAAGGCCACGCTGTGCACGTCGAACAGGGTGCCGTAGGCGTCGAAGATGACGGCGCGCAGTCTCATCGGCACACTGTATTCGATACGCTGGAACGCATTAAGTGGCTTGAAAGTGATGGATTTGTGCGTTGAATGGGCATAATCTGAAGCCATGGCCCGGTTCAAGCAGATCGAATCCTTCGTGGCGGTGGCGACCAAGGGCAGCCTCACGGCCGCCGCACTGGCCGACGATGTGGCGCCGGCGGTCATCGGCCGGCGCATCGACGCCCTGGAAGAGCGGCTGGGTGTCAAACTGCTGCTGCGTACCACGCGACGCATCACGCTGACCCACGAAGGCAGCGCCTTTCTGGAAGACTGCCAGCGCCTGCTGGCCGACCTGGCCAATGCCGAAGCCAGTGTCAGCGCCGGCGGCGTGAAAGCCAGTGGCCACTTGCGCATCACCGCGCCGGCGGGTTTCGGCCGTCGCCACGTGGCACCCCTGGTGCCGGAGTTCATCGCCCAGCATCCCGACGTCAGCCTGTCGCTGAACCTCAGCGATCGGGTGGTGGATATCGTCAACGAAGGCTTCGATTGCGCCGTGCGCGTGGGCGACTTGCCCGATTCCAGGCTGGTCAGCGTGCGCCTGGCGGACAACCGCCGGCTTTGCGTGGCAGCACCGGCCTATCTGCAGCGGGCAGGCGTGCCGGCCCGCCCGGCGGACCTGATGCGCCACGCCTGCCTGACGCTGAGTTCCGACGCCAGCCAGACGCGGGGTTGGGCCTTCACGGTGGACGGCGAACTGATCCACCTGAGGCCCGGCGGCCCGCTGGACTGCAGCGACGGCCAGGTGCTGCACGAGTGGTGCCTGCGTGGCCTGGGGCTGGCCTGGCGCAGCACTTGGGAAGTCGAGCAGGACGTCGCCGCCGGCCGCCTGCAGGTCGTGCTGCAGGACTTTGCCGCGCCGCCCAATGGCATCTTTGCGGTGTTTCCGCAGCGCAAGCACCTGCCGCTGCGCGTGCGGCTGTGGATCGACTTCGTCAAGCACAGCTATGGTGACCCGGCCTACTGGGCCGGCCAGAGTGCCGGCTGAAGCCAGCCGATCAGCAGCAGCCCCCACCACGGCAGCAGCCGGCGGAAGCGGTCGGCTGGGGCGAGACCGCAGCGGTCACCGCGGTCAGTGGCTTGGTGGCCCGCACGAAGCCGCTGACGAACTTGCCGTCCAGGTCTTGCGCCAGTCGCTGCAGGTCGGTCGACTGCCCGGCCAGGAATTCCTGCGCGTCGGCCACGCTGTAGACACGCGTGACTTCGATCGCGGCGTCTTCGAAACCCGCTGCCTGCAGCCGGCTGATGTATTCCTGGTCGCCCAGCGCACCGGCCACACAGCCCACCCACAGTTCCATGTTCCGCCGCAGCGCAGCGGGCACTTCGCCCCGCACCACGACGTCCGACACTGCCAGGCGCCCCCCCGGCTTGAGCACCCGGAAGGCCTCGCTCAGCACCCGGCTCTTGTCGGCCGACAGGTTGATGACGCAGTTGGAGATGATCACGTCCACCGCGTCATTGGGCAGCGGGATGTTCTCGATCTCACCGCGCAGGAAATGCACGTTGCTCAGGCCGCTCTGGCGCTTGTTTTCCAGCGCCAGCGCCAGCATCGCGTCGGTCATGTCCAGGCCAAAGGCGACGCCGGTGGGCCCCACGCGGCGGGCGGACAGCAGCACGTCGATGCCGCCGCCGGAGCCCAGGTCCAGCACGGTCTCGCCGGCCTTCAGTTCGGCCAGCGCCGTGGGGTTGCCGCAGCCCAGTGAGGCCAGCAGGGCCTTTTCGGGCACGGCGCCGCTCTGCAAGGCGTCGTACAGGTTGGCGGTGATGGGGTCGCCATGCCCCACGCTGGCCGGCGTTGCGCCGCAGCAGGCGTTGCCGCCGCCCTGCGCCACGCGCGTGGCGGCGGCACCGTAGGTGGCCTGGACGACGGACTTGACGTCGCTCGCGATGCTCATCGTTTTCTCCTGAAGGGTCTGGCGGGTTTCGGCTCGGCTGCAGCAGACGATGGCCTGCGGCTCGACAGCCCGGTTGCGCCGCTTTTCCAGGTGGTGCGAAAGCGGCGAGCCGCCCGTCCGCAGCTCGGCGGCGATGTCGCCCACCACCAGGCCTTGCGGGTGAAAGGAAAGGGCGCCGAAGCGCCCCTCTGGCGTGGCGCCTCAGCGCCCTTACTTCTTGCCCGATGCGGCCTTCTCGTCGGCCATGCACTTCTTGATGTGGCTGTTCTTCGCGGCGCCGGCCAGCTTCTTGTCGGCGGCGGACTTCTCGCAGGCGGCGCTGGGGGCGGCGGCGGCGTCCTTTTCGCACTTCTTGAGGAAGCTCGTCTTCGCAGCGCCGGCCAGCTTCTTCTCGGCGGCCTGGGCGTCGCAAGCGGCGTTGGCGGCAAAGGTGCTGCCGGCAAACAGGCTCAGTGCGGCGAAGGCCAGGGTGGTCAGGGTCTTGCTCATGCGGGGCTCCTCGTGATGTAGGTTGGCGAACTGCCGTCGTCGATTCCAGCACAGTGAGCGACGCCCGGCTACCCGTGAACGCACGGGGCCGAAATGCGATGACAGCAACCGCTACAGGATGCGCCGCGGGTGGGCGATGGCTTCGTGGGCGGCGTGCAGCCGCTTCACCAGCACACCGATGAAGGCCTTGTCGAACAGGTGCCGCGTGGACAGCGACAGCCGCTGCATGCTCTCTGGCGTGAAGGCCACCGTGGTCGCCGGCTGCGAAACCAGGATGTCCACGCTGTGCATGCGCAGGTCGGGGCTCGGTGCGAGGTAGGCCATCTCGCCCACCGAGGCGCCTGCGCCCAGCGATGCCACCGCCTTGCCGTCGCGGTAGATCTCGACCTGGCCTTGCGTGACGATGTGGAAGCTGTTGCCTTCTTCGCCCTTGCGGTACAGCGCCTGGCCATAGGTATGGCGCTGCCAGGTGGCGCGGTGCACCACCTCCCAGAGCTCCACGTCACCGAAGCCGGCGAAGAAGTCCAGCGAACGCAGCAAGGTGAATCGCTCGGAGTCCAGCACCTCCTGCAGCGAACCGCGCGACGACTCGCGCTGCGTGACGAGTGCGGTCAGCGCCTGGGCGAATTCGTCCCAGTTGGCCGGCCGCAGCTCGCGCTCCTTGGCCAGGCCGCGCTCGATCAGCGATTGCAGGGCTTCGGGCACCCCTTCGCGCAGCTTGGACAGCGGCGGCGGGCTGGCGTTGTAGATCTGGTGCATCAGCGCCTGCTGCTGCGTGGCGTCGAAAGGCGGGCGGCCGGCGATCAGGTGGTACAGCACGGCGGCCAGCGAGTACATGTCGGCCCGGCAGTCCAGCGTGTCGCCGTCGAGCTGCTCCGGCGACATGTAGGCCAGACTGCCTACACGGAAGATCTGCGTGTGGTCCGCACCCTGGTTGAAGACGCTGCCGAAGTCGGTGACCTTGACGGTGCGGATCTGGTCACCATCCAGCGTGACCAGCAGGTTGGCCGGCTTCACGTCGCGGTGGATCAGCCCCTGCTTGAAACAGTAGCCCAGCGCCATCGCGCACTTGAAGCCCACCTCGATGATCTGTGCCAGTGGCAGCAGGCTGTCGGCGCGGCAGAAGCGGCGCAACGTCACGCCGTCCACGTACTCCATCACCAGATACGGGGCATCGTCCTCGGCCACGGCGTCCAGGATCTCCACCACGTTGGGATGGTGCAGCTGGCCGACCAGCGCCGCCTCGGCGGCGAAGAAACGTTGCTGGTAGTGCAGCTCGCGTGGATCGGTCAGCACGCCAGTGCGCACGCGCTTGATGGCCACTTCGCGGTCGCGAAAGGGGTCGTGCGCAAGGAAGACCTCGCTGGTCGATCCTTCGCCCAGCTTGCTCTTGACCCGGTACTTGCCGATTTGCGCGGGCAGCATCATGCCGGGCAGGCTCGGGGCGATGGCGGCAAGGCGGGCAAGTGGCATGGTGCGAAAGGCGCGGCGGGACAAGGCACCACGCCTGCGCATGGTGAACGGCGCCGGCGTCGGCGATCCCGCGATCAGGCCGGCAAAGCCGGGGCATATCGGCCCGTGCCCGGCAACGGCTGCGCCGGCCGCGCCTCTTGAGGCCCCAAAAGTAGAATCGGGCAATGATTGAAGCGAAGCAGGCCCTGCTCGGGGCGTTGCAGACGGCACTGGCCGAGGTGGCCGCTGCATCCGGGGCCAGCGCCCCGACGGCTGCGTTCGAGTCCCCCAAACAGGCGGCCCATGGCGACCTGGCCATCACGGCCGCCATGCAGATGGCACGCAGCCTCAAGAAGAACCCGCGCGCGTTGGCCCAGGCCCTGGTCTCCACGCTGCAGCAACAGCCGGCGGTGCAACGCTGGGTGCAGGCACTGGAAATCGCCGGCCCTGGCTTCATCAACCTGCGGCTGACGGCGGCCGCGCGGCAGGCCGTGGTGGCCGAGGTACTGGCCGCCGGTGCGCGGTTCGGGCACCGGCCGGCCAGCGGACGCAAGGTGATGGTCGAATTCGTATCGGCCAACCCCACCGGTCCGCTGCACGTGGGCCACGGCCGCAATGCAGCGCTGGGCGACTGCATCTGCAACCTGCTGCAAAGCCAGGGTGCCGAGGTGCTGCGCGAGTTCTATTACAACGACGCCGGCGTGCAGATCAGCACGCTGGCCACTTCCACCCAGTGCCGCCTGAAGGGCCTGAAGCCGGGTGATGCCCAGTGGCCGGAGAGTGCCTACAACGGCGACTACATCGCCGACATCGCGGCCGACTTCCGGGCCCGCAAGACCGTGCATGCCGACGACCGCGCCTTCACGGCCAGCGGCGACGTGGACGACCTGGATGGCATCCGGCAGTTCGCGGTGGCCTACCTGCGCCACGAGCAGGATCTGGACCTGCAGGCCTTCGGCGTGCGCTTTGACCACTACTTCCTGGAGAGCAGTCTGTACACCAGCGGCCGCGTGGAGGACGCCGTCCGCCGCCTGGTGGCCACGGGCAAGACCTTCGAGGAAGGCGGCGCGCTGTGGCTGCGCACCACCGAATACGGTGACGACAAGGACCGCGTCATGCGCAAGCAGGACGGCAGCTACACCTACTTCGTCCCCGATGTGGCCTACCACATCGCCAAGTTCGAACGCGGCTACAGCCAGGTCATCAATGTCCAGGGCTCCGACCACCACGGCACCGTGGCACGGGTGCGCGCGGGACTGCAGGCCGTGGGCCTGGGCATACCCGCGGGCTACCCCGACTACGTGCTCTACAAGATGATCCTGGTGATGAAGGGCGGGCAGGAGGTCAAGATCAGCAAGCGCGCCGGCAGTTACGTGACCCTGCGTGACCTCATCGAGTGGACCAGCCGCGACGCCGTGCGCTTCTTCCTGGCCAGCCGCAAGGCCGACAGCGAATTCACCTTCGACATCGACCTGGCGCTGAAGGCCAATGATGAAAACCCGGTCTTCTATGTGCAGTACGCGCACGCCCGCATCTGCTCGGTGCTGGCGGCCTATGCCGGCACGCGCGACTGGACCGGCGCCGACCTGTCCCTGCTGGTCACCCCGACCGAGGCCGCGCTGATGCTCAGGCTGGCCGAGTTCCCCGAAATGCTGACCCGTGCCGCAGCCGACCACGCGCCGCACGATGTGGCTTTCTACGTGCGCGAGCTGGCCGCGGCCTTCCACACCTACTACGCCAGCGAGCGGTTCCTGGTGGACGACGCTGCCCTGGCGCGCGCCAGGATGGCGCTGCTGGCCGCCACGGCCCAGGTGCTGCGCAACGGCCTGGCCGTGCTGGGGGTGTCCGCACCCGAATCGATGGGCCGCGATGCGGCCACTGCCCCGGAGGCCACGGCATGAACTTCCAACGCGGCGGCTTCGCCCTGGGCCTGGTGGCCGGCCTGCTGGTCGGCCTGGCGCTGGCGCTGGGTGTGGCGCTGTACATCACGAAGGCTCCCATCCCCTTCGTCAACAAGGTCCCGCAACGCACCGCCGAGCAGGACAGCGCCGAGACCGAACGCAACCGCACCTGGGACCCCAACGCCGCCTTGGCCGGCAAACCTGTGGCCCGGCCGGCCAGCGCCGGCTCGGTGAGCCAGGCGGCTTCGGCGGCCATGGCTGGCGCGTCGGCACCGGTGGCAG
>DAORNK010000196.1:0-8233 GCA_035440985.1 Rubrivivax sp. | reverse complement strand
TTTGGCCGGTGCCTTGGCAGGCGCCGTCTGGGCGGCCACGCCAGCGGCCGCCATGGCCATGGTCAGTGCGGCGATGGTGCGCCAGGCGCAGCGGGGCGAAGCGATGCAGTCCAATGCCAAGGTCGGGGTCATCTCGGTTCCAGTCGGTGCGGTGGGATGTCGCAGTTGCGGCCGGCAGTATGCCGCCGTTGGCCTGTAACGAGTGTGGCCAATCAGTTCAGGCCGAACCAGGCCCGGCGCAGCTCGGTCGGCAGTTGCGGCCCGCCCTGGAACGAAGTGCGCTCCGCGCGTTGCAGCACCTGCCAGAAGTAGCGGTAGCTGGCGCGGTCGTGCAAGGCGTCGCGGTGGCGGATGGGGGCCCAGTCGGCGGCCTGCGCGGCGCTGATGATGGCCGCTGCCTGGTCGACTTCCGCCGCGGTGGGTGCAAACGCTTCGACGATGGGCCGGATCTGGGCAGGGTGGATGCTCCACATGCGGGTGTAGCCCAATTGCCGGCTGGCCCGATCGGCCGCTTCGGCCAGCGCGCGCAGATCCTTCAGTTCGGTCACCACGCTGTGTGAGGGCACCTTGGCAAAGCGGTGGCAGGCGGCAGCGATCTCCAGTTTGGCCCTGAGCACCAGCGGGTGCGCGAACTGGCCGGCCATGCCCATCGCGGCCTGCGGGATCGCGCCGCGGTGCGCCGAGACGAAGTCCATCAGGCCGAAGGACAGGGATTCGATGCGCGGGTGCGCGGCCAGCGCGGCCACTTCGGACAGGGCGCCGTGGCTTTCGATCAAGGCGTGCAGCGGCACGGCTCCCCCGCCCGCGGCGTCGACCAGCGCAACGGCGCGCTGCAGGTCGGCCAGCCCTTCCGGCTTGGGCAGCATCAGGTATGCCGGTGCCCGCGTGGCCTTGAGCACGATGCCGGCGACATCGCCGAAGCGCGGGTGGTCCACCGGCAGCAGGCGTACGCCGACGCGACCGAAGAGGTTGGCCGGCGAGCCCAGCAGTTCGGCGATCAGGTGCGCCTGTTCCACCTCGGCGCCCACCGGCGCGCCGTCCTCGTTGTCCAGCGTGACGTCGAAGACCGGCCCGAGTTCGGCCTGCAGTTCCAGGCTCTTGCGCATGCGCGGCTCGACGCCGGCGTAGTGGTCGCACACCGGCAGCTCGGGGGGCGCTGCGCCAGGCTCGCGCAGCGCGTCGCGCGGATGGATGGTGGTCATCGTGTTCGCCAACAAAAAAAAAGGCCGGCCCGCTGCCGGGACGGCCTGTGCCGCAGCGGGGCGGGCCGGCTTACAGCAGGCCCTTGACGCCGTCCTGCTCGGAAACCAGTTCGGCCAGCGTCTTGTCGATGCAGCCCTGGCTGAATTCGTCGATCGGCAGGCCTTCGACGATCTTGTACCGGCCGCCCTCGCAGGTCACGGGGTAGCCGAACATCGTGTCCTTGGGGATGCCGTACTCGCCGTTGCTCGGCACGCCCATCGTCACCCAGCCGCCATTCGTGCCCAGCGCCCAGTCGCGCATGTGGTCGATGGCCGCGTTGGCGGCGCTGGCTGCCGAGGACAGGCCGCGCGCTTCGATGATGGCCGCGCCGCGCTTGCCCACGGTGGGCAGGAACACGTCCTTGTTCCAGCCGTGGTCGTTGATCATGTCCTTGACGCTGGCGCCGCCGGTGGTGGCAAAGCGGTAGTCGGCGTACATGGTGGGGCTGTGGTTGCCCCAGACCGCCAGTTTCTGGATGCTGGATACCGCCTTGCCGGTCCTGGCGGCCAGCTGGCTCAGCGCGCGGTTGTGGTCCAGCCGCAGCATGGCGGTGAAGTTCTCGCGCGGCAGGCCGGGTGCGCTCTTCATCGCGATCCAGGCATTGGTGTTGGCGGGGTTGCCCACCACCAGGACCTTGACGTTGCGGCTGGCCACGGCGTCCAGCGCCTTGCCCTGGCCGATGAAGATCTTGCCGTTGATGGACAGCAGTTCGGCGCGTTCCATGCCGGCCTTGCGCGGCATCGAGCCCACCAGCAGCGCGTAGTCGGCGTCCTTGAAGGCCGTCATCGGGTCGCCGTGGGCTTCCATGCCGGCCAGCAGCGGGAAGGCGCAGTCTTCCAGCTCCATCATCACGCCCTTGAGCGCTTTCTGCGGGCCCTCTGCGGGCACCTCCAGCAGTTGCAGGATGACGGGCTGATCCTTGCCCAGCATCTCGCCGCTGGCGATGCGGAACAGCAGGGCATAACCAATCTGGCCGGCGGCACCGGTGACGGCCACGCGAACGGGCTTCTTGCTCATGGGGGTCTCCTGTTGGGACTATGGACGGGGGCGTTGGCTCGGAGTTTAGTCTTGCGTGGGCTTCGCAAAGCTGACGGCAGCCCTCGGATTTCCTTTTCTCTTATGTCTTATATAAGACATAGTTTCTGGACATCCCGACCCCGCCTGTGCTGCAATCCGAAGCATGCCCGAGCCCCGATCGGGCGCCGTGCCCGGCGCCGATTCCACACCCTCCTTCAGTCCGCTGTACCAGCAGATCAAGGCCCTGCTCGTTGGGCGGCTGCAGGCCGGCGAGTGGGCCCCGGGGCAGGCCATCCCCAGCGAGGTGGACCTGGCGGCGCGGTTCCGCGTCAGCCAGGGTACGGTGCGCAAGGCCATCGACGAGATGGCCACTGAGAACCTCCTCGTGCGCCGCCAAGGCAAGGGCACCTTCGTGGCCACGCACGCCGAGCAGGCCACGCAGTATCGTTTCCTGCGGCTGATGTCCGACGATGGCAGCGCGACGCCCTTGCAGCGCCGGCTGCTGGACTGCCGCCGCATGCGTGCCCCGGCGGAGGTGGCCCGGCTGCTGGGGCTCAAGGCCGGCGAGCCCGCCGTCCAGGTGCGCCGGCTTCTGCTGGCCGGGAGCGGCGACGCGCCGCGCCCGGTCGTGCTTGACGACCTGTGGCTGCCGGGTGCACTCTTCAAAGGCTTGACCGCCGAGCGCCTGGCGGCTTGGCGGGGGCCGATGTACCGGCTCTTCGAGGCCGAGTTTTCGGTGCAGATGATCCGCGCCGAGGAGCGTCTGCGCGCCGTTGCCGCACTGCCCGAGGATGCGGTGCTGCTGGCGGTGGCCCCAGGCGCACCGCTGTTGTCGGTGGAGCGCCTGAGCTTCACCTACGGCGACCGCCCGGTGGAACTGCGGCGCGGCCTGTACGACACGCGTCACCATCACTACCGCAATGACCTGAGCTGAGAAGCCCGACGGGCCGACCCCAGTTCCGCGTAAGCCTGTCGCGGTGCAATAAACTCCATCCACGCACCCGTTACCAGAGAGCAAGACGATGGCTGAGATGACACGACAAAGGCCTGGCACGATGCGCCTGGTCGACGCGGTGAAGTACCGCCTGCCCCTGGCCGGCGTGGTCAGCATCCTGCATCGCGTCAGCGGCATGCTGATGTTCGTGCTGCTGCCGCTGATCGTCTGGTTCTTCGACACCAGCCTCAGCTCGGAGATCTCGTTCGAGCGCTTCGCCGGCGCCTTTGTCAGCGGGATCGGCTGGGTGCCGGGCTGGCTGATCAAGCTGGTGGCGCTGGCCCTGATCTGGTCCTACCTTCACCACTTCATCGCCGGCGTGCGCCACCTGTGGATGGACATGACGCACAGCGTCACCAAGGAGCAGGGCCGTTCGTCCGCCGTGATCACGCTGGCTGCCAGCGCCGTGCTCACCGTGGCCCTGGGCGCCAAGCTCTTCGGCCTCTATTGAGGAAACGCCCCATGTCGGTCAATTACGGTTCCAGGCGCGTCGTCACCGGCGCGCATTACGGCATGCGCGACTGGCTCAGCCAGCGCGTCACCGCCTGCCTGATGGCGCTGTTCACGCTGGTGCTGCTGGTGCAGGTGCTGTTCAGCAAGGGCCCGCTGGGCTACGACAGCTGGGCCGGCATCTTCGCGCCGCAGTGGATGAAGGTGCTGACCTTCGTGCTGCTGGTCTCGCTGGGCTGGCATGCCTGGGTTGGCGTGCGCGACATCTGGATGGACTACATCAAGCCCGCGGCGCTGCGCCTGGTGCTGCAAGTGGCCACCATCGTCTGGTTGGTCGGGTGCATGGGCTGGGCCGTGCAGGTGCTCTGGAGAATCTGAAGATCATGGCATTCGCAAAACTGCCCCGCCGCAAGTTCGACGTGGTCATCGTCGGGGCCGGCGGCTCCGGCATGCGCGCCTCGCTGCAACTGGCCCTGGCCGGCTTGAACGTGGCCGTGCTCAGCAAGGTCTTTCCCACGCGCAGCCACACGGTGGCCGCACAGGGCGGCATCGGCGCCAGCCTGGGCAACATGGCCGAGGACAACTGGCACTACCACTTCTACGACACCGTCAAGGGCTCGGACTGGCTGGGCGACCAGGACGCCATCGAATTCATGTGCCGCGAGGCGCCCAAGGTGGTGTACGAGCTCGAGCACATGGGCATGCCGTTCGACCGCAACCCCGACGGCACCATCTACCAGCGCCCCTTCGGTGGCCACACCGCCAACTACGGCGAGAAGCCCGTGCAGCGCGCCTGTGCCGCGGCCGACCGCACCGGCCACGCGATGCTGCACACGCTGTACCAGCAGAACGTCAAGGCGCGCACCAACTTCTTCGTCGAGTGGATGGCGCTGGACCTGATCCGCGACGCCGAAGGCGACGTGCTGGGGGTCACCGCGCTGGAGATGGAAACCGGCGAGGTGCACATCCTGGAGGCCAAGACCACGCTCTTCGCCACCGGCGGTGCGGGCCGCATCTTTGCCGCCAGCACGAATGCCTTCATCAACACCGGCGACGGCCTGGGCATGGCGGCGCGTGCCGGCATCCCGCTGGAGGACATGGAGTTCTGGCAGTTCCACCCCACCGGCGTGCACAACGCCGGCGTGCTGCTGACCGAAGGCTGCCGCGGCGAAGGCGCGATCCTGCGCAACAGCAACGGCGAGCGTTTCATGGAACGCTACGCCCCCACGCTGAAGGACCTGGCGCCGCGCGACTTCGTCAGCCGCTGCATGGACCAGGAGATCAAGGAAGGCCGCGGCTGCGGGCCCAACAAGGACTACATCAACCTGGACATGACGCACCTGGGCGGCGACACCATCCTCAAGCGCCTGCCCAGCGTGTTCGAGATCGGGCACAACTTCGCCAACGTCGACATCACCAAGGAACCTATCCCCGTGGTGCCGACCATCCACTACCAGATGGGCGGCATCCCCACCAACATCCACGGGCAGGTGGTGGCACCGAAGAACGGCAACCCCAACACGGTGATCAACGGCCTGTACGCGGTGGGCGAGTGTTCCTGCGTCAGCGTGCACGGCGCCAACCGTCTGGGCACCAACTCGCTGCTGGACCTGCTGGTCTTCGGCCGCGCGGCGGGCAACCACATCGTCGACAGCGCGCTCAAGTCACGGCTGCACAAGGACTTGCCGGCCGATGCCGCCGACCGGAGCCTGGCGCGCCTGGCCCGGCTGGACAGCGCCAGCGATGGCGAGTACGCCCAGGACGTGGCCAACGAGCTGCGCAACACGATGCAGCAGCACGCCAGCGTCTTCCGCACCCAGGCGATGATGACCGAAGGCGTGCGCAAGGTGGCGGCCATCGCCGAACGTGTCAAGCGCATCGGGCTGAAGGACAAGAGCAAGGTCTTCAACACCGCGCGCATCGAGGCGCTGGAGGTCGAGAACCTGATCGAGGCCGCGCAGGCGACCATGGTCTCGGCGGAGGCCCGCCACGAGAGCCGCGGCGCGCACACCGTCAACGACTACGCCGACACGCCCGCGCATCCCAATGGCCGCAACGACGAGGCCTGGCTCAAGCACACGCTGTGGTACTCCGAAGGCAACCGGCTCGAGTACAAGCCGGTGCAGATGAAGCCGCTGACCGTGGAATCGGTGCCGCTCAAAGTGCGTTCCTTCTAGAGGTTGTTCCCATGTCACTGCGCACCTTCCAGATCTACCGCTTCGACCCAGACGCCGACGACAAGCCCCGCATGCAGACGCTGCAGGTGGAGCTCGACGGCAACGAACGCATGCTGCTCGATGCGTTGATGAAGCTCAAGGCCGTCGACCCGACGCTGAGCTTCCGACGCAGCTGCCGCGAAGGCGTGTGCGGCTCGGATGCGATGAACATCAACGGCAAGAACGGACTGGCCTGCCTGACCAACATGCGCACGCTGCCGGGCACCATCGTGCTCAAGCCGCTGCCCGGGCTGCCGGTGATCCGCGACCTGATCGTGGACATGACGCAGTTCTTCAAGCAGTACAACAGCATCAAGCCCTACCTCGTCAACGACGAGCAACCGCCCGAGAAGGAGCGGTTGCAGTCGCCCGAAGAGCGCGACGAGCTCAACGGCCTGTACGAGTGCATCCTGTGTGCCAGCTGCTCCACCAGCTGCCCCAGCTTCTGGTGGAACCCGGACAAGTTCGTCGGTCCGGCCGGCCTGCTGCAGGCCTACCGCTTCATCGCCGACAGCCGCGACCAGGACACGGCCGGCCGACTGGACAACCTGGAAGACCCGTACCGGCTGTTCCGCTGCCACACCATCATGAACTGCGTCGACGTCTGCCCCAAGGGCCTGAATCCCACCAAGGCCATCGGCAAGATCAAGGAGCTGATGGTCCGCCGGGCCATCTGAAGCCCCCATGCTGCTCGGTGAGCGCGAACTCAGCAAGCTGCGGTGGCGCTGCCGCCGTGGCCTGCTGGAGAACGACCTGTTCATCGAACGCTTCTTCCGCCGCCACGAGGAGACGATCACAACAAGGCAGGCCGCCGGGCTTCAGACCCTGATGGACCTGGCTGACAACGATCTGCTGGACCTGTTGCTGGCCCGCAGGCAGCCGCAGGGCGAAGTGGATGTGCCCGAAGTACACGAAGTGCTGGCCCTGCTGCGCCAGCCCTCCGCCCTCCCGACATGTAGTGAAGAAAGGCGCCCGTGATGACCCCCTCCGACGTGAAAGCCACCCTCTCGTTCTCCGACGGCAGCCCGAGCATGGATCTGCCCATCTACAAGGGCAGCATCGGTCCGGAAGTGATCGACATCCGCAAGCTGTACGCGCAGACCGGCAAGTTCACCTACGACCCGGGTTTCCTGAGCACGGCGTCGTGCAACAGCACCATCACCTACATCGACGGTGACAAGGGCGAACTGCTGTACCGCGGCTACCCCATCGAGCAGCTGGCCGAGAAGTGCGACTTCCTCGAGACCTGCTACCTGCTGCTCAAGGGTGACCTGCCCAACGTGCAGCAGAAGTCCGACTTCGTGAAGCTGGTCGGCCATCACACGATGGTCAACGAGCAGATGCAGTTCTTCCTGCGCGGGTTCCGGCGCGACGCGCACCCGATGGCGGTGATGACCGGCCTGGTGGGGGCGCTGTCGGCCTTCTATCACGACAGCACCGACATCAACAACCCGCACCACCGCGACGTGGCGGCCATCCGCCTGATCGCCAAGATGCCCACCCTGGTGGCGATGGCCTACAAGTACGGCATCGGTGAGCCCTACATCTACCCGCGCAACGAGCTGTCCTATTCGGCCAACTTCATGCGCATGATGTTCGCCACACCCTGCGAGGACTACAAGAGCGACGACGTGCTGGTGCGCGCCATCGACCGCATCTTCATCCTGCACGCCGACCACGAACAGAACGCCAGCACGTCCACCGTGCGCCTGTGCGGCAGTTCGGGCACCAACCCCTTCGCGGCCATCGCCGCCGGCGTGGCCTGCCTGTGGGGACCCGCCCACGGCGGCGCCAACGAAGCCGCGCTCAACATGCTCAAGGACATCCAGAAGAACGGCGGTGTCGAGAAGATCGGCGACTTCATCAAGGCCGTGAAGGACAAGAACAGCAACGTCAAGCTGATGGGCTTCGGCCACCGCGTCTACAAGAACTACGACCCGCGCGCCAAATTGATGCGCGAGACCTGCCACGAAGTGCTGGCCGCCACCGGCCTGCACGACGACCCGCTGTTCAAGCTGGCGATGGCGCTGGAGAAGATCGCGCTGGAAGACGACTACTTCGTCAGCCGCAAGCTGTACCCCAACGTCGACTTCTACAGCGGCATCGTGCAAAGCGCGCTGGGCATCCCGGTGAGCCTGTTCACGGCCATCTTCGCGCTGGCCCGCACGGTGGGCTGGATCGCCCAGCTCAACGAGATGATCGGCGACCCCGAGTACAAGATCGGCCGCCCGCGCCAGCTTTTCGTGGGCAGCACGCCGCGTCAGGTGCAGCCGCTGGCCATGCGCTGAGGCAGGACCGAGGCCGCGCCTGCGCG
>DAORNK010000195.1:0-8240 GCA_035440985.1 Rubrivivax sp. | reverse complement strand
GCCAGCTGTTCGGCCAGCGTGGCGCCCGTGGCGCGGCCGACGAGCGCCGGCGAGGGCTTGGCGCTGCCTGGGGGCAGGCGTGGGGCGGGCTGTGTGGCTGGCACGGGCAGTACAGATTGAGTGACTGTGGCACAAAGTGTATTGCTACTGTGCTGACCTGAACGCATAGACTGGGTCCATGCCGCCCCGTTCCATCCCCATCACATCGGCTGTCCATCGGCCTGCGCCGGCGGCTGGCCGCCAGGCTCGGTCGTGACGCAGGCCCAGCGCGGCTTTGCACTGGGCGCCCTGGGTGTGCTCATCTTCGCGATGACCTTGCCGATGACACGCCTGGCCGTGGGCGATGCCGGCGCACCCCAATTGACACCCGCCTTCGTGACCAGCGGGCGTGGTGCGGTGGCCGGGCTGCTGAGCCTGGTGTACCTGCTGTGGGTCCGTGCGCCCTGGCCGCGCAGGGGCTTGACGCCCGCCTTGGTCGTCAGCGCGTTGGGCACCGTGCTGGGTTTTCCGATCTTCATCGGTCTGGCGCTGCGCGAGGTGGATGCCATGCATGCCGCGGTGGTGACCGGTGTGCTGCCGCTGGCCACCGCGGTGGTGGCGGCGCTGGCGCTGCGGCAGCGGCCGTCGGTCGGCTTCTGGGCCTGCGCCGTGCTGGGTTGTGCCCTGGTGCTCGGCTTTGCCGCCTGGCAAGGCGGGGGGCATCTGGTGCGTGGCGACATCTGGTTGCTGCTGGCCGTCCTGTCGGCAGCGGTCGGTTACGTGGGCGGCGCGCAGGCCGCGGCCGCGATGCCGGCGCAGCAGGTGATCTGCTGGGTGCTGGTGGGCTCGTTGCCCTTCACCCTGCCCTGGGCGGTCTGGCTGTGGCCGACGGCGCCGGTGCGGGCTTCGGCCTGGCTGGGCTTTGCCTATGCTTCGGTGTTTTCGATGTGGCTGGGGTTCTTCGCCTGGTATCGCGGCCTGGCGCTGGGGGGTGTGGTGCGGGTCAGCCAGGTGCAACTGCTGCAGCCCTTCCTGGCGCTGCTGTTTGCCGTGCCGGTGCTCGGTGAGCGCCTGCGCCCCTCGACCCTGCTGTTCACCGTGGCTGTGGTGGCCGTGGTACTCGTCGGCCGGCGCATGCCGGTGGCCCGTCCGATGGAAGGAGAACCCCGATGACCTTGACCCCTGCCGAGTGGCTGGCCCGCCTGCCCGGTGTCGGAGGTGCCCGCTACATCCGCGCGCTGCGCCATGGCAGCATGGAACTCGAGCTCTACGCGCCGCGAGGCACCGACGCACAGGAGCCGCATGCACGCGACGAGCTCTACTTCGTGGTCAGCGGCCAGGGCCGCTTCGACCTGGACGGCGTGGTCACGCCCTTTGCGGCCGGCGATGCGCTGTTCGTGCCGGCCTTCACGCCGCATCGGTTCATCGACTTCAGTGACGACTTCGCCACCTGGGTCGTCTTCTATGGCCCCGTGGGCGGAGAAGAACCATGATCTGGCAGATGGCCCGCCGCGCCGAGCGGCTCAACCCTTCGACGATCCGCGAAATCCTCAAGATCACCGAACGGCCGGGCATCGTATCGCTGGCCGGTGGCCTGCCTTCGCCCGACACCTTCCCTGTGGCGGCGATGCGCGAGGCCACCGAACGCGTGCTGCGCGAGCAGCCACGCGAAGCGCTTCAGTACGCCGCCAGTGAAGGCTTCGGGCCGCTGCGCGAGTGGGTGGCGCAGGAGCTTGGCGGCCAGGGTCTCGCGGTGCAGGCCGACCAGGTGCTCATCACCACAGGCTCGCAGCAGGGGCTGGACCTGGTCGGCAAGGTGCTGATCGATCCGGGCAGCCGTGTGGCGGTGGAGTCGCCCACCTACCTGGGCGCCCTGCAGGCCTTCGCACCCTTCGAACCCGAGTTCGTCGCGCTGGAAGGCGACGCCGGCGGCCCCCTGCCGGCGAACCTGGATGCCGCCCGGGGTGCGCGCTTTGCCTACCTGCTGCCGAACTTCCAGAATCCCAGCGGCCGCTGCCTGAGCGCCGAGCGTCGGCTGGCGCTGGTGGCGCGTGCCGCCGCCATCGGGCTGCCGCTGGTGGAAGACAACCCCTATGGCGAGCTGTGGTTCGATGCGCCGCCACCGCCGCCCATGGCCGCCAGCGCCGGCGATGGTGCGGTGTACCTGGGTTCGTTTTCCAAGGTGCTGGCGCCGGGGCTGCGGCTGGGTTACCTGGTGGCCCCCCGGCGCCTGTACCCCAAGCTGCTGCAGGCCAAGCAGGCGGCGGACCTGCACACGCCGGGCTTCAACCAGCGCATCGTGTACGAAGTCATCAAGGACGGTTTCCTGCGGCGGCACGTGCCCACCATTCGCGCTCTTTACAAGGCCCAGCGGGATGCCATGCAGGCGGCCCTGGTGGCCCACCTGCCGGCCGGCTGCCGCTGGCAGCCACCCGTCGGCGGCATGTTCTTCTGGGTGGAACTGCCGGCTCACCTGGATGCCACGGCGCTGCTGCCGCTGGCCGTGCAGGCCGGCATGGCCTACGTGCCCGGGGCGCCGTTCTTCCCGCAGGGCGGGCACGCCAACACGCTGCGCCTGAGCTTCGTTACCGCGTCGCCGGCGCAGATCGAAGCCGGCGTGGCCGCGCTGGGCCGCGTGCTGTCCATGGCGGAGGTGCCCGCATGAGGCAACGGCGTTTCGACCAGCTGGACGTCTTCAGCGCGGTGCCGCTGAAAGGCAATCCGCTGGCCGTGGTGCATGCCGCGCAGGGGCTGACAGAGGCCACGATGGCGGCCTTTGCGCGCTGGACCAACCTCTCGGAGACGACCTTCCTGCTGCCGCCCGTCGACCCGATGGCGGACTACCGCGTCCGCATCTTCACGCCGGGTGGTGAGCTTCCGTTTGCGGGCCATCCGACCCTGGGCAGCTGCCACGCCTGGCTGGCCGCGGGTGGCCAGCCGCGCCAGGCGGGCCTGGTGGTGCAGGAGTGCGGCGTCGGTCTGGTGCGCATCCGCCGCGAAGGTGCCCGCCTGGCCTTTGCGGCACCACCGTTGCGCCGGACAGGCCCGCTCGATGAAGCACTGCTGACCCGCATCGCTGCCGGGCTGGGCGTGGCGCGGGCCGAAATCCTGCAACACCACTGGGTGGACAACGGCCCGGGCTGGTGCGCCGTGATGCTGCCTTCGGCAGCGAGCGTGCGTGCCGTGCGGCCGGACTTCGGGCGCCTGCTCGACATCAAGCTCGGCCTGGTGGGTGCCTTCCCGCCCGGCCATCCGGCGGCCTTCGAGGTGCGCGCCTTCGTGCCGAGCCTGGGCGTGCCAGAAGACCCCGTGACGGGAAGCCTGAATGCCGGGCTGGCCCAGTGGATGATCGGCGCCGGGCTGGCACCGTCGGCCTACGAGGTGGTGCAAGGAACGGCGCTGGGCCGCGACGGGCGCGTCCACGTGGTGCGTGATGGCGACGCGGTGTGGATCGGTGGCGATGTGGCACCCTGCATCACGGGCGAAGTGCGGCTGGAGGCTTGAAGTGACCGAAGAACTGTTTCGCGAAGACGCCACCCTGCTCAACTGCACCGCCACCGTGCTGGCCCGGCATGCCGCCGGCCTGGTGCTGGACCGCACGGTGTTCTATCCCCTGGGTGGTGGCCAGGCGGGCGACACCGGCACGCTGACCACCGATGGCGGCGCACGGCTGATGGTGGCCGATACGCGCAAGCACCCCGACGAGCCCGGTCTGATCGTGCACGTGCCAGCGCCGGACGCCGATCTGTCGGCCTTCACACCGGGCACGCAGGTGCAGGCCGAAGTGGATGCGCCGCGCCGCCAGGCGCACCGGCGCTTTCACACCGCCACGCACCTGCTGTGTGCACTGGTGCCGTTTCCGGTGGATGGCTGTTCGATCACGGCCGCCTATGCCCGGCTGGATTTCCACACCAGCGCGCCGCTGGACAAGGAGGCGCTGAATGCAGGGCTGGCGCGCCTGGTGGCCGAAGGGCACGCCGTGGGCCACCGCTGGATCAGCGAGGCCGAACTCGACGCCAACCCGCAACTCGTGCGCAGCATGAGCGTGCAGCCCCCGCGAGGGCTGGGCCGCGTGCGCGTGCTGGAGATCGAGGGCGTGGATCTGCAGCCTTGCGGCGGCACGCATGTCACCAACACCGCCGAAGTGGGCGCTGTGGTCGTGACCAAGATCGAGAAGAAGAGCGCGATGACGCGCCGGGTGGTGCTGGGCTTCGCGCCGCCTGCCTCTGGCTGAAGCAAGAAAAAGCCCGCCGAAAGCGGGCTGACCGGAGCGGGCTGGCCCTGGGTGCGACCAGGAGGCCAAGCGGCGGCGACGCCTACTGCTTCCAGTACGCGTCGTGGCAGGACTTGCAGGCCTGACCCACTGGACCGAACGCCGCCTTGATCTGGTCGAGGTTCGCGCTCTTGGCAGCTTCGTTCAGCTTCACGATGGCCTCCTGCATGCGTTGGGCACCGGCGTCAAACTTGGCGCGTTCGGTCCAGATCTCGGGCTTGGCCTTGCTGTTCGCGGCTGCGGTGCCTTCGGTGAACGCTGCGAAGGGCAGTTTGGACATGACCAGCAGCACATCGGCGTTGGCTGCGGCCTGCGCGGCGTCGAAAGGCACGCGGCCTTGCACCATGGCACCGAGGCGGCCCATGTGGTTGCCCATCACGAACATGGCACTTTGGCGGTACTTGATGGCGTCTTCAGGCTTCTGGAATTGGGCCGAGGCGGGCAATGCACTGGCCAGGCCAATCACGGCGGCAACAGCAAGGAGCATTCTGGACATGGAGCGGTTCTCCCAAGAGGATGGACAGGTGTTGGACGGAGCAACCTGAAAAGGTGGCTGCAGAACTATACGGAGTGGACCTACGGTCCATTCCCCGATTGGTGCTAACCCTAGGTCCGCCCGGCGGGGCCGCGACAAGGAGGCGACTCGGGTATGGTGCGAGTTCAGAGTCTTGTGCCAACCTTGCCCATGCCCGAAGCGCCCCTTGCATCCGAACACCCGATCCGCGTCTGGGACCTTCCCACGCGGGTGTTCCACTGGGCGCTGGTGCTGACCATCGTCGGGTCGGTGATCAGCGCCAAGATGGGTGGCAATGCGATGACCTGGCACTTCAGGCTGGGCCTGCTGGCCCTGGCGCTGGTTGTGTTCCGCCTGCTGTGGGGTTTTGTCGGCGGGCGCTGGTCGCGTTTTGCCAGCTTCACTTATGCGCCGGCGACCCTGCTGCGCTATCTGCGAGGGCAGGTCGCACCGGGCGAGCATCTGGACGTAGGTCACAACCCGCTGGGCAGCCTGTCGGTCTTTGCGCTGCTGGCCATCGTGGCCGTGCAGGTGACGACCGGCCTGCTGGCGGATGACGAGATCGCCAGCACCGGCCCGCTGAATCGTTTCGTGAGCTCGGCCACCGGGAGCAGTGCCACGAGCTGGCACAAGGAGTGGGGCCAGTGGTTGCTCCTGGCCCTGGTGGCGCTGCACGTGGCGGCCATCGTCTTCTACCGTCTGCGCCACCGCCGGGACCTGGTGCGGCCCATGGTCATCGGTGACAAGCCGCTGCCAGCCGGAACGCCGGCCAGCGCCGATGGGCCGCCGCAAAGGCTGCTGGCGGCTGGGTTGGCACTGGCCTGTGTCGCGCTGGCGGTCTGGATCGGCAGACTCTGAACCTTGGCCATCGGACCCGACATCCAGGTCGTCGTCGCGGAGTCCGCGGCGCAGTTCGAGCAGGCCCGCAGCCTGTTCCGCGAATACGCAGGCAACCTCGGCGTGGACCTGTGCTTCCAGAACTTCGAGGCCGAACTCGCCGGCCTCCCCGGCGACTATGCCGAGCCGGCAGGCACGCTGCTGCTGGCGCTGGTGGACGGTGCCCCGGCCGGTTGCGGCGCCCTGCGGCCCTTGGCCGACGTGGACTACGCCAACGCCTGCGAGATGAAGCGTCTGTATGTGCGGCGCGCCTTCCGCCGCTTCGGGCTGGGCCGGTTGCTGGCCCAGCAGTTGATGGACCGGGCGGCACAAGCCGGCTACTCGTGCATGCTGCTGGATACGCTGGACGAGATGGAAGCGGCGCGCGGGCTGTACGAATCGCTGGGTTTCCACGCCATTCCGCCCTATTACTTCAACCCGCTGCCGGGCGCGCACTACCTGAAGGCCGACCTGGATACCACTTCGACGCGCTGGTAGGGCGGCACCGGGCGGTCTGGCGCGGGTCGGGCATCATCAGGGCCGGGGCCCGCGACGACCGGCCCGCGGAGACCATCATCACTTCCATTGTCGAACTGAGTGCCGGCGAATTGCGCCTGGCCCTGCGCCCCGACCTGGGCGGTTCCATCGCCGGACTCTGGCTGGGTGATCTGCCGGTGCTGCGGAGCACCGAGCCAGGCGAGCTGACCAGTCCGCGGCTGGCGGCCTGTTTTCCGATGGCGCCTTACAGCAACCGCCTGGGCTATCGGCGCTTCCGCTGGCAGGGCCAGGAGCACACCACGGCGCCCAACTTCGACGACAGCCCGCATTCGCTGCATGGCGTGGTCTGGCGCCGCCCCTGGTCGGTCGTTGCCCGTGCGGCCCAGCACGCCGAGATGCAGCTGTTGCACACGCCGGACGCCGACTGGCCCTTTGCCTTCGAACTGCGCCAGCGCTTCCTCCTGACGCCGGACAGCCTGCAGGTGCAGTTGGTCTTCACCAACACGGCGGCCGCGCCGCAGCCGGTGGGTTTAGGGTGGCACCCCTACTTCCCACGGCGCACGCGCAGCCGCGTGCATGTCGAACTGACCCATCGCTGGGACAGCGACGCCAGCGGCCTGCCGACACGCCGCGTGCCGCAGCCCGGCATCGACGGCGACGTGGCCCATCTGGACTTCGATCACTGCTTCGAAGGCTGGCGCGGCCCGGCCCGGCTGCGCGACGAAAAACTGTCGCTGCGCCTGACGTCGTCATTGCCGTACCTGGTGGTCTACACGCCGCCCACCAAGGCGTACTATTGCGTGGAGCCGGTGGGTCATGTGAACAATGCGATCCACATGTCCGAACCGGCTGCGCATGGCCTGTGCGCGCTCGCGCCGCAGGCCACCCTGGAAGCATGGATGAAGATCGAGATCGGCCGGGCATGACGCTCGGCCTGCAGCGGCTGCCGGCCCCGCCGGCACTGCTGGGCGAATCGCCGTTCTGGCACCCTGACGAAGCGGCGCTGTACTGGTGTGACATCCCCGGGCGGGCCCTGCACCGCTGGCATCCGCGGTCCGCCGTCCACCGGCAATGGGGCTTGCCCTGCGAACCTGGCTGCTGCGCGCCCATGCCCGGTGGCCAGCTGCTGCTGGCGATGCGCGATGGCCTTTTTCGCTTCGATCCCGCCACCGGTGAGCGCTGGCGCCTGGCCGCGCCACCCTACGACCCGGCCAGTGAACGCTTCAACGACGGCAGGGCCGATGCGCAGGGGCGGCTCTGGGTGGGCACGATCTACGAACCCCGCACACCGCCGCGCGCCGCGCTGTACCGCTGGACGGCAGGGCGGCTGGACCGCGTCGCGGGTGAGGTGACGGTGAGCAACGGCCTGGGCTTCAGCCCCGACGGCCGTACGCTGTACTGGGCCGACACCAGCGCCCACCGCATCAGCGCGCTGGATCTGGATCCCGTCGATGGCAGCGTGTCGCGCCCGCGTGTGTTTGCCGAGTTCCCGCGCAAGGCCGCCGGCCCCGATCTGCGCGGCTACGGCGGCCGCCCGGACGGTGCCGCGGTGGACGTCGAAGGCGCCTACTGGGTGGCCATGTACGAAGGCCAGCGCCTGTTGCGCCTGGCGCCGGACGGCCGCTTGCTGCAGGAAGTGCCGCTGCCGGTGCGTTGCCCGACCATGCCCTGCCTGGGCGGGCCGGACTTGCGCACGCTTTACATCACCACCGCACGGCTCAACCGGCCACCGGAAGAGCTTGCCGTACAGCCCTGGGCAGGCTGCGTGCTGCAGATGCGTGTGGAAGTCCCTGGCCTGCCCGTCAACTTTGCGTGCCTGTCATGAGCCACCTTCTTTACCGCTCCGCCCTGATCGCCCGACTGCAAGAACCGAAGGACTGGGACCTCGCCATCATCGGTGGCGGCGCCACGGGCCTGGGCGTGGCGCTCGACGCTGCCGCGCGCGGCCTGAGCGTGGTGCTGGTCGAATCGCACGACTTCTCCCAGGGCACCTCGTCGCGGGCCACCAAGCTGGCGCACGGCGGTGTGCGCTACCTGGCGCAGGGCAACGTCGGCCTGGTGCGCGAGGCGCTGCACGAGCGCAGCGCGCTGCTGGCCAAC
>DAORNK010000194.1:8038-8245 GCA_035440985.1 Rubrivivax sp. | reverse complement strand
CCGCAGCCTTCAGCCGTGGTTGGGCGCGGGCCGGGCCCGTGCCGTCCGGGCCCAAGGCCCGGGTGCACAGCGCCACGGCGTCTTCGTGGCGGCCGGCCCAGGCGAGTTCGGCGGCCTGCTGCATGGCGGTGGGCTCGGACGGCCGTGTGGTGCTGTTCATGGTGTTGCCTTGCTCGGGCGGCCACGGGCCGCTGACGTCCGCGGGTG
>DAORNK010000194.1:311-8021 GCA_035440985.1 Rubrivivax sp. | reverse complement strand
GTTTTGATGCCGATTCGATGCGTTGATGCTAGAGTGCCGCCATGCGCACCACCCTGGCCATCGACGACGACGTGTTCGCCTACGTGCGGGCGCATGCCGAGCGCGAACGCATCTCCATCGGCGAAGCGCTTTCGCGGCTGGCGCGGCAGGGCATCCAGGCCAGCCAGTTGCCGCCGCCGGCCACCGCAAGGCCGAAGTCGCGTTATGCGCTGCTGCCGGCGCGCAAGGAGGCCATCACCTCCGAGCACGTGCGCCGGTTGATGGAGCAGGAAGGCATCTGAGAGCGCACCGATGCGATGAGCCTGCGCTGCCTGCCTGATGTCAACGTCTGGGTGGCGCTGCTCGACGAGGCGCATGTCTTCCACGCCCAGGCGCTGGCCTTCATCCGGCGCAGGCAGCTGAAGATCGCCACCTGCGCGCTGGTGGAGAACGGTGTCGTGCGCGTCCTCAACCTGCCCGGCTACAGCCGCCTGGGCCCGGTGGGCTTCGCGCCGGTGGCGGCCAAGCTGGCCGAAATCTGCAGCCGCCTGGACCACGAGTTCTGGCCCTGCGACGTGTCGCTGCGCGAGGCCGGGCGCGTGAACTGGCCGCGTGTGATGGGGCACAACCAGATCACCGACGTGTACCTGCTGGCGCTGGCCGTGGCGCATGGCGGCTGCCTGGTGACGCTGGACCACGGCGTGGCCACGACCACGGTCGGGGGTGCACTGCCGCGCCACCTGGAGCACCTGTAGCGCGGGCATCACAGGCGGCCGCTCGGGGCGCTGTCTTCGGGCGGCTGTGCCTGCAGCAGCGCCTGCACCAACGCCTCCACTCGGATCGGCTTGGTCACGTAGTCGTCCATGCCGGCAGCGAGGCAGGCTTCGCGGTCGCCCTGCATGGCGTTGGCGGTCATGGCCACGATGCGGGGGCGTTCGTGGGGTTTCAGTTTTGCCGTTAGCTGGCGGCTGGCTTCGAGGCCATCCATCTCGGGCATCTGCACGTCCATCAGCACCAGGTCGTAGCGCCTGGCTTCGATGGCTTCGAGGGCTTTGAGGCCGTTCACCGCCACGTCGGCCGTGTAGCCCATCTGGCTCAACAGGCGCAGCGCGAGCTTCTGGTTCACCAGGTTGTCTTCAGCGAGCAGGATGGTCAGCGGGTGGCGGCTGGCCATGTGCGGGTCGATGCTGGTCTTGCCGGTGGGTTTTGTTGCCGTGGCTTCGGTGGCCACCGCCTCGGCGCGGATGTGGAAGCGGAAGGTGCTGCCCTGGCCGGCGCCTTCGCTCTCGGCGCTCATCGTGCCGCCCATGATCTCGGCAAGCCGCTTGCTGATGACAAGGCCCAGCCCCGTGCCGCCGTACTTGCGCGTGGTGCTGCTGTCGGCCTGGCTGAAGCTCTGGAACAGCTTGGCCATGCCCTCGGGGCTGAGGCCGATGCCGCTGTCTTGCACGGCGAAGTGCAGCTCGTCGGCTGCGCGTCTTTCAACCGTTAGGCGCACCTCGCCGGCTTCGGTGAACTTGAGCGCATTGCTCAGCAGGTTGAGCAGGATCTGGCGCAGCCGGGTGCTGTCGCCCTTCACGCTTGCCGGCACGTCGTCGGCGATGGCGACCACCAGCGAGAGCTTCTTCTCGCTGGCCTTGGGCCGCACCAGCTCCACCGCCGAGCCCACGCACTCGCGCAGCACGAACGGCACGCTCTCCACGTCAAGCTTGCCGGCCTCGATCTTGGAGAAGTCGAGGATGTCATTGATGATGGTCAGCAGCGACTCGCCGCTGTCGCGCACGGTGCGCGCTAAGTCGCGCTGGTCGTCGGAAAGCGGCGTGTCGAGCAGCAGCCCGCTCATGCCGATGATCCCGTTCATCGGCGTGCGGATCTCGTGGCTCATCGTGGCCAGGAAGGCGCTCTTGGCTTCGTTGGCCGCTTCGGCCTGGGCCTTCGCGGCTTCCGCCTGGGCCCGGGCCTCCTGAGTCTCCTTGAACATCTTCGCGTTCTGGATCGCGATCACCGCCTGGTCGGCGAAGGACTGCACCAGCGCGATCTCACGGGCGGTGAATGGCCCCCACTGACGCTGCGCAAACATCCGCGCGATGAAGAGTCCGCCCACCGCCCGGTCCCGCAAGACCATGGGAGCGACGACGACTGCAAAGTTGCCGACCCGGCCAGCCAAGCGGCGCACGGCGGATGGCACATCGGCACCGTTCTGGGCGTCCGGATAGTGCATGACCCGGCGCAACAGCAATGCTTCCCCGATGATGGTCTTGTCGACCGGCAGCGGCACGTAGTTCTCGCCTGCCCTGACGCCATCGACGCCACGCATGGCGCCGAGGTGCACGAGAGCGTCGTCGTCCACCGTCAGCACGCTCAGATCGGTGCAGGCGACCAGGCGCTCGCAACTCTGCAGGATCTTGTCGAAGACCGGCGCAGCGTCGGCCACCGAACCGCTGATGACCTGCAGCACCTCGGCGCTGGCCGTCTGCTGGTCCAGCGCCTCCTTGGTCTCGTTGAACAGCTTGGCGTTCTGGATGGCGATCGCGGCCTGGTCGGCAAAGGTCTGAAGCAGTTGGCGCTCTCGCTCCCTCAGTCCTGCGCCGTCGGCCAGCATGAGGTTCAGCGAGCCGATGCCCTGGCCGTTCCACATCAGTGGTGCCGTCACCATGTGGCTCATGTTGAAGACGCCGGCCGCCTGCACACCGGGCTGGCCGGCATCGGCCGTGCCTGCCATGTCGTTGATCTCGATCACCTGGCCCTGCTGGATGGCGCGCTCGGTCAAGCTGCCTGCCACGGGGCGTGGGAAGCGCGCCAGCAGCTGCCCGGTGGCGGCAGCCGCCGCAGCGTCGCCGATGCGCTGCCGCGTGGCCGCGCTGACGCGGAAGGCGTGCAGGTGCAGCATGCCTTGCTCGTCGACCAGGCCGATGGCTCCGCCTTCCGAACGGAACAGCCGCGTGCAGCTGTCGACGATGGCCTCGAACACCGGCCCGGCGTCGGCCATCGAGCGGCCAATGACCTGCAGCACCTCGGCAGTGGCAGTCTGGCGTTCCAGCGCCTCCTTCGTCTCGTTGAACAGCCGCGCGTTCTCCAGCGCCACCACGGCCTGGCGGGCGAACATCTGCAGCAGCATGCGTTCCCTGGCGTCGAAGTCGCCCAGGCGGTCTCGCGAGAGGCCGATCATCCCGAGGAAGCGACCGTCCTTGAACATCGGAACCCCGACCGCGGCGTAGCTCATGCGGCCACCGGTCGCGGCGTGGGCAAACTCGCGTACGCCTCTCGGGACCCCTGGTCCGTGCAAGACATCGGGGTAGACGAGCATGTGGTCTCCGGCCTGCGCGATGCGCCGGGTGGTCTCCGCGGGGACCGGGGGCAAGTCGCGCATCTTCTGTGCGGTCGCTTCAGCCTCGGCGGGACTGTTGAACAACATCCGACCACCGCGTTCGGTGAAGCGGAAGTGGCGGCGGTGCAATTGACCGTCTTCCCCCACCAGGTCGATGTAGGTTCCGATGGTTTCGTCGATCAGCCGCTCGCAGCGCTCCAGGATGGCCTCGAACACCGGCGTGGCGTTGCCCATCGACTGGCTGATGACCTCCAGCACGTCGGACGAGGCCTTCTGCTGTTCCAGCGCCTCCTGCGTCTCGTTGAAGAGGCGCGTGTTCTCGATCGCGATCACCGCCTGGTCGGCGAAGGTCTGCAACAGCTCCACGTGGTGCGGCGCAAACGTGCCGGGCTCGCGGCGCGTGACGCTGATCATCCCGGTGCTCACGCCGTCGCGCAGCAGCGGCGTGAACAGCACGCTGCGAAAGCCGCGCTTGCGCGCCAGCTCACGGATGGACTCTTCGCGCTCGCCCGGCGCCTCGGTGTCCTTGATGAGCACGGGCTGCCGGGATTCGACGACCACCGATGCGAACGGGTACCGGGCGAGCGGCGTCGGGAACAGCGCCTTGAGCACCGCATCACCCTCGGGGTTGGTGGCCGTGAAGCCCACCAGATGCATCAGGCCGCCTTCGAAGCGGCCGACCATCGTCGAGTGCCCGCCCAGCAACTGGTTGGCACTGCGCGCGATGGCGTCGAACACCGGCTGCACATCGCCCGGTGAGCTGGCGATGACCTTCAGGATTTCGGCGGTGGCGGTCTGGCGCTCCAGCGCACGCTGCGTGGCGTTGAAGAGGCGCGTGTTTTCCAGCGCCACCACGGCCTGGTCGGCAAACGTCTCCAGCAGGGCGAGTTCCCTGGTGCTGAAGGCACGGTTCACCTCGCGCGCGACGCTGATGGAACCCAGGCCGACGCCGTCCTTCAGCAGCGGCACAACCGCCAGGGCGAAGCTCATTTGGCCTCCGGTGATGCGCCGCGCGAGCTTGCGCACGTCGTCGGGCACGCCGGGATCGTTCATCACGTCCAGCCAGGTCAGGCTGCGCCCGGCGCGAATGGCCAGCTCGGTGGCCGAGCCCTCGCGCGCATAGGGCCGTGCCTGGCGCAGGCGCAGTTGCTGTTCGACAGCGTCGGCCTGGTCGGGGTCAGGCAGGAGCTTGCGCCCAACCTCGGTCGCAAGGCGAAAGTGCCCCACGCGCAGCATGCCGTCGTCGTCGATCAGCGTCACCGTGCTGCCGGTGGCATCGGCGATCAGCTGTTCGAAGCGCACCAGGATGGCTTCGAACACCGGCGCGGCGTCGCCCATCGAACCGCTGATGACCTCCAGCACATCGGCCGAGGCCTTCTGCTGCGTGAGCGCTTGCTTGGTTTCGTTGAACAGCCGCGCGTTCTGGATCGCCACCACCGCCTGGTCGGCAAAGGTCGCGAGCAGGCCCAGCTCCTTGGGGGTGAAGGGCCGCAGCGGCGTGCGCGCGATGTCGATAGTGCCGATGCCCTGGCCTTGCCAGAGCATGGGCGCGCTGGCGAGCGAGAAGTTGGCGTAGTTGGCCACCAGCCCGGAGATGTAGGCCGGCAGGTCATTCGCCGAGGCGTCGGGGATGTGCAGGACCTCGCCGCCGCGCATCACGCCTTCGCTCACCGAGCCGGCCAGCGGGCGCGGGTACTCATGCTGGATCGCCTCGGCGAAGCGCCCCCGGTAGGCCGGGAAGCCGATCTGATCGCCGCTGACCAGGCACACGCCCATGTCCACGGTGCCGAAGAGCATCTCGCAGCTGTCGAGGATGCGTTCGAACACCGGCTGCGCATCGGCCATCGAGCCGCTGATGACTTGCAGCACGTCGGTGGTGGCGGTCTGCTGCGCCAGCGCCTCCTTGGTCTCGTTGAAGAGGCGCACGTTCTCGATCGCCACCACCGCCTGGCGCGCGAAGAGCTGCAGCAGCGCCACTTCCTTGTCGGCGAAGAGCCCCACTTCGGCGCGGCCCACGCACAGGGTGCCGAGCACGTCCTGGTCGCGCATCAGCGGCGCGCACAGGATGCTGCGCCAGCCGGCCACGGCCAGCACCCGCTGCATCTCGGGTGAGTACTGCCCCTCGGGCATGTGCTGCGTGTCGGCCACGTTGAGTACACGCCGCTCGCGGATGGAGCGTGCCGACACCGACGTGCTCTCGTCCAGCGGCTGCGGCCAGGCCTGGCGCGCCAGGGCCACCGCCTCGGGGTCGGAGCCGTGCATGCTGGCCAGGTGCAGCGCGTCGCCCTCGAGGCGGATCACCAGGCCGAAGCGCGACTGCGTCAGCACGGCAGCGCGCTCGGCGATGATGTCGAACACAGGCTGCACGTCGGTGGGTGATTCGCTGATGACCTGCAGCACGTTGGCGGTGGCGGTCTGGCGCGCCAGGGCCTCCTGCGTCTCGTTGAACAGGCGCACGTTCTCGATGGCGATCACGGCCTGGTCGGCGAAGCTCTGGGCCAATGCGATGTCGGCTTCGCTGAAGGGGGTCGGCGTATCGCGCTGAAACACGAGCACGCCCAGGCCGGCGTCGGCGCCGCGCAGCAGCGGCAACATCAGCGAGGCTCGGCAGCCTGTATCGCGCTGCACCTTCTGTTCATGCTCCGACAGCTCGATGGCCAGCCAGTCGGGGATGTGCAGCGGCGCGCGCGACAACAGCGCCCGCGAGGGGAAGTTGTGCCGCGCGTCCAGCGGCACGCCTGGAAAGACGCCCGGCGCTACGCCCTCGGCGGTGGCGTGGCGCACCGTGGCAAAGCGGTCGCCGTCCAGGCGCAGCAGCGCCGTGCGGTAGCAGCCCAGCAGCTGCCGCGCCGAGCTGACGATCACGTCCACCACCGGCATCACGTCGTTGGGGCTCTGGCTGATGACGCGCAGGATGTCGGCGCTCGCCGTCTGGCGCTGCAGCGCGGCCTGGGTTTCGCTGAAGAGGCGTTGCGTTTCGTCGAACAGACGCGCGTTTTCCAGCGCCACCGCCATCGACGCCGCCAGCGTCTGCATCAGCCGCACGTCGGCATCCGAAAACGCGTTCTCGCGCTCGAGGTTCTGTAGCGAGAACGCGCCGCGCACTTCGCCAGCGATCAGCAGGGGTACCCAGGTGAAGGACTTCGCCATTTCACCAAGCGGCTGCAAGCGCACGGCCGCCACGCGCGCCAGAGCGTCGGTGTTGACGACCACCGGCTGCCGCGTGCGCAGCATTTCCGGCAGGAAGCCGATGTCGCCAATCGGGCCGGGCGGTGGCAGTGGCAAGCGCTGGCCTCGTTCAACGATGTACCAGTGCCGCCGCGTGCCGGCAGCCGCGTCAACGCTGTACAGGATCACGCCCTGGACGTCGAACAACTCCTGCAGCTTGTTGCCCACCAGGTCGTAGATGGCCTGCATCTCCAGCTTGGAGGCCAGACCTGCCTGCACGCTGCTGATCACCGCCAGTTCGGCGTTGCGGGCTTCGGTTTCCTTGAGCAGCGCTTGCGTTTCGTCGAAGAGGCGCGCGTTTTCCAGCGCTACGCCCATGGAGGCAGCCACGGTCGTGAGCAGGCGCACCTCGGCCGGGCCAAAGGCGTGTTCGCGCTCGTGGTTCTTCAGCTTGACGCCGCCGAGCACGCGCTCGCCGGCCAGGATCGGCAACCAGACGCCGCATTGCGCCGTGCCCGTCAGCTCTGGCCCTGCAACTGCGAGCATCTCGTCGCGGGTGGCCAGGACGACGGGGCGTCGCGTCACCAGGATGCGTTCTCCAGGCCCGTGCGGGCGCACGGCTGCCGGTGCGGCCTGCGGCAGGCGCTGCCCGTGCTCGTAGGCGTAGAGCGTGTGGATGAGCCGCCGCGATTCGTTCCACCAAGAAATGCCGATGTCGCCCGTGTCGAACACCTCGCGCAGCTTGTCGCCCACGGTCTCGACGATGGACTGGAAGTCCAGCGCCGCGCCCACCGCCTGCTGGATGCTGTTGATCACCGCCAGCTCGGCATTGCGCGCTTCGGTTTCCTTCAGCAGGCGCTGCGTCTGTTCGGTGCGCTGTTCCAGCGCCGCGGTGCGCTCGGCCACCTGGCGTTCCAGCCCTTCCTGCGTGCGCAGGTTGGCCAGCGCCACGGCGGCCTGCGCGGCCAGGGTGGCGAGCAGGTGGCAGTCGGTGTCGTGGAAGCGGCCGAACAGGCCGTCGAGGTCGGCGTAGACGTAGCCCAGCAGGTGCTGCTGCGCGACCATCGGCGCGACGAGACAACTGCGCTGGTCGATGGCTTCGGCACCCTCGGGGCCGTGGCGCAGGCTGAGCGTGCGGGTGCGGCGGGCTTCATCGAGCCAGGGCGTGATGGCGGCCAGCAGCTCGGTGGCCGATTCGCCCTCGGGCACTTGCGAGCCGGCGATGGTGGCGCCTT
>DAORNK010000194.1:0-229 GCA_035440985.1 Rubrivivax sp. | reverse complement strand
AGCTCCGGCCCCGCCATCACGCTGTCGTAGGTCGGCTCGTTCAGGCGCAGGCCGGTGTCGACCAGGCGCTGCACGCTTTCCTGCAGGCTGACGGCGCCTTGCAGGTGGGTGGTGAAGCGCTCCGGCGGCAGCGCGGCAGCACGTGCAGCGGCCACCCAGGCGCGCAGCAACCCGGCGTGTTCGCTGAAGGTCTGCTGCAGGTAGCTGCGGCGCAGGCCTTCGTCGCTGA
>DAORNK010000193.1:0-8251 GCA_035440985.1 Rubrivivax sp. | reverse complement strand
CCACCCCGCAGCCCGCCGCGGCGCCATCCCCTGAACCGGTGCTCGAAGCGCCCCAGGAGGCACCGCCGCCCGGCCCGCGCAGCCGGCTGGACCCCGGCCAGGACGCCGAGCGCCTGGACCTGTGGGAGCGCATTCGCAGCCAGTACAGCATCGCGGCCATCGAAGGCGACCTGGTACGCAAGTGGGAGCAGTACTACGCCGGCCAGCCGGACTACGTGCAACGCATGGCCGAGCGCGGCAGCCGGTACCTGTTCCACATCGTCGAAGAGGTGCACAAGCTCGACATGCCGATCGAGCTGGCGCTGCTGCCCTTCATCGAGAGTGCCTTCAACCCGCAGGCCATGTCGCGTGCGAAGGCCTCCGGCATGTGGCAGTTCATGCCCGGGACGGGCAAGGACTACGACCTGCGGCAGAACCTCTTCCGGGACGACAGGCGCGATGTGCTGGCCAGCACACGCGCCGCCCTGGCCTACCTCAAACGCCTGCACAAGATGTTCGACGACTGGCACCTGGCCCTGGCGGCCTACAACTGGGGCCAGGGCAACGTGCTGCGTGAACTGGCCCGCAACCGCCGCGCCGGCCGGCCCCTGGACTACGCCAGCCTGGCGATGCCGGTCGAGACACGCAACTACGTGCCCAAGTTGCAGGCCATGAAGAACATCGTGGCGCGCCCCGAGGCCTTTGCACTGAGCCTGCCGCCCCTGCAGAACCATCCGTACTTTCTGAGCGTGCCGATCGAACGCGACATCGACGTGGCCCTGGTCGCCGAACTCGCCGGTCTGTCGGTGGAGGAGTTCCATCAGCTCAACCCCCAGCTCAACAAGCCCGTGATCCTGGCGGCCGCCACACCGCAGGTGCTGTTGACCTACGACGCGGCGAATCGCTTCGTGCGCGAGCTGGCCCAGTTGAACCAGCCCCTGTCGAGCTGGACCGCCTGGGTCGCACCGCGCACCCTGAAGCCAGCCGAAGCGGCCAAGGCGGTGGGCATGAGCGAAGCCCGGCTGCGCGAGATCAACCAGATTCCGGACCGCATGGTCGTCAAGGTGGGCAGCACCCTGGTCGTGCCGCGCACGGCCGCCAGCCCCGAGAGCGTGGCCGAGCACATCGCCGACGGTGGGCAGTTGACCCTGGCCCGGGAGGGCCGGCCGCTGCGCCGCGTGAGCTTCAAGGCCGGCCGCAAGGGCGACACCGTGACGGCGGTGGCCCGGCGATATCGGGTCACGCCGGCTCAGATCGCGACCTGGAACAACCTGAACGGCAAGGACACCCTCAGACCCGGCCAGACCCTGGTGCTGATGCTGCCGGAGCCCGCCGCCCGGCACCCGGCGGCGGCCTCCACGAAGGTCAAGGCCAAACCGGCCGCACAGCCGGCGGTGCGCGCGGCCGCACGCCCGGCGGTACGCCCCATGGCCCGCGCTGCCACACGCGTGGCGCAGCGCTGAAACGCCCCGATCAGCCGAGGAAGTCGCGTTTGCCCAGCTCGACCCCGGCGTGGCGCAGCAGGGCGTAGGTCGTCGTGGCGTGGAAGTACAGGTTCGGCAGCACGTAGTGCTTGACGTAGTTCTCGCCCGTGAAGCGCAGCGGCTCGCCCTGGCGCATGGGCAGCACGATTTCGCGCGACTCTTGACCGTCGATCTGGGCAGGCTGGAAGGATTGCACGTAGTCCAGGGCCTTGCGGATGCGCGCGCGCAGTTCGTCCAGGGTGGCTTCGTTGTCTTCCCACTTCGGCACCTCCTGGCCCGACAGCCGCGCCAGGCAGCCCTTCACACCATCGGTGGTGATCTGGATCTGCCGCGAAAACGGCAGCATGTCCGGCGCCAGGCGCAGACCCAGGTAATTGGTGGGGTCGAACTTGCGCGCCGCGGCATGCTGTTCGGCCTTGTCGAGCCAGGCCAGCATGTTGGTCAGCGTGCGCACGAAGATCGGGGTGCAGATCGAGTGCAGGGTCAGGCTCATGAAGGGACTCCTCGGCGGGTGGGTGTGACCGGGCGGCGCATGCTACCCCTTCGGCGTTCCAGTTGCAGGACACGGCAGAATCCGCCTGGCACACCATGAACATCATCATCCTCGACGACTACCAGGACGCCGTCCGCAAGCTGCCCTGCGCCAGCCTGCTGGAGCCCTACCACGCCAAGGTCTTCACCAACACGGTCAAGGGCATCGGCCAGCTCTCGGTGCGCCTGCGCGACGCCGACGTCCTGGTGCTGATCCGCGAACGAACCCATTTCCCGCGCGCCCTGCTGGAGAAATTGCCGCGACTCAAGCTCATCGCGCAGACCGGGCGCGTGGGTTCGCACATCGACGTGGCCGCGGCGACACGGCTGGGCATTGCGGTCGCCGAAGGCATCGGCTCGCCGCTGGCTCCGGCCGAACTGACCTGGGCGCTGATCATGGCCTCGATGCGGCGGCTGCCGCAGTACATCGGCAACCTCAAGCACGGGGCCTGGCAGCAAAGCGGGCTGAAGTCCGCGTCGATGCCGCCCAACTTCGCCGTCGGCATGCTGCTGCACGGCAAGACGCTGGGCATCTGGGGCTACGGACGCATTGGCAAGCTCGTGGCGGGATACGGCCGCGCCTTCGGCATGAAGGTCCAGGTCTGGGGCAGCGAAGCCTCACGCGATCGCGCCCGCGCCGACGGCCTGGCGGCAACCTCGTCCGTCGAGTCCTTCTTCGAGACGTCCGACGTGCTGAGTCTGCACTTGCGCCTCAACGACCAGACCCTGGGCATCGTCAGGCTGGATGCGCTCTCGCGCATGAAGCCCACCTCGCTGCTGGTGAACACCTCGCGCGCCGAACTGATCGAAGAGAACGCGCTGGTGGCCGCGCTCAACCGCGGCCGGCCCGGCATGGCCGCGGTGGACGTGTTCGAGAGCGAACCCATCCTGCAGGGGCATCCGCTGCTGCGGCTGGAAAACGCCGTCTGCACGCCGCACATCGGTTATGTCGAACAGGACAGCTACGAGCTGTACTTCCGCGCCGCCTTCGAGAACGTCGCCCATTTCATCGGCAACAACCCGACGAACATCGTCAATCCCGAGGCGCTGAAAGTGCTGCGGTGAGGGACGCCGTTTGAACGCGGCGATGACGCTGCCGGCGGCGATGGCGCATGTGCGGCTGCCTTGGGCGCACGAGCGGGTGCGGCGGAACACTTCACGAGCATTCAGCATCGCGACCGCCGGCTTCACGGCACTGCCCGCCATGGGGCTGGCCTGGAGGATGCGGGGTGATCCGCGTGTCTGAGCCCGCGGCCGGACCGGCATCGACGCTGGCCCTGTTCCGGGCCTGCAACGGGCTGGCCCTGCAGGGCTTCGGCGGGGTGTTGCCGGTGGCGCAGCGCGAACTCGTGGATCGCCGCGCCTGGGTCAGCCGGGAGAGGTTCCTCGAGCTGCTTTCGCTGGCGCAGGTGCTGCCCGGTCCCAGCGTCATCAACCTGCTCATCATGCTGGGCCACGGCTGGTTTGGCTGGCGTGGCGTGGTGGCCGCGATGACGGGCATCCTGCTGGTGCCGCTGGTGCTGGTGCTGACGCTGGCTGCACTGGCCGCCCACGGCAGGCAGTTACCCCTGGTTGACGGCGCTCTGCGCGGCATGGGCGTTGTGGCAGCAGCGTTGGTCTTGAGCACGGCAATCAAGCTGGCTCCTGCGCTGCGCGCCAATCCGATGGGCCAGGTGCCCGTCATCGCCCTGGTTCTGCTGACGGCAGTTGCCGTTGGCTGGCTGCGCTGGCCCCTGGTGGCGGTGGTGCTCGGGCTCGGGCTGCCGGCCTGCGCACTGGCTGCCCGGAGACTGCCCCGCCCATGAATGCCTGGTTGTACGGCACCCAGGGCCTCTCACCAGGTGAATGGCTGGCGATGATGGGGCACTTCATGGTGCTCTCGCTGCTGGCCGTGGGCGGGGCGATCACCACGGCCCCGGAAATGCACCGCTACATCGTCAACCAGAGGGGATGGCTGGACGAAGCGCAGTTCACCGCATCGATCGCACTGGCCCAGGCCGCACCCGGCCCGAACGTGTTGTTCGTCGCGGTGATCGGCTTCAACGTGGCCGGACTGATCGGGGTGGCGGCCACCTTGACCGGCACCTTGCTGCCTTCGACGATGCTTACCCTGGCCATCGCGCACCTGGGGCCGGCAGTGCGTCAGCACCACCTGGCACTCGCCTTCACAGCCGGCCTGGCACCGCTGACCATCGGTCTGTTGTTGTCGACGGGCTGGCTCCTGTTTGAACCACTTGCCGGGCAGGCTGCTGCCTGGGTGCTTGTGGCACTGACCCTGCTCGTGATGCAGCGCGGCAAGGCCAGCCCGCTTTGGCTGATTGCAGCGGGAGCCCTGGCTGGTGCTGCCGGTTGGGTCTAACGGGTGTGGGCCGCCGCAGGGCCCACACCCTCATGGAGCGCGCGTGATCAGGGCACAGGCGCGGTCGATGCTCAGCTACGCGTTGGCAACCGACATCCACAGACCGGTGGCGAGGGCAGCAAGGCCGACAATGTCAGCGATACCGAACTGCGCCAGGAAGGCAGGCGGCTCGCGAAGCCGCGGGGCCAGGCGAACCAGGCCCAGGCCCCCCAACCCGATCCATCCGACGATCGCCAGCACCGTGCCCACCACAGCGTCGGGCCCCATGGGCAGCCAGGCCCATGCTGCGGCCAGACCCAGGCCCACATAAACGCCGTAGGCCAGCAGCGACCACACGCTGTCCTGGACGAAAAGCCGCGTGATGCGCGGATCGAACAGGATCTGCACCAAGGCGCTGACCAGCACCCAGGTGAAGGCGCCGATCAGGGCGATTTCGCTCATCGCGACCCTCCCCTCTCTGTCGCGCGGGAAGCTTGACGCGCCGGGTGTCGCATCGTGGTCGCTGCTACTGTCGACGAATCGAGATTCGGCTGTTTCCGCCGACCGTCGCCGCCAACGACTGGCCATCGAAGCGGCCCACGACCCAGGTATCCGACATCGGCCTGCTCATGGCCTGACCCTTGTATGTACGCGGCCCGTAGTCCTGGAGCTTGAAGTGGATCCAGTTCTCCACCACGGTGTAGGAGCCGCTATCGAAAGTCATCAATTCCCCCCAGCGGTGACTGCGCCGGTAAGTGTCATTGCGAAAGAAGATGACCTCCACGCTCATGGTGCCGAGCGGCCCCCGTTCCTCGCCCTTCCAGGTACCCACGAGCGTCGCAGGGCTCACCGGCGAGGCTTGGGCTCGATCGCAGCCGGCCAAGAGCCCCGTCACGGCCATCGCGGAAAGTGCGCTGTTGACGCTCCTCCGGCTGAAAACGGGTCTGTCGGAAAAAAGCTCGTGCTTCATGGAAACACCTCCAGATCCGTCGACCTCGAGTTCGCAGAGCCCAGTAACGAGTCGCGACGTCGAGACCCGAGATGCCAGACAGAATCCGAGCCGACAACGACAACCTAACTCCGTCCTTGGCTCGACGGTATGACGTGCGTCAAGTCTGAAGCCGCGCGAGGCTGAGCCCGAAGGCTCCTCCGGCTTCAGGACGCGCCGCGTCGTTGGCCGCAACTGATGCGCAGCCTAAAGACCCCGGATGGTGATCCCGCGTTCAGCGTGCAGCAGCGCCCGGCAGCACTTCGAAGTACTGCCAGTCATAGAGCGACACGTCCTTGTGTTCGAACGTGATCTCGACGCCGTACCAGCCCTCCTCGGCGCTGCGTGAGGCGCAAAGCCCTGCGCGGGCTCGCGTCCTCATGCCCTCGCAGAGCTCGGGCTCGAAGTAAGGCGAAAAACCCGGCGCAGGCCGGGTTTTACGTCCTGCGGCCCTCGCAGAGCTCGGGCTCGAAGTAAGGCGAAAAACCCGGCGCAGGCCGGGTTTTACGTCCTTACTTCGTCCCGAAGATCTTGTCGCCGGCGTCGCCAAGGCCGGGGATGATGTAGCCCAGTTCGTTCAGGTGGCTGTCCACCGCCGCCGTCCAGCAGCGCACATCGGGGTGGGCGGCTTCCAGCGCCTGCACGCCTTCGGGTGCAGCCACCAGCACCAGGGCACGGATGTCCTTGCAGCCGCGACTCTTGAGCAGGTTGACCGTGGCGATCATCGAGCCGGCCGTGGCCAGCATCGGATCGACGATGAGCGCGGTGCGCTCGTCGAGGTGGCCGACGAAGCGTTCGAAGTAGTGCTCGGGCTGCAGGGTTTCGTGGTTGCGGCTGAGGCCCACGACGCTGACCTTGGCATTGGGAATCATGTCCAGCACACCATCGAGCATGCCCAGGCCGGCACGCAGGATGGGCACGATGGTGACCTTGCGCCCGGCAATCTGCTCGATGGCGGCGGGGCCGCTCCAACATTCGATGGTCGTGGGTTCCAGGGGAAAGTCGGCCGTGGCCTCGTAGGCCAGCAAGCGGCCCAGTTCGCCCGTCAGCTCGCGGAACTTCTTGGTGGAGATGTCCTTGTCCCGCAGCAGGCCGACCTTGTGTCGAACCAGGGGATGTTGAACGTGGATGACCGGCATGGCAGCGACCTGTCGCAAGGCGATGATCGCCAGTGTAGCCAGCGTCAGCCGGGTCGACGGCACCGGGTCGACGGCAGCGGTCAGGCGGTGCCCAGCCGCCGGTCGCGCTGGCGGCGCGCTTCGAACAGGCAGACACCGGCGGCCACCGAGACATTCAGGCTCTCGACCGCCCCGGCCATCGGGATGCGTACCAGTTCGTCGCAGTGTTTGCGCGTGAGCTGGCGCATGCCGGCGCCTTCGGCACCCAGCACCAGGGCCAGCGGTCCGCTGAGATCCGCTTCGTACAGCGTGTGCTCGGCGTCGTCGCTGGTGCCGACGATGCGGATGTCGCGCTCCTTGAGTTCGGTCAACGTACGGGCCAGGTTGGTCACCATCAGGTAAGGCACGGTCTCGGCCGCTCCACTGGCCACCTTGGCCACGGTGGCGTTCAGGCCCACGGCATGGTCCTTGGGCGCCACCACGGCATGCGCGCCTGCGCCATCGGCCACGCGCAGGCAGGCGCCGAGATTGTGCGGATCGGTCACGCCATCGAGCACCAGCAGCAGTGCCGGGCCGGCCACGTCATCGAGCACTTCGTCCAGCGAATGCCGCTTCGGCAGCGGATCCACGCGTGCCACCACCCCCTGGTGGCGTGGCGTACCGGCCAGGCCAGCCAGCCGCTGCTCGTCGCTGTCCACCAGCCTGGCACCGGCATCGGTTGCCCGCTGCACGAACTGACGCATGCGCGCGTCACGGCGGGATGTGTCGACGTGAATCTCGATGATGGACTGCGGGGCGGTCTTCAGCCGCACGGTGATGGCGTGAAAGCCGAACAGGACCTTCGTGCTCACGGATTCGCCTCTTGCCTGTCGAGTGGTGCTGCGCGCATGCCGGGCATGGTAGGTCACCACCAGCCCAGGGCGCGGCCGGCCAGCAGGGCACCGATGAACACGGGCTGGTGCAGCATGTAGAAGCTCAGGCTCCAGCGCCCCAGCACGGCCAGCGGCCGCAGGGCGCCCGGCACCCCCGCCGCCAGCCAGGCCGGCTGCCGTTGCTGCAACCACTGCCCCAGGGCCAGACCCCACAGCATCACCCCCAGCCAGGGCAGGACAGGCACCCAGTCCTCGGTGATGGGCTTGCGGGTCACCAGGCCCACCCAGTGGCTGAAAGCCTGGTCGAAAAAGGGATGCTGCACCCATCGCGGCAGCGCGATGCACAACGCGCCAGCAGGCCACAGCCAGAGGCGCCAGGGGGCGACACCGCGTGCCAGGATCAGCATCACGGCCATCCCGTGCAGCACGCCAAAGCTGATCCAGCTGCGTGGAAACATCCACGCCGAACCCAGGCTCACCAGCACCGCGCAGCCGGCGATCTGCATCCAGCGCCGCCAGAAACCAGGCGTAAAGTGCACCCCGGCCTGCCCTCGCAGCGCCAGCGCCTGGCCCATGCCAGCACACAGCAGGAACAGGCTCACAATGCAGGTGCGCTGCGTCGTCCACAGTGCGTCGCGGTGGAAGTTGTGGCGCGTGTCCAGCAGGCCGAAGTGGTTGAGGTCGAAGGCCAGGTGGAACAGCGCCATCCAGACCACGGCAAGACCGCGCAGCGCGTCCAGCCGGTCCATGCGGGTTGCCGCGCAAAGGTTCATGCCGTCTTCTCGTAGACGTCGCTGAAAGCGTGGCCGTCCCAGACATAGAGCAGGAAGGCGGCGTGCACGCAGCCACTGGCGCCGCGCGGCTGGAACAGGCCCACGTTCTGGCCCCGCGCCTGGCGCACGCTGCGGTAGACCACGCCGGCCGAACCGGCCGCGCGCAGC
>DAORNK010000192.1:3464-8254 GCA_035440985.1 Rubrivivax sp. | reverse complement strand
CCCTGGTGCGGCCCTCGTCCCGCCAAGGCCACTTGCGGCAAGCCGGGGTGCAGGTCGTGCACGGCGACCTCACCGACCCGGCCTCGCTGGACGCCGCCTGCCAGGGCGCCGGCCCGGTGATCGCCACCGCCAACGCCGTGGCCCCGCTGCACGGCAGCCGCTTTGCTGCGGTGGAAGACCGCGGCTATGCCGCCCTGCTGCAAGCCGTGCAACGCCAGGCCTGCGGGCGCTTCGTGCTGATCTCGGTGCCGGTGACGCCGCACGACGACGCGGTGCCGCTGTTTCGCTACAAGCGCCTGATCGAACGGCGGCTGCAGGCCTGCGGACACCCCCACAGCATCGTGCGCGCAGCACCCTTCATGGACGACTGGTTCGCGCTGATCGGCAGCCGGCTGCCGGCGCGCGGCGATGAGGCCGCTTTGATCCACCGGCCCTGGGGCTTCCTGCAGACCTTCATGGGCGCTGTCGGCGGATTGATCGAAGAGCGCGGCATCGCCCTGGTACCCGGCCCTGCCGACACCCGACATGCCTTCATCGCGGTGGACGATGTGGCGCAGGTGCTGATCGCCGCCACCACCCATGCCGCCACGCTGAACGCCCAGTTGGAAGTGGGCGGGCCACAGTGGCTGAGCTGGCGTGACGTGGCGGCGCTATACGCACAGGTGCTGGGCAGGCCGGTGCGCACGGTGAGCACACCGGGCGCGGTCTTCCGCGCCCAGCAGTGGTTGATGCGCCCCTTCTCCGAAGCGGCCTCCAACATCATGGGCCTGAACTGGCTGGCATCACGTAGCCTGCCCATTGCCGACTCGGGCCACGCCGCGGCCCTGGGCATCACACCGATCACCGCCGAACAGTTCCTGCGCGGCAAGGCCGCTTTGCCCGCATAGGCCCGCATAGGCCCGCATAGGCCCGCATGGGCGCGCATAGGCGAGGGCGTCTTCGTACACTGGCGGCCCCTCGTTCCAACCACGCTGCCATGCGCATCGACTTTGTTTCCGACGTGGCCTGCCCCTGGTGCGCCGTGGGCCTGAACGCGCTGGAGCTGGCGCTGCAGCGCATCGGGCCCGGGCTGGCAGTGGACCTGCACGTGCAGCCCTTCGAGCTGAAGCCCCAGATGGCCCCGGAAGGCGAAGATGCCGCCGAGCACCTGAAGGCCAAGTACGGCCTGAACGACGCCCAGCTCGCGCACAACCGCGGCGTACTGCGCGAACGCGGTGCCGCCGTGGGCTTCAACTTCGGCGACCGCCCGCGCATCTGGAACACCTTCGATGCGCATCGGCTGCTGCACTGGGCGGGGCTCCAGGGCCGGCAGCGCGAACTCAAGCATGCGCTGCTGCAGGCCTACCACGGCGAGGCCCGCAACCCCGGCGCTGCCGACGTGCTGCTGGAACTCGCGGCCCGCGTCGGGCTGGACACGGCACAAGCGGCCGAAATCCTGCGCAACGGTGCCTATGCCGCCGAGGTGCGCGAGGCCGAACAGTTCTGGCAACGGGCCGGCATCCACTCGGTGCCGGCGGTGGTCATCAACCGGCGGCACCTGATCCAGGGCGGGCAGCCGCCCGAGGTCTTCGAGCAGGCACTGCGCCAGATCGCGCAAGAGGCGCAAGAGGCGCAAGAGCCCGACGGCGCCTGAACGATGGCGCGCAACATCGAGATCAAGGCGCGCATCCCGAGCATCGAGGCGCTGCTGCCCCGCGCCTGCGCACTGGCCGGCACCCAGCCCAAGCTCATCGAGCAGGACGACTGTTTTTTCGCTGTGGCCCATGGCCGCCTCAAGCTGCGCCTGTTTGCCGACGGCAGCGGCGAGCTGATCCACTACAACCGGCCCGACAACGCCGCCGCCAAGGCCAGCGAATACGTGCGCGTGCCCGTTCCCGACCCGGCTGCGCTGCACCAGGCCCTGGCCCGCGCCAACGGCTTGCTGGGCCGCGTGCGCAAGCAGCGCTGGCTGCTGAGGGTGGGCGCCACGCGCATCCACCTGGACCGCGTGCAAGGCCTGCCTGACCACCTGGAGCTGGAGGTCGTGCTGCGCGAGGGCCAGCCCGACGCCGAGGGGGCAGCGATCGCCGCCGCCCTGATGGCCGAGCTGGGCCTGGCCGACGCACCCCAGGTGGCGGGCGCCTACCTGGACCTGCTGCGCGCCGCCAGCATCATGGAGCCCGGCAGTCCACCGTGAGCTGCGGCGCGATGAGATCACGCCCATCCACCACGAACTCGCAACGCGCACGCTGCCGGATTTCCAGGGCGATGTTGCCGCCCACGCCCACCAGCGACAGGCTGCCGCGTTCGGCCAGGGGGGCCGCCTGGTCGCGCTGGCCGAGGTCGATCACGGCCCAGTCTTCGGATGCGAGCTTGAACTCATGGGCACCGGCGGCCAGTTCCAGCGTGGTGCGGTGCAGGCCATCGGCGCCCAGCGCCAGAGGTTGACCGGTCGACCACTGGTTCATGCTGCCGCGCAGATAAAGCGGCTGGGTGGACAGCGTGGCCAACACGCGTTCCACGCGTGGCCAGGGCGCCGCCGCGGTCAGTTCGACCGGTGTCGCGCTGAGGACCCGCCCGTCAGGCCCCAACGCAAAGAGCAGCTCGGCGTCAGCCTCCGGCACATAGAAGTCAGTGGGCGACTCCGGCAGGATGCGTGCCCAGCCCGAGCGTCCCATGCGAGCCCAGAGTTCATCACCCCGACGCCGCACCCACAGCGTGGTTTCTGCGGTGCGCTCGTAGGCACCTTCATAGCGTGCGAGCTGTGCCGCGTCCATTGCCACCGGTCGACGCTCCTGCGGCAGGCGCACGGCCACGCCGTTGGCCGCCGCGCTGAGCTTGCCGGCGAGCATCTGCGACGATGCCGTCTCGAAGTTGCCGAGCACGGCGATCGTCAGCTGGGTGCCCGGTTCGTACTGCAGGAAGGTGGCAAAGCCATTGATGCCACCGGCGTGGCGGTAGGCGCGCCGCCCATCCGGCGCCACGTCGATGCCCAGGCCCAGCCCATAGCCGGCCAGCACCGGGGTGGTCATCGCCTGCAGCATGCCCGGGCTCAGCACCGCCCCACCATACAGCCCACGCTGCCACTTCAGGAGATCGCCCGTCGTGCCGAACAGCGCCCCGGCGGCATAGGGCACGCTCAGGTGCAGGAATTCGGCGGGCCGGAAGTTCGGCCCGGTCTTGACATAGCCCGAAGCCAGCCGCGGCGTGATCACGCCGCCGTGCGCCACACCGGTGTCGGCCATCTTCAAGGGCTGGAAGATCGCCGTGGCCAGATGCTCCGCATAGCGCTGCCCGGTCAGGGTTTCGATCAGCACGCCCAGCAGGATGTAGCCCGAATTGCTGTAGCGCATGGCGCTGCCGGGCGCAAAGTCCAAGGGCAGATCCCGAAACGTGGCGACGATCTCGCGCGGGCTCATGCGCTGGCGCTTGATGCGTTCGAAGGCATCGCCTTCGGTGTGATTGGGGATGCCCGAGGTGTGGGCCATCAGCTGCCGCACGGTGATGCTGCGCCAGGCCAAAGGCGTGTCGGGCAGGTGGCGGTGCAAGGGGTCGTCCAGGCCGAGACGACCCTGGTCCACCAGGCGCAGCACGGCAGCGGCCGTGAACTGCTTGCTCACCGAGGCCAGCAGGTACCTGACATCGGGCGCATTGCTCTGTTGCCATTCCTGGCTGGCCAGGCCGTAGCCGCGATCGAGCAGGATCTCGTCGCCGCGAGCCACCAGCACCGCGCCAGCGAACAGGCCGCGATCGGCGTAGGACTGAGCCACGGCCTGCAGCCGCTGGGCCAGTGGCGATGGCTCGGCCGCCGGGCTCGGCGTGGCGACCAGCATCAGGCCGAGGCTCGCGCCGAGGCCCAGGCACAGACGCATCAGGCGGCGATCCAGGCGCCCATCGACGATCAACATGTGCAACTCCCACCCACCGGCGCCGGGCCGGGTGCGCCGCAGACTTTAGCGGCCGGTCGGCGCTGCAAGGCCTTCCCTTGCGATGCAAGCGCTTCCGGGTGCGACAGTCTGCAGAGCTGCGCGACGACCTGCTTCGGCGGCAAAAGGCGATATCGTCGCGGCGGATGGCCGCCACGCGGCCGATGCGCGTGCCACCGCTTGAGCCTGCTCGAAATCACCGACCTGCATGTCACGCTGAACACCGCGCGCGGCCCGGCCGACGCATTGCGCGGGGTCAGCTTCCGGCTGGCGCGTGGGCAGACGCTGGGCCTGATCGGCGAATCAGGCTGCGGCAAGTCCATCACGGCACTGGCCATCATGGGGCTGCTGCCCGAGGGCGCGCAGGTGCGCGGCTCGATGCGCTTCGAAGGGCGCGAACTGGCCACGCTGCCCGAAGCCGACTACTGCCAGCTGCGCGGCGACCGCATCGGCATGGTTTTCCAGGAGCCGATGACCGCCCTCAACCCGCTGCACACCGTGGGCCGGCAGATTGCCGAATCGCTGCGCCTGCACCGCGGCATGGCGGGTGCCACCGCCCGCGCCGAGGCGCTGCGCCTGCTGCAGCGGGTGCAGCTGCCCGAGGCCGCCAAGCGCCTGGATGCCTACCCGCACCAGCTCTCCGGCGGCCAGCGTCAGCGGGTGGTGATTGCCATCGCGCTGGCCTGCGGTCCCGACCTGCTGATCGCCGACGAGCCCACGACGGCGCTGGACGTGACGATCCAGCGCGAGGTGCTGGACCTGATCCAGGAACTGGTGCGCGAAGACGGCATGGGGCTGCTGCTGATCAGCCACGATCTGGGCGTGATGGCCGACAGCGTGCAGCAGCTGATGGTGATGTACGCCGGCACGGTGGTCGAAAGCGGC
>DAORNK010000192.1:0-3451 GCA_035440985.1 Rubrivivax sp. | reverse complement strand
GTGTTCGAGCGGCTGGCCCACCCTTACACCAGGGGGCTGTTCGCCGCACGCCCGCGGCTGGGCCTGGCGCGGGGCACGCGGCTGGCGACCATCTCCGGCCGCGTGCCCGAACTCGTCGACATGCCAGCGGGTTGCCCGTTTGCCGACCGCTGCGACCTGGTGCTCGACGTCTGCCGCGCCAGCACGCCCCCGGTCGTCGAGGTCGGCATCGGGCATGGGGCCCGTTGCCTCCGCGCAGCGCCACAGAGTGCCAGCCGATGACGGCACCGGACGCACCGCTGGAGCTGCCGTTGCTGCAGGTAACCCAGTTGGCCAAGACCTACCGGCTGCCGCGGCAGAACCTGCTGGCGCCGGCACCCGAGGTGCACGCGCTGGCTGGCGTGAGCTTCACGCTGCAGGCAGGCAAGAGCCTGGGCGTGGTCGGCGAATCCGGCTCGGGCAAGAGCACGCTGGCGCGGCTGGTGATGGCGCTGGAAGCGCCCAGCGCCGGCCAGGTACGGCTGCGCGGCGTGGACCTGCATAGCTTGCCACCGGCTGAGCTGCGCCGCGCACGTGGCGACTTCCAGATGGTGTTCCAGGACCCCTATGGCTCGCTGGACCCGCGTCGCACGGTGTTGCAGACGGTGGCCGAACCGCTGGCCGTGCTGCAAGGCGCCAGCGCGGCCGAGCAGCGCGAGCGCGGCGCCGAAGCACTGGATGCGGTGGGCCTGCGCGCGGCAGATCTGGGCAAGTACCCGCACGAGTTCTCCGGCGGCCAGCGCCAGCGCATCGCCATCGCCCGCGCGCTGATCACGCGGCCCCGGCTGATCGTGGCCGACGAGCCGGTCAGCGCGCTGGACGTCAGTGTGCAGGCCCAGGTACTGAACCTGATGCAGGACCTGCAGGACCGCTTCGGCGTGACCTATCTCTTCATCAGCCACGACCTGGCGGTGGTGGACCTGGTGTGCGACGAGGTCATCGTGCTGCAGCACGGCCGCATCGTCGAACAGGGCAACCCCGACGCGCTGTTCCACCATCCGCAGCATCCGTACACCCAGCGCCTGCTGGCCGCCGTGCCCGGCCTGAAGCCCCCGCCGGCACGGCCCTGACCCTTGCCGCAGAATGCGCGGCTGACCCGCCCACCGAGGAGAGCCCCATGACGATCTCGCGCCGCCACCTGAACATCCTGATCGCCGGCCTGCCGCTGGCCGGCACCTGGCCCCACGCGATGGCGCAGGCACGCAAGGACAGCGTGGTGCTGGGCATGGTGCTGGAGCCGCAGACGCTGGACCCCACCACCGCTTCAGCCGCAGCCATCGGCGAGATCGTCCACTACAACGTGCTCGAAGGCCTGACCCGGATCGCGATGGACGGCTCGGTCACCCCGCTGCTGGCCGAGAGTTGGAGCATGTCGCCCGATGGCAAGGCCTACACCTTCAAGCTGAAGAAGGGCATCCGTTTCTCCGACGGCGCTGCCTTCGACGCTGCCGCGGTCAAGTTCAGCTTCGACCGTGCCAGGGCACCGGGCAGCACCAACAAGGCCAAGAAGGCGGTGTTCGACAACATCAGCAGCATCAGCACGCCCGATGCGCACACGGTGATCCTGGTGCTCAACAACGCGGAGGCCATGCTGCCTTTCCGCCTGGGCGAGAACACCGCCGTCATCCTGCACCCCGGCAGCGCCGCCGGTGCGGCCACCCAGCCCGTGGGTACGGGCCCCTTCAAGCTGGAGAGCTGGAACAAGGGCTCGGCCGTCACGCTGGCCCGCTGGGACGGCCACCGCGATGCGGCCAAGGTCAGACTCAAGCGCGTGGTCTTCCGCTTCATCAACGACCCGGCGGCCCAGGTGGCGGCCCTGCTGGCAGGTGACATCGATGGCATGCCGCGCTTCGGCGCGCTGCAGGCCATCAAGCAGTTCCAGGCGGATCCGCGTTTCACGGTGGAAGTGGGCAGCACGGCCGGCAAGGGCATCCTGTCCATCAACAACCGCAAGGCTCCCTTCAAGGACGTGCGCGTGCGCCGCGCACTGGCCCACGCCATCGACCGGCAGGCCTTCATCGACGGTGCGCAGGAGGGCCTGGGCAAGCCCATCGGCAGCCATTTCGCGCCCACCGATCTGGGCTACCTGGATCTCACCAAGACCTACCCCTACGACCCGGAAAAGGCCAAGGCCCTGCTGCGCGAGGCCGGCGTCACCACGCCGCTGAACCTCACGCTGAGTCTGCCGCCGCCGCAATACGCCCGCAAGGGCGGCGAGATCATCGCCGCGCAGCTGGCCAAGGTGGGCATCAACGCCAAGATCGAAAACGTAGAATGGGCGCAATGGCTGGCCGGGCCCTTCAAGGGCAACTTCGACCTCACCATCATCAACCACGTCGAGCCGCTGGACTACGCGACGGCCTACGCCGACCCGAACTACTACTTCGGCTACGACAGCGCCAGGTTCCGCGGCCTCGTGGCCACGCTGGCCGCCACCGCGGACCAGAAGGAGAAAGCCCGCCTGTGGCGCGACATCCAGCGCCAGCTGGCCGAAGACGCGGTCAATGTCTTCATCTGGAATCCGGCCCAGGTGGCGGTGTTCAGAAAAGGCCTGCGTGGCCTGTGGAACAGCTCGCCCATCTTCGCCAACGACATGGCCGCGGTGGCCTGGGCTGCCAAGGCCTGAATGGCATGAACGCGCGCAACCAGGCCACCATCGAGCGCCTGTACACCGCCTTCGCCCAGCTGGATGGCGACACGATGCAGGCCTGCTACGCGCCCGCGGCGCACTTTCAGGACGAGGTCTTCACGCTCAACGGCGCGCATCAAGTCGGCGGCATGTGGCGCATGCTGTGCGCCGCCACGCGCGACAAGGGCCGAGCCGACTGGAAGCTGCTGTCACGCGACATCACCGACCATAGCGCCCACTGGGACGCGCACTATCGCTTCTTGGCCACCGGCCGGCTGGTCGTCAACCGCATCGATGCCGAGTTCGAGTTCGATGCCCAAGGTCTGATCCTGCGCCATCGCGACCGCTTCGACTTCTGGGCCTGGTCACGCCAGGCGCTGGGCTGGCCGGGCCTGGTCCTGGGCTGGGCCCCGCCGTTCCGCAAGCAGGTGCAGGTCAAGGCCATGGAGAACCTGCGCCGCTTCATGGACAAGACCTGAGCCACCGTGTGAGCAGCCTGCACGAGCTGAGCGCCACGCAACTGGTGCGCGCCTTCGGGCTGGGCGAGCTGTCGCCACTGGCGGTGGTGCACGACGTGCTGGCCCACATCGCCCGCTGGGAACCGCACCTGCACGCCACCTGGGCGCTGGATGCCGAAGCGGCACTGGAGGCGGCTCGCGCCTCCGAAGCGCGCTGGCTGCGCCGCCAGCCGCTGGGCCCCCTGGACGGCGTGCCCTTCACGCTCAAGGAGAACATTTCCACGCGCGGCCTGGCCTTGCCGCTGGGCACCGCGGCCACCGAGCTGAAACCGGCCGGCGCCGATGC
>DAORNK010000191.1:0-8260 GCA_035440985.1 Rubrivivax sp. | reverse complement strand
TTCGACCGCAGCATGGCCCGCTGGCACGGTGCCCGGGTGGCCGAACTGGTGGCCAAGCTCGGCGCACCCAACACACGCTCGCGCCTGCGCAGTGGTGAGTGGCTCTACACCTACGCTCGGTCGACCACGCTGCGCGGGCCGACTGGGCCTGAACGCTTCAGCTGCGTGGTCGACTACCGGGTGGATGCCCGCGGCCAGACCGTCGTCGGCCACCGCATCCAGGGTTGCTGAACCGGCGATCGCCCAGAGGCCCGTGCTTCGCGCGGCCTTGCTGCACGGTCCTGACGATCAGACCGCGCCGCGTGTGTTGACGTACAGAGCGTAGAGCGAATGACTCGCGGCCATGAACAGCCGGTTGTTGCGGGCGCCGCCGAAGCACAGGTTGGCGCAGCGCTCGGGCAGGTGGATGTGGGCCAGCGGCAGGCCGGCCGCGTCGTAGACACGCACGCCGTCCAGCGCCTCCAGATCGGCGCCTGCAGCGCCATTGCTGCCGAAGCCGCACCAGACATGGCCCAACACGTCCACTGCGATGCCGTCGTAGGCACCGGGCCCGCCGGCGTCGACGAACAGGCGCTTGTTGGACAGCCGAGCGCCTTGCACGTCGTACGCCCAGATCCTGCGGTGCGGCGTGGCCCGGCTCTCCACCACGTAGAGCACCTGCTCGTCGGGACTGAAGGCCAGGCCGTTGCTGCCCTGCAGGTCGGCCAGCACCATCACCAGTTCGCCCGTGACCGGGTCGATGCGGTAGACGCCGTGTGGCAGTTCCGGCGTGGCCGGTTCACCTTCCCACCAACCCATGATGCCGAACGGCGGGTCGGTGAACCAGATGCCGCCGTCGCGCGCGCAGACGATGTCGTTGGGTGAATTGAGCGGCTTGCCCTGGTAGTGGCTGGCCAGCACCGTGATGCGACCGTCGTACTCGGTGCGCGTGACGCGGCGGCCCAGGTGTTCGCAGGCCAGCAGCCGGCCCTGGCGGTCGCGCGCCAGGCCGTTGGCGTGGTTGCTGGGTTTGCGGAATTCGCTGAGCGCGCCCGAACAATCGTCCCAGCGCAGGATGCGGTTGTTGGGGATGTCGGAAAAGAGCAGGTAGCGCCCGTCGCCGAACCACACCGGGCCCTCGGCCCAGTAGAACCCGGTGGCCAGGCGCTCGACCGTGCCCGACAGCAGGCGCTGCGCGAGGAAGCGCTCGTCAAGAACCTCGATGCGCGGGTCGGGCAGGCGGGATGAAGGCGAGAAGTCGGCCATCGCTACAGCCCCATCGTACGCGGCAACCACAGGCTCAGCCAGGGCAGGTAGGTGACCATCATCAGCACCACGAAGAGCGCAATGAAAAACGGCTTCATCGCCCGGGCCACGATGCCGATCTTCAGCTCCGAAACCGCGCTGCCGACGAACAGCACCGTACCCACCGGCGGCGTGATCAGGCCCATGCCCAGGTTGACCATCATGATCATCCCGAAGTGCACCGGGTCCACGCCCAGCAGCTTGACCACCGGCAGCAGCATCGGCGTCAGGATCAGGATCAGCGGGCTCATGTCCATCAGGCAGCCCAGCAGAAGCAGCATGATGTTGATCATCATCAGCACGACGAACTTGTTGTCGCTGATGCCGGTGAAGAAGGCCGTCACCTGCTGCGGGATCTGCATCAGCGTCATCAGGTAGCCGAAGCAGGCGGCAAAGCCGATCAGGATCATCACCACCGTCACCGTCTTCACGGTGCGGTGCATCAGACGCGGCAGATCGCGCCAGCGGTAGTCGCGGTAGACGAACATCGTGACGAAGAAGGCCCAGATGACCGCCACCGAGGCGCTCTCGTTGGCGGTGAACACGCCGCTGAGGATGCCGCCCAGGATGATGCCCATCGTGGCCAGGCCCCATAGCGCGTCGACCGTGATCTTCAGCGCCTGCCTGAGCGGGATCACCTCGCCCTTGGGGAAGTTCTTCTTGCGCGCGATCACCAGGCACAGTGCCGCCAGGGTCGCGCCCATCAGCAGGCCCGGCAGCACGCCGGCCATGAACAGGGCCGCGATGCTCACCGTGCCGCCGGCGGCCAGCGAGTAGATCACCGCGTTATGGCTGGGCGGGATCAGGATGGCCTGCACGCTGCCGCTGACGGTGACCGCGGCGGCGAAGTCACGCGGGTAGCCCTTCTTCTCCATCTCGGGGATCAGCACGGACCCGATGCTGGCCGTGTCGGCCACGCTGGAGCCGGATATGGCACCGAAGAAGGTGCTGGCGATGATGTTGACCAGCGACAGCCCGCCGCGGATGAAGCCGACCAGCACACCGGCGAAGGCCACCAGGCGCCGCGCCATGCCGCCTTCGGCCATGATGGCGCCGGCAAAGACGAAAAACGGAATCGCCAGCAGGCTGAACTTGTTGACACCCGCGGCGAGCTGGATCATCACCGCGTCCAGCGGCAGTTCGATCCACAGTGCGCCCACCAGCGCCGCCAGACCCAGCGCATAGGCCACCGGCATGCCCAGCATCATCAAGAGGAAGAAGCTGCCCAGCAGCACGAAGGCGTCCATCAGCGCGGCTCCGGGGGCTTGACGACGGGCCGCATGGCCTGCGACCCGAAAGCCATGCGCTCCAACACAAACAGCAGCGTGAGCGCGGAACCCAGCGGGATCGGCAGATAGGTCACGCCCACCGGCATCCACGGCAGCTCGGCGATCGACTGGCCCATCGTCTCGTAGCACAGCCGGGTGCCGTAGCCGGCCACGAACAGGCACACCAGCGCCATCAGCATGTCGATGAGCAAGCCCAGCGCGCGCTGCGCGCCGGGGGCCAGCCGGTCGGTGAGCATGGTCACCGCGATGTGGCCACCGGCCCGGTAGGCCGCAGCCGCGCCGATGAAGGTGAAGACCAGCATCAGCAGGATCGCGATCGGCTCAGGCCACTGGGCACCCACGCCGAAGAAGTAGCGCAACACCACGCCGACGGGCACGATCAGCGACATCAGGATGATCGCCACCGCGGCGGCGCCCACGCAGCCGCGGTAGACGTGATCCAGCGCCGCCGGCAGGTCTTGCGCGGCTTTCACTTGACGGCTTCGATGCGTTTCATCAGATCGGCAAAGTTGGCGCCGTACTTGGCACGAACCGGCGCCGTCGCATCGAAGAAGGGCTTGTTGTCCATTTCGATGAACTCCACGCCTTCGGCCTTCAGCTTGACCGTGTAGTCAGCCACCGCCTTGTCCCACAGCGCCCGCTGCTCCATCTGCGCTTCACGTGCGAACTTCTTCATCAGCGCCTGGTCGGCCGGCGCGAGCTTGTCCCACGCCACCTTGGACATGACCAGGATCTCGGGAATGATGAGGTGGTGGGTCTGCGTGTAGTACTTGGCGCCGGCCTTGAAGTGGTTGGCGGTGTACAGCGTGGGCGGGTTGTTCTCGGCGCCGTCGATGACACCGGTCTGGATCGCGGTGAAGACCTCGCCGTAGCCCATCGCGATGCCGTTGCCGCCCATCGCGTTCATGGTGTCTACGAACAGCGGGTTGCCCATCATGCGGATCTTCTGGCCCTTCAGGTCCTCCGGCTTGCGCACCGGCTTCTTGGTGTACAGGCTGCGGCTGCCGCCATCCATCCAGGCCAGGCCGACCATGCGCGCCGGGCTGGCGCTGATCTTGTCCAGCAGTTCCTGGCCGATCGGCCCGTCGATCACGGCGCGCATGTGCGCGACGTTGCGGAATACGAACGGCATGTTGAAGACGTTGACCTCGGGCACCACCGGCCCCACCGGGCCCAGCGAGGTGCGCAGGATGTGGATCGCACCGACCTGGGTCTGCTCGATCATCTCCTTCTCGGCGCCCAGCACGCTGCCCGGGAACAGCTGGAACTTGATGCGGCCCTGAGTGGCTGCATCGAGCTTCTTGCCCATGCTCTCCACCGCCGCCACCGTGGGGTAGCCGGCCGGATGCACGTCGGCCGCTTTCATGGTCTGCGCCAGGACGGGCATGCTCAGCAGCAGTGCCAGCGCTGCCGACACCAGATTGGTTTGCAGTTTCATTCCATCTCCTTGTAGCGGCCCTCAGGCCGGGTCGTCGAACGGGCCAATGCCCAAGAAAGTTCCGCCCTGCAGCGTACGCTGCGGGCCCTCGGGCAGCAGCAGGTGTTCAACGCGTGCGGCAAAGGCCTCGGCGTTGTCCTGCGGCAGGTAGCCCAGGCGCTGCCAGGCCGCCTCTGTGTCGTAGAAGCGCCTCGCGTTGGCCGAAATGCCGTAGGCCACCAGAAAGCCCACCTCTGGCGCGGTCAGCGCGCAGGTCACGAGGTGCAGGAGATCCCGCGGGCTGAGCCAAGTGGCCAGGGCGCGGCGGTTCTGTGGTTCGGCCTCGGCGGTGCCGATGCGCAGGCAGACGGTTTCGATGCCCCAACGGTCCCAGTACAGACGTGCGATGCCCTCGCCAAACAGCTTGCTCAGGCCGTAGTTCCCATCGGGCCGGGGAGCATCCTGCAGATGCACGGTCTGCGTCTGGGGGTAGCAGCCGGTGACGTGGTTGCTGCTGGCAAAGACGACCCGCTTCACGCCGTTGCGACGCGCGGACTCATACAGGTTGTGCAGGCCGCTAATGTTGGCCTGCAGGATGGGTTGCCAGGGCCCTTCGACAGCCACCCCGCCCATGTGCACGACCGCATCCACCCCTTCCAGCAGGCGCAGCACCGCAGACGCATCCGCCAGTTCGCAGGGCATGGCCTCGACCCCGGCCGGAAACTGGACTCTGGCCAGCGGCCCCGGCAGATCCGACACGCGCAATCGTTGCACCAGAGGCACGAGCCCTGGCGCCAGCTGGCGGCCCAGCGTGCCGGCGGCACCCGTCAGCAACAGAGTCTGGAAGGTAGCGGTCATGCGGACCTTGGCGCAGCCTCGGAGAGATTCCGGTACAGGCTTCTCATAATATCGAAACGATGTTCCAAAATCTAGTGGGGAGTTTCATGGACGGGGTATGCGTCACCCGGCGACAGGTCGATCGATGCCGCAAGCGACGGTGGGCAAAGTGGACCGGATGGCTAGCGAATGACCCGCGCACCCTTGCCCTGCATCGCGGCTTCGACCTCTTCGACGCGCACCATCGAGGTATCGCCCGGCGTGGTCATCGCCAGGGCGCCGTGCGCTGCACCGTATTCGACCGCCGCCTGCGGGCCCTTGCCTTCCAGGAAACCGTAGATCAGCCCGGAAGCAAAACCGTCGCCGCCACCGACGCGGTCGTAGATCTCCAGGTTGTCGCGCCGCACCGACTGGTAGAGCTGGCCCTGGTAATAGAGCAACGCCGACCAGTCGTTGAAAGTCGCTGTCGTCGCCTTGCGCAGCGTCGTGGCGGCGACCTTGAAGTTGGGGAATGCGGCCACCGCAGTCTGGATCATCTTCTTGAAGCTGTCGGTCTCGATCTGCGTGAGATGCTCGTCCGCCCCTTCGACCTGAAAGCCCAGGCAGGCGGTGAAGTCCTCCTCGTTCCCGATCATGACGTCCACGTTGTGGGCAATCGTGCGGTTCACCCGTTGTGCGGCATCCTTGCCCCCCTGGCTCTTCCACAAGGAGGCCCGGTAGTTGAGATCGTAGGAAACGACGGTACCGTGCTTCTTGGCCGCTTCCACCGCCTCGATGACGGCTTCGGCGGTATTGCTGGCCAGGGCCGCGAAGATGCCGCCGGTGTGGAACCAGCGCACCCCCTCTTCGCCGAAGAGCCGGTCCCAATCGACTTCACCCGGTCTGATCTGTGATGCCGCGGTGTGGCCCCGGTCCGAGCAACCCAGCGCAGGCCGCACGCCGAAGCCCTTTTCCGTGAAGTTCAGCCCCACGCGCGTGTTCCTGCCCAGGCCGTCGAAATCGCGCCAGATGCAGTGGCTCATGTCGACCCCGCCCTGCATGATGAAGTCCTCGACCAGCCAGCCGAGATCGTTCCTGGGCAGCGCGGTGACGACCGCCGCCCGCTTCTGCCAGCACTTGCGCATCGCCCGGGCGACGTTGTATTCGCCGCCACCCTCCCAGACCTGGAAGCTGCGCGCGTTGCGCACGCGGCCAAAACCGGGATCGAAGCGCAGCATGATTTCGCCGAAGGACACGCAGTCCCACCTGGCCTGATCGGCCGGCTTGATGATGAGTTCGCTCATAGAGGCTCCTTTGAAGGCGGATCGGCCACCGCCTGCACGACGGACACGACGCGAGGCGCAGGTTTGACGGCCTCAGTTCTTGCTGGCGAGTTCGGCCTTGAGGCGTCTGGCCAACGAGACGGCTTCGCGCACGTTGGCCTGCAGCCCCGCGTAGTCCTTGGTGTCCAGCAACTTCTTGGTGATCAGGTTCGAGCCCACGCCACAGGCCACGATGCCCGCGGCAAGCCACTTGCGCAAGGATTCCTCGGTGGGCTCGACGCCGCCGGTGGGCATGATGCGCGTCCAGGGCATCGGGCCCATGACGCTCTTGACGAAGTCGGGCCCGCCCACCGATGCCCCGGGGAAGACCTTGACGATCTCGCAGCCGAGTTCCTGGGCATCGCCGATCTCGGTGGCCGAGCCGCAGCCCGGGCTGTAGGGGATGCCACGGCGGTTGCAGAGCCTGGCGACCTCGGCATTCAGCAGCGGCCCGACCACGAATCGGGCGCCGTTGGCGATGTACAGACCAGCCGTCGGTGCATCGCACACCGAGCCCACACCCATGATGACGCTCGGGTCCGCCTTGGCGAAATGCCGGGTGACGTTGAGGAACACACTCGCCGCGAATTCCCCGCGGTTGGTGAACTCGACACATTTCGCACCACCGTCGGCACAAGCCTGAATGACGTGGATGCAAACCTCTTCATCGGGGTGATAGAAGACCGGAATGACGGTCTGGTCCATCATCGCCAACAACACCGACAGACGATCCTTGCTTGCCATACAGAGCTCCCGGAAAAGGATTGATCACAAGTCAAACGTTAAACGAACGCCTCATCGCGGTGGGCTTTCACCAGGCGACCTCACCGGATCGGCTCTCCGAACAGCGCCTCCCAGCCCGCCCTGGGGCTCATGTCGGCCAGGTTCCACTGCGCCGGGTCGAATGCGCGCTTCGTGGGTGCATAGCGCGGTCCGGCCGGATGGCCGCTGGACTCGACTTCGCTGTCCGGAATGCGGCCACGGTCCTCGGCCACATCGGACAGCAGCTTGAAATCGATGGGGTCGCGATCCCAGGGTCGCGCGCCTGCCGACTGCGTCAGTTCGGCTTCCAGCCGGTCCGCCGACAACCAGCGCAAGCGCGGCGGGAGGTAGGGCGATTCGGCCGCCAGCATGCGCGACGCGCCGCTGGTGTAGCGGCCGGTCTGGGCCACCGGCTGGCCCTGGGCATCCACGGCCAGGTTGCCTTCCAGGTGCAACTCAACGTCACCATGCCCGCCCAGCGCGAACAGCGGCGTGCCGGGCGCGGTGTCAGGGCCGTGGCGCAGGGCGTTGGCCACCAGCGTGACCTTGCCGGTCACGTGCGGGTGGCCATCCCACTCGTGCGCGACCAGGTTGTAGTGCACGGCCCTGGCACCGGGGTTGTAGATGAGGTTGTTGACCATCGCCGCCTGCACGCCACCCTTGAACAAGGCATTGCGCTCGCGATTGCTGGCGTACAGGTTGCCGAGCAGCAGCACACCGGTGGCGTTGTCGTGGATCAACGAGCCCTTGCTGTGCTCGCCCTTCTCGTGCACCGAATCGCCGAGGCCTTCGTAGACGAGGTTGTGGCTGAAGGTGATCTCGTGCGAGGTGGCGCGCCGCCAGGCCGCCACATCGGCTCCCTGGAAGCGCGGGCCGCCGGCAGAGAGGTTCTCGTCGGTGGCCCATGAGAAGCTGCAGTGGTCCACGATGACCTGGCTGGCACCGCCCTGGGTGGAGATGCCGTCGTGATCATGGCCACTGCGTCTGGCGCGCCCGTAGGCACCGGGGCGGAACATCAGGTGCTGCACGATGACGTCATGCGTGGCGATGTTGAGTTCGCCCTTGATCACGGTCACGCCGGGCCTGGGCGCGGTCTGGCCGGCCAGCGTGATGAAAGGGTGGCGGATGCTCAGTGACCGGCCCTGCAGATCGATCACGCCGCCGACCTCGAACACCACCAGCCGCGGCCCCTCGGCTTCAAGCGCGGCACGCAGCGAACCCGGCCCGGTGGGCTTGAGTGTCGTGACCTTCACGATGCGACCCCCACGCCCGCCCATCGTGCCGACGGCCCAGCCCGGCTGGTCGTAGGTGGCGCGGTTGGCCTGGGCCGGCGGTGGTGGCAGGGTGGGCGGCGGCAGCGCCCCGCAGTC
>DAORNK010000190.1:0-8276 GCA_035440985.1 Rubrivivax sp. | reverse complement strand
CGGGTGGCGCAGGTGGGTTCGCCCGACAACCCGCTGGTGCAGGTGGCGGCCGACGGCGCCGCTGAAGCCCGCTCGCGCGGCCAACTGCCCGCCGCTGCCACCGCCGCTGCCACGCCCGCAGCGACGGCACCTGCGGCATCGGGCGTGGCCGCCATCATCGCCACGGCGGCTGCTCCTGGCCCAGGCGCGGGCAGTGTGAGCGGTACCGTGAGCATCCATCCCGACTTGCTGGCCAAGACTTCGCCGGACGACGCGGTCTTCATATTTGCGCGTGCCGAGTCGGGCTCGCGCATGCCGCTGGCGCTGATGCGCAAACAGGTCAAGGACCTGCCGGTGGCTTTCACGCTGGACGACAGCATGGCCATGTCCCCAGCCGCCAAGATCTCGGGCACCGCCAAGCTCGTGCTGGGGGCGCGTGTCAGCAAGTCCGGTCAGGCCATGCCCCAGCCGGGCGACCTGGAAGGACTGAGCGAAACCGTCGCCCCGGGCGGTCAGGGCGTGAAGATCCAGATCTCCGGCGTCATCAAGTGAAGGTGTCGCGCGGCCTGAGCGCGGTGTACTCCGAGAACACACCCAGCTCGACATAGCGGCGCACGCGCCGGAAGCCGGCCGCGCGCAGCGCTGCCAGCACCGCTTCGGGGGGAACGCAGGCTTCGATCGTGTCCCAGTAGTAGCGCCAGAGCTCCGAGGTCTTGTGCTGCCGCGCCACCACCGTGGCCACTGCAGGCACGACAACGCGCATGTAGGTCTTCAGCGCGAACAGCGCCCAGGGTTTCCGCGGGCGCGTGATCTCCAGCATCAGCAGGCGGCCGCCAGGGCGCAAGACGCGGTGGAACTCGGCAAACGCGGCCGCCAGATCGGCCAGGTGGCGCAGCGCGTAGCCCATGCTGATGAAGTCGCAGCTCGCGTCCGGGCGGGGCAGGGCTTCGGCGCGGCCGCTCAGCAGTTCCACGCCCGGCAACTGCGCCTGGCCCATCATGCCGGGGCTGGGATCGACGCCGACCAGCCGGCCACCCGGACCGATGATCTTCAGCGCTTCGCGCGCCACCAACCCGGTGCCGATGCCCACGTCGAGCACCTCGGCGCCGGCCTGCAGGTGCGCGCGGCGCAGGGCGCGCCCGCGGTACCAGGGCCCGCTGCCCAGCGCCAGGACCTTTTCGATGCGGTCGTAGTCGCTCGCCGTGTCGTCGAAGATCCGCCGCACGAAACCGTGGCGCGCCGGTTCATCGGCGTAGTAGTCGGTCAGCGGCACATGGGGCGGCAGCACGCCGCCTGGTGTCGCGGAATCGGGTTCTGGTGCAGAGGTCATCGGGCGGGACGGCTCATCTGGCGCAGCCGGCACGGCACCGTCCGCAACGCCCGCAAGCATAGCGGCCTGTCTGCCCCGGATTGGCGCTGGCTTATGCTCGCGACTCGTCCACGCCACAGCATTTCATGATCCTCAATGTCATCTGGGTCGCCTTCATCCTGATCGGCTTCGTCGTGGCGCTGGTCAAGCTGGCCCAGGGTGACATGGCCATCTTCACCAAGGTGCTGACCGGCCTGTTCGACACCGCCAAGACCGGCTTCGACATCTCGCTGGGCCTGGTTGGTGTGATGAGCCTTTGGCTGGGCATCATGCGGGTGGGCGAACAGGCCGGGATGATCCAGCTCTTCGCCCGCGCCGTGAACCCGCTGTTCAGGCGCCTGTTTCCCGAGATCCCGGCGGGCCATCCGGCCGGCGGCAGCATCGTGATGAACTTCAGCGCCAACATGCTGGGCCTGGACAACGCGGCCACGCCACTGGGCCTGAAGGCGATGCGCGAGCTGCAGGAGATCAATCCGGTCAAGGACGTGGCCAGCAACCCGATGATCATGTTCCTGGTGCTCAACACCGCGGGCATCACGCTGATCCCGACTTCGGTGATCGCGATCCGGCAGGCGCTGGCGGTCGAACAGGGCCTGAGCGGCTTCAACGCCGCGGACATCTTCCTGCCCACGCTGATCGGTACCTTCATCTCCTTCGTGGCCGGCCTGGTGGCCGTGGCCTGGGTGCAGAAGATCCGGCTGCTGCAGTGGCCGTTGATGCTGTTCTTCGGCGGTTTTGCAGGCTTGATGGCGGCGCTCTACCTGGGCCTGCGTGGCCTGCCACCGGCCCAGATGGCGCAGGTCATCGGCCTGCTGGGCAGTGGTGTGATCTTCGGTGTCATCGTGCTCTTCGTCGCTGCCGGTGCGTTGCAGCGGGTCAACGTCTATGAAGCCTTCGTCGAAGGCGCCAAAGATGGATTCGGCGTGGCGATCCAGATCGTGCCCTACCTGATCGCCATCCTGGTGGCGATCTCCGTCTTCCGCACCACGGGCTGCATGGACGTGGTGGTGGGCGCCATCGGCGCGGCAGTGATGGCGCTGGGGCTGAACGCCGACTTCGTGCCCGCCTTGCCGGTGGGGCTGATGAAAACGCTGTCCGGCAGCGGTGCGCGCGGGCTGATGGTGGATGTGATGAAGGCTTATGGCGTGGACTCCTTCCAGGGCAGGCTGGCGGCCATCATCCAGGGCTCCACCGAGACGACCTTCTATGTGCTGGCGGTCTACTTCGGCAGTGTCAACATCCGCAAGACGCGCTACGCGCTGACCTGCGGGCTGTTTGCGGATCTGGTGGGTCTGGTGGGGGCCATCCTGGTCGGCTACGCGTTCTATCACTGAGGCTTCGCACGCGCCGAGCGGCTTGACGCTGCTCGACTACGCGTGTAATCATGGGTCTTCGACTACGAATGTAGACGCCCGATGTCCATCAGCACCGCCGAAGCCCACGTGATGGAGACCCTCTGGCAGCAAGCCCCGCTGGGGGCCGAGGACATCGCCCAGGCCCTGCGGGCCACGCAGGACTGGAAGCTGCCCACCGTCAAGACCTTGATCGGCCGGCTCCTGGCCAAGGGCGCGATCGTCGCCGAGGTGCAGGGCCGGCGCTATCTCTACAGCCCGCTGCTGAGCCGCGACGATTGGCTGGCCGATCAAAGCCAGGGTTTGGTGGACCGCTGGTTCGGCGGACAGCTGGCGCCACTGGTGTCCCACTTTGCCGCCCACCGCCGGCTCAAACCGGCCGACCTGCAGGCCCTGAAACAGCTGCTGAAGGACCTGGACCGTGGCTGACCCCGGGCTGGCGGTGCTGTGGGGGCAAACGCAGGTCTTCACACTGGGCGTTGTCGTCGTGGCCCTGCTGCGGCTTCCTTTGCGGCGCGCCCTCGGGGCCCAGGGTGCTTATCTGGTGTGGGGCCTGGTGCCTGCGCTCTCTGCTGCGGCGCTGTGGTCGCGTCCGGCCGCACTGGCGCCGCTGCTGGCCGTGGGCCAGGGCTTGCTGCAGCCCGTGCCGCGGGTGGTCACCACGGTGCTGCCGGGTGCGGCGGCCGGCGTCTCCTGGGCATTGGTGACGATGGGCCTATGGGCGCTGGGGATGGCGGCCATCCTGGCGGCGATGCTCCAAGGCCACTGGCGGCTCCGCTCTTGGCTGCGGGCCGATGCGGGCCGTGGTGTGTGGCAGCTGCCGGCGGGCCACAGCCCGGCACTGGTAGGCCTGTGGCGGCCGCGTCTGGCCCTGCCAGTGGACTTTGATCAGGTCTTCAGCGCTGCCGAGCGCCGCGCCATCCTGCTGCACGAAGCGGCCCATGCCCAGCGCGGCGACAACCGCTGGAATCTGCTGGCCCAGGCCCTGCTTGCACTCTTCTGGTTTCACCCGCTGGCCTGGTGGGCCTTGCGCCGCCACCGGGCCGACCAGGAACTGGCCTGCGACGCGGCAGCGCTGGCAGCGGACGACCCGCCTACCGTGCATGACTACGCCCAGGCACTGCTGAAGGCGCAACACCTTGGCAACCTTTGGCCGGCCTCCAACTGGCGATCCAACCACCCCTTGATCGAGAGGATCACGATGCTGCCATCCCACCGCTTCTCGGCCCTGCGCCATCGTGCCGGCCGTGGCCTGGTGGCCACGTTGGTGCTGGCCGCGCTGGCCGTCGGCCCGGCGCTGCACGCCACACCGCCCGAAGCGCCGGGACCGCAGGGCGTGATGGTCCATCTCACGTTGGAGCAGGATGGCAAGGTGCTGGGCCAGCCGCGGTTGTTTGGGGCCCTGGGCCGGGCCATGTCCCTGCGCTGGCAGACCGATGCCGCATCCGGCTGGGCCGAGCACTGGGAACTCCAGATGAACACCACGCAGCTGGACCCGGTCCGGTTGCTGATCGACGCCCGCCTCAACCGAGGCGAGGCGCTCAAGGCTATGGTCCAGCCGCGTCTGATCACCCCCGCGGGCGAGCCGGCGCGCGTGGACGTGCGCAGCGAAGATGGCCTGCACACGCTGAGCATCACCCTGGTGGCACGCCTGGCCGATCAGCCCGCCCCGCAACGCGTGCCGTAGCGGGCGGCTTCAGGCACAGTCCGGCTTCGCTTCAGGAGAGCCACCGTGGGACGCGAAGCCACTTGCCACTGCCGCGTCGGCGCGCAGGCTGTCACCGCCAGGGCCCTGCTCGAATCGTCCGCACTCATCTTGCGCGGCGTGGTGAAGCGGCACTACCCGCTGGCGGCCATTGCGCAAATCCGGGTGCAGGGGGCCGAGCTGCACTTTCGCGCCGGTGACGAAGCCGTGGTGCTGGACCTGGGCACCGATCAGGCAGACGCATGGGCGCGCCAGCTGATGAGGCCACCGCCGAGTCTGGCATCCAAGCTGGGCGTGGGCCCGGATCGGCCGGTGTATGTGCTCGGCACCGTGCAGGACCCCGTGCTGTCCGCTGCCCTGCAGGGCGCCGTGGCAGAAACTGCCGCCCAGGCCCGGCAGTGGCTGGCCGTGCTGTTGGTGCCGGCCGATCTGCAGGCCTTGCTGCTGGCGGTGCAGGCGACGCCCGCACCGACCATCTGGGCGGTCTACCGCAAGGGGCCGGGGGCGGACCCGGGTGATGGGCAGGTGCGCCAGGCGCTGCGCGCGGCGGGCTATCGCGACAGCAAGTCGAGCGCCGTGTCGGCCCAGCTGACGGCAACGAGGTACAGCGCAGTCCATCCAGCGGCCTGAGCGCCTGGCCCAGCACGCCCGGCCCGTCCTGGCAGCCGGAAAAGCCATGCCGGAGCGGCCGTTTCTTCGCTCATCCCGGCACCGCAGCGGCCGAAAACCCGGATGTCGGTGCCGCACAAGCACCGCAGGCCAGGGCCCTGAGCGGGCCCGCGCCTGCGCATCGCAGCCATTCCGCCGTCGGAGATGCCCATGCCCAGCCAACGCGACCAGCGCGCCCGGATCCAGGAACTGCAGCAAAGCGGCTTCGACTCCGAGCAGGGCGAACGCTATGAGTTCATCCTGCGCGCAGGCAAGCTGGGTGTCGTGGCGTTGATGTGCGCCAAGTACGGCGTCGGCACCGAAGAAATGCTGGATGCGCTGATGGACAGCCACCGCCTGGTGGCCGAGGCCAGTGCCTGGATGACACGCATGGAAGCCTCGCCGGCGTTCGGCGCCTACATCTTCAGCGGCACACCGTTCTAGGCGCGCAGGCGGCAGGCACCCGCGCTGCCGGTACGATCCCGCCGTCCCCCAACCGTAGGCCGACGATGGATCCGACCAGCCTGTTTCGCGTACCCCGCACCTGCCTGCCCAGGGCCGGCATCGACCTGAACCGCTGGGCCGTCGTGGCCTGCGACCAGTACACCTCCGAACCCGGCTACTGGCAAGCCGTGGCGCACCAGGTGGGTGATGCGCCGTCGACCCTGCACCTCACCTTTCCCGAGGTCTTCCTGGGCCAGGCCGACGCGCCCGCGCGCATCGCGCGCATCCAGGCGACGATGCGCGAATACCTGGCCCAGGGCCTGCTGGTCGACCGCGAGGGCGCGGTCTACGTCGAACGCACGGTGGCCGGCCGCACGCGGCGCGGCCTGATGCTGGAACTGGACCTGGAGCACTACGACTTCTCCGCCGATTCCACCAGCCTGATCCGCCCCACTGAAGGCACGATCGTGGCGCGCCTGGCACCGCGCATCGAGGTGCGCCGCGGCGCCGAACTCGAACTGCCCCACATCCTGGTGCTGATCGACGACCCTGGCCGCACGGTGATCGAGCCGCTGGCGGCCGCACGCACGACCATGCCGCCGCTGTACCAGACGCCGCTGATGCAAGGCGGGGGTGACCTGGCCGGCTGGGCCGTCCCCGCGCCGCTGATGGCGGCTGCCGCGACGGCCTTGCAGGCCCTGGGCACGCCCGAGGCCTGCGCGGCAAGATATGGCCTGCCGGCCAGCACGCCGCCCATGCTCTTTGCCGTAGGCGACGGCAACCACTCGCTGGCCACCGCCAAGGCCATCTGGGAAAGCCAGAAGGCCAGCGTCGGCCCGCAGCACGCCAGCCGCTACGCCCTGGTGGAGGTGGAAAACATCCACGACACGGCGCTGGCCTTCGAGCCCATCCACCGCCTGCTCTTCGGCGTCCGGGTGGATGTGCGCGTGGCCCTGACGCAGGCCTTCGGCAACCGGGTTCAGTGCACCGATGTGCCCGATGCCCAGGCCATGCGCCGGCAGGTGCAGGTGGCGGCCCAGGGCGGCCAGGCCTGCGGTCTGGTCGGCCCCGGCGCACGCTTTTCGGTGCTGGCCATTCAAGACGCCTCGAGCCCGCTGGTCGTCGGCACGATCCAGGGCTTCATCGACAACCTGCTGGCCCAAGGCGGCGCCGCGGACGTGGACTACGTGCATGGCGACGACGTGCTCGAACGACTGGGCCAGCAGCCTGGCCACATGGGCTGGCACCTGCCGGTGCTGGGCAAGAGCGAACTGCTGGGCCGGGTGCTGCGCGACGGGCCCCTGCCCCGCAAGACCTTCTCGATGGGTGAAGCGCACGAGAAGCGCTTCTACATGGAAGCGCGGCGCATCCGCTGAGGCGAGCTACTGGCGCTGGTAGACGGTGACCCCCTGGCCTTCGGTACCCGTCCAGCTCATCCGGTCGCCGCTCACCTGGAAGACATAGGTCTGGCCCACGGCGAAGTCCGTCGCCGACAGGGTGATGCGATCGCCTTGCACCCGCCACTTCATCTTGCTGTAGAGCTTCTCCTGGGCGTTGCGGTACTTGTCGTCGCAACCGCTCTGGCTGGCGTCGAGCCGGTAGTGGCCGTCGGCGGTGATGCGGTAGAGGATCTTCGCGGCGCAGGGCCGCTGCTGCAGCAGCGCCGCGTGCATGTCGATCTTCTGTCCCTGGTGCTCGATCGTGCTGGAAACCCGCTTCCATTGGCCGACCACGGGCGATTCAGCCAAGGCCGGGCCCATCGCCAGCAGCACCGCGAGAGACACACTCGTTCGAAGCATCGGGGCTCCTCGTTCAGGAGGCGCCATTGTGCCTGCGGCCGGGTGCTGCCGGCCCCGGACGCGCAGGCCGTCGGCCACAATCCGGGCCGATGGACCACAGTTTCCTATCCGCCTTCGCGCTGCTGTTGCTGGTGCTGGACCCCTTCGGCAATCTGCCCATCTTCATCTCGGTGATGCGAGGCGTCGCGCCGGAAAGTCGCCACCGTGTCGCGGTGCGCGAAGTGGTGATCGCCTTCCTGGTGCTGCTGGCCTTCATGCTCGGTGGCAGCACCTTCCTGAGCCTGATGCGGCTGTCCGAACGCTCGCTGGAAGTGGCCGGCGGCGTCATCCTGCTGATCATCGCCATGCGCATGATCTTCACCGACGACAGCGGCGTCTACGCTGCCGACAGCGGGCGCGAGCCTTTCATCTTTCCGCTGGCCGTGCCTCTGCTGGCCGGGCCTTCGGCGATGGCCACCGTGCTGCTGCTGGCTTCACGCCAGCCCGATCGGCTGACGTCGTGGATCGGGGCGCTGACGCTGGCCATGGCCGTCTCGGGCGTGGTGTTGCTGGCCGCTGACCGCATCCGGCGCCTGCTCGGGGCGTCGATGGTCTCGGCCATCGAAAAGCTGATGGGTCTGGTGCTGACCGCGGTGGCGGTGGAGATGATCCTGGCCGGTCTGAAGCGCTACTTCTTCGAAGCGGGCTGATCGCCGCCGGGCCGCGACGGGGTATCGCGCGCCGGGACCCGCGGACTCGCATCGCGATGCTTTGCATCACGGCGGCCGCCGGGCCGCCCGCGCGCCTACGATGCGGGTCATCTCCCCGAGCGCTGAGGACCGCGATGGATCTTCGAACGGCGATGATCGAACTGGCCGGCACCCATGATCTGGATGCCCGGGCCCGTCAGCGCCTGCTGGCCCTGGCCGGGTTGCAAGGCGAGCCCGCAGCGCTGCGGCACGGGCTGCCGCGTGCGGTGGCCGTGCTGGCGACGGCGATGG
>DAORNK010000189.1:0-8328 GCA_035440985.1 Rubrivivax sp. | reverse complement strand
CGGTGACCATCGATGCCCTGGGGGCGCGCACCGGCTGGCCGGCGGCCGAACTGGCCGTGCGCCTGCTGGAGCTCGAACTCCAAGGCCGCGTGGCCCGCCTGCCTGGCGGGCTCTACCAGCAGCGGCAGGGCGCCTGACGGCGTCCCGCTGCCGGCAGAGCCCACCCGGCCTTGCCCCGGCCATCGCCCCGGCCCAGGGAGGCTCGGGTATAGTGGTCCGATGTTCGAAGTCCTGGTCTATCTCTACGAGAACTACTGGCGTCCGGACGCCTGCCCCGAGCCCAAGCAGCTCAGGCGCAAACTTTCGGCCGTGGGCTTCGAATCCGAGGAGATCCAGGACGCACTGCGTTGGCTGGATGGCCTGGCCAGCACCGCCGAAGCCTGCACCGGCAGCCCGGTACCGGGCAGCATCCGCGTCTACACCGATGCAGAACGTGAAGTGCTGGGCGACGACTCGCTGGGCTTCATCACCTTCCTCGAATCATCCGGCGTGCTGCCCGCGCCGATGCGCGAAATGGTCATCGACCGCGCGATGGCCGTGGGCAGCGGCAGCATGGATCTGGAGGACCTGAAGATCATCGTTCTGATGGTCTTCTGGAGCCTGGGCGAAGAGCCCGATGCGCTGGTGCTCGACGAACTGTTCGTCGACCCCGGCGACCGCGTGATTCACTGACTCACTGACGCAGCACGGCTGTGCGGCCGCACCGGCGGCCTAATTCAGCAGCCGCGAGGCATCCACATCCAGCTTGGCCAGCGCGCTTCGGGTGGCGCGCACCGTCAGCGCCTCGTCCTGCGCCGGCAGCATCAGGCCGGCCTGCAGGTAGGAGGCCAGGCGTTGCTGCTGGAACAGCACGCAGCGCCCCTGGGGTGTCACGAAGAGCGAGAGTTGCTTGCGCAGGCCGTGCCAGGCCAGTTGCACGGGTTCGCTGTGGCCACCACGGTCCAGCATGTACCAGCTGCCAACCTGGAGTTCGCGTGCCCAGGACACCATCGCCGGTGTGGGCATCGAACCGCCTTCGAGCACGACCTCCAGTTCCGAGCTCTGATGGCCGGACAGGTCCAGCACCATCGATTCGTCGATCTCGACATCGGCCGCGTCCGGCAGCAGTTCTTCCAGCGTCTCCAGCCGCTCCATCAGCTCGCGCAGGCGCTCGTCGGGAATCACGGCGGCCTTGGCGGTGAAGGCTGCGGCCAGCGAATTGTTCAGCTGCTGGATGTGCTCGTCCTGCTTGGCCGTGTCCATGCCGGCCGCGAGCATGCCTTCACGCAGGCTCTTCAGCAGGAGCGGCAGCCGGCGGATGACTTCGGCGCGCTCTTCGCGCGTGACCTTGGCGCTGGCGCTCCAGATCAGGTCGGCCGCAGCGCGCTTCATCTGCTTGGTCTGTTCACTGTGGGACGTGAAGCGCACCGCGGTGGTGGCCAGCACGTCGGCCCAGACGTGGAACAGGAACTGGCGCACGCCTTCCTGCACCGGCACCTCGTTGAGCATGCGGCGCAGCTCGATCGTGTACTGGATGGCCAGCGTCTCGCGCTGCTCCACCTGCTGCGCCAGCGAGACGCCGCGCTTGGTGGCCTCGTTCTGGTTCTTGAAGTAGTGCTCCAGGAACTTCTCGAACTCGATCAGCACGGTCTGGAAGACACGCCGGCCGGTATCCGGATAGGCCTCGACGACCTGCACGATGCGCTTGATCTCGCGCTCCAGCGTATCGCCCACGCTGCCGCCGGCCGTATCGAACCCCATCACGCAAGCCCCCATGCGGTCGATCAGGCGGCGCGCCGGGTGGTCGATGGTGGCGAAGAAGTCCGGCTCGGTCACCGCCACGCGCAGCACCGGCATCTGCAGCCGGGCAAACCACACGCGTACGCTGGCCGGGATACGGTCTTCGGTGAGGATGCTCTGGAACAGCAGGGCCACGATCTCGATGGTGGCGCGCTCTTCGGGTGTGGCGGCCGCCTTCTTGAGCTGCTGCTTGCGCTGGTGCAGCTCTTCGAGCATGACCGGCGTGGTGACCAGCGGCGCTCCGCGCAGGGTGGTCGGTGCCACACGCTGACGGATGCCCAGTTGCGCCGTGTCGATGGCCCGCGCCAGACCGGCGGACATCGCCGGCCCGCCGCGCTGCAGGGGTTGCGAGCGTGTGGACGACGCGAAATCGGGCACGTGCCGGCCGATCAAGCGGTTCAAACGGCCCAGCACCGCCTCGGCGTGGTCGCGGCTGCGCGCCAGCGGCGCGCTGCGCGTCATCATGCGTGTTTCATCGGCGACGCCGTCGCGCCCCCCTTGGCCACCGCCGGACCAGCCGCCGAAGAAGTTGCGTTCGGACGCTGGGCCGTCCCCTGCAAAGCCGCTGCTGCCGCCACCGGCCAGACCCCCGCTGCCACTGCCGCTGTGGAAGCCCAGCGAGGCATTGGGATGGGTATGCGAGCGCCGGATGAAGGGCCGCAGATCCACTTCGGGCAGCACACCCTGGCTGACCAGCCAGCGGTTGGTCTCGTGGTAGGCCTCTTCCACCACCAGCGCAAACTCGTCATGCAGCGTGGGCTGCATCTCGCGCCAGCCCGGCAGCCCCAGGCCCGCAGCGCGCCAGGCATCGAAGACGATGCGGGCCAGCACGTGGGCGCGCAGCATGTCGTGGGGTTCGAGCTCGGTGCGCCCTTCGAGATGGGCGATTCGCGATCGCAGATCGGCGAACTCCCACGACGCGCGGTCCATGATGGCCAGCGCCAGACGCGAGGTGACGATCTCCAGTTCGATCGTGTCGTCGGGCACCAGGCTCAGTGCCTCCCGTGTACCGCTGGGCAAGGGCAGATCCCCGGGCCTCGAAGCCGATGCACCATTGAGGAGCACGTGGCGCAGCCCCACCACGATGCCCCGGTGCCAGGCCTGTGCGCCGGCGGTGAGCCCCTGCATCAGGTCACGCCGCCGCTGGAACTGGTCGTGCTCGGAAGGCTTGTCCAGCAGGCTGCGCGCCGAGTCGATCACCGCCTGGACCAGCGGTGTCAGGCCCTTGACCAACTCTTCCGTGTACAGACGCCGCGCCTGGCTGGCAACCGCGTCGGGCGAAGCGCTGTGGGCCATTTCAGTACCGCGCGGCCGTTCCGAAGGTACTGAAAGCCCCCTTGGGGGGCAGCGAACGAAGTGAGCGTGGGGGCCCCATGTCAGGTGGTGGAGGCGATGGCCGGGGCGAACATGAAAACGACTCTACACCACTGCCCCGGCGTTGGGGTCGTTCGGATCCTGTTCCTTGGCCCCTAGCTTGATCAGGTCCTCCCGCTTGACACCCATCCACATGGCCAGCCCTGCCGCGACGAAGATGGACGAATAGATGCCGAACAGGATGCCGATGGTCAGCGCGACTGCAAAGTAGTGCAGCGTGGGCCCGCCGAAGATCAGCATGCTCAACACCATCATCTGGGTGCTGCCGTGCGTGATGATGGTACGGCTGGTGGTGCTGGTGATGGCGTGGTCTATGACCTGCTCGGTGGTGAGCTTGCGAAAGCGCCGGAAGGTCTCGCGCACGCGGTCGAAGATGACCACCGATTCGTTGACCGAATACCCCAGCACGGCCAGCACGGCCGCCAGCACGGACAGCGAGAACTCCCACTGGAAGAAGGCGAAGAAGCCCAGGATGATGACGACATCATGCAGGTTGGCCACGATGCCGGCCAGCGCGAACTTCCACTCGAAGCGCACCGCCAAGTAGGCCATGATGCCCACCACCGTGGCCAGCAGCGCCCAGGCCCCGTTCTGGTAGAGCTCGGCACCCACCGAGGCGCCCACTGCTTCGGTGCGCGTGAGCTTCATGGGTTCGCTGCCATCGGCGGCCGTGCACGAGGGCCGGCTGACCTGCTCGCCCTGCGGCGTGGTGTACTGCCGGGTGCCCACCGTACCGGGCGCCGCCTTGCACAGCTCGGCAAACACGCGGCCGGCCACTTCGGTCTGCTTGATGTCGGGCCGCGTGGGCAGGCGGATCAGCACGTCGCGCGAGGTGCCGAAGTTCTGCACCTGGACTTCGCCGAACCCCATCCGGTCGACCACCGCACGTGCCTTGCCGATGTCCGCCGGCTGCGTGTACTGCACTTCGACCACCGTGCCACCTTCGAACTCGATGGACAGGTGCAGGCCGCGCGTGGCCAGGAAGTACACCGCCGCGGCAAAGGTGATGAGCGAAATGACGTTCAGCACCAGCACGTGGCGCATGAACGGGATGTCTTTCTTGATGCGGAAGAATTCCATCGTCTGTTCCTCTGCCCCGATCAGGCGTCTGCCGCTTCATTGGCCGGCACTGCACCATCCGGTCGCCAGATCTGCCCGATGGACACCGACTTCAGCCGCTTCTGCCGGCCATACCAGAGGTTGACCAAGCCGCGCGAGAACACGACGGCCGAGAGCATGCTCGTCAGGATGCCCAGGCAGTGCACGATGGCGAAACCGCGCACGGGTCCCGTGCCGAAGGTCAGCAGCGCCACGCCCGCGATCAAGGTCGTGACGTTGGAGTCGAGGATGGTGCCCCAGGCCTTTTCGTAGCCGGCGTGAATCGCCGCCTGTGGTGACGATCCATTGCGCAGCTCTTCGCGCACACGCTCGTTGATCAGCACGTTGGCGTCGATGGCCATGCCCAGTGCCAGCGCGATCGCCGCCATCCCGGGCAGCGTCAACGTGGCCTGCAGCATCGACAGCACGGCCACCAGGCAAAGCAGGTTGAAGGCCAGCGCCACCGTGGAGAACACGCCGAACAGCATGTAGTACAGACACATGAAGGCAGCGATGGCCAGGAACCCGTAAAGCACGCTGTTGAAGCCCTGCGCGATGTTCTCGGCACCCAGGCTCGGGCCGATGGTGCGCTCTTCGATCACTTCCATCGGCGCGGCCAATGCGCCGGCCCGCGTAAGCAAGGCGATGTCGGCCGTCTCCTGCGGCGTGAAGTTGCCGGTGATCTGGAAATCGGTGCCGAACTCGCCCTGGATGGTGGCCACCGAGATGGCCTCGCCCTTGCCTTTCTCGTACAGCACGATGGCCATCGGCTTGCCGAGGTTTTCACGCGTGACGTTGCGCATCGCCCGGCCCGCCACGTCGTCCAGCCGCACCGAAACCGCGGGCCGCTGGTCCTTGTCGATGGTGGCCGAAGCCTGCTTGAGCTGGTCGCCGGTGGCGATCACGTCGCGCTTGAGGCCCACGGTGCGCGGCGCGCTATCGCCGGCCGCCTGGCGCTGGGGTACGGTTTCGGCCGCCGAGGCACCGTCGGGCTCCACCAGGCGGAACTGCAGCGTGGCCGTGCGGCCGATGATGTCCTTGGCACGCGCCGTGTCCTGAACGCCGGGCAGTTGCACGACGACACGGTCGCTGCCCTGCTGCTGGATGACGGGTTCGGCCACGCCCAGTTCGTTGACGCGCTTGTGCAGGGTGTCGATGTTCTGCTGCAGCGCCTGGGTCTTGATGTCGTTGATGGCCTTGGGCGTCAGGCGGCCGACCAGGCGCACGCCTTCGGTGGCGGGCTCGGTCACCCATTCCATGCCGGCCATGCGGTCGGCCAGCAGTTCACGCGCCGCCGTCGCCGTGGCTGCGTCGGGCAGCCCGATGTTCAGGCCGGTCGGGTCACGGGCAATGCCGGCAAAGCGGATGCGCTTTTCACGCAAGGCGTTGCGCGCGTCGCTGCCCAGCGTGTCCACCGATTGCTTGAGAGCGGCACGCATGTCCACTTCCATCAGGAAGTGCACCCCACCGCGCAGGTCCAGGCCCAGGAACATCGGCAGCGCGCGGATGCGCGTCAGCCACTGCGGCGAACGCGACACCAGGTTCAGCGCCACGATGTAACGCGCTTCGGCCGCATCGGGGTTCAGCGCCTTGGTGATGGCGTCCTTGGCCTTGAGCTGGGTGTCGGTGTCGGCAAAACGCGCGCGCACCGACTTGCCGTCGAACTGCACGAAGTCGGGCTGGATGCTGGCCGCCTGCAGCACCTGTTGCACGCGCCCGACCATCGCGTCGTCCACCTTCACGGTGGAGCGGCCGCTGGAGACCTGTACGGCCGGCGCTTCGCCGTAGAGATTGGGCAGCGTGTAGAGCAGGCCGACCAGCAACACCACGCCGAGCAGCGCGTACTTCCACCAGGGGTAGCGATTCATGAGGGTTTCCTAGGGGCGCCAAAGGCGCCACCACGACAGGGAACCAGCCCGGCGGGGTAGACCGCCAGCGGCTGCTTACTTGAAAGTGCCCTTGGGCAGCACCTGGATGATGGCCACGCGCTGCACCTGCAGTTCGACGCCGTTGGCCACTTCCACGTGCACGAAGTTGTCACCCAGCTTGGCCACACGGCCCAGCACACCGCCCCCGATGACCACCTCGTCACCCTTGGCCAGCGCCTCGATCATGGCCTTGTGCTCCTTCTGCTTCTTCATCTGCGGCCGGATCATGATGAAGTACAGGACCACGAACATCAGCACCAGCGGCAGCAGGCTGAAGAGGGTGGATTCGGTGCCACCTGGGGCAGCAGCCGGCGCGGTCTGGGCGAAGGCTTGGGAGATGAACACGGCGGTGGTTCCTTGTGGGCGATGAGGGCTGACCCGGTACATCGGGGTAACTGCGCATTCTAAGATGGTGGGATATCCCTTCCCCACCTCCGCGGCCGACAGCCCCTTCGGATGATCCGGGATGTTGCCCTGCCAGCGCACGTGCAGGCACACCCTGTTGTGCCGCAACTCCGCTCCAGCGAGGCCGCCTTGTGCCAGCCGATCACACCGGCTTCTGCGACTTGCATCGCTGCGGGCTCGTCGTTGCGTCGTCCTGGCTGCACAGCCACACCAGCATCAGGACCAGCATCAGGAAGCGCGGCGTGTCCACGAGCGTGTTGACAAGGCCGGAGGTCATGAACCCCGCCAGCGCCACCAGCGCCGTCGGCGCCAGCACCTGGCCACGCTGCCACCGGCGCAACGCGGCCACGGCGGCGAAGCCCAACGCCAGGGTCCACAGCACCACACCGACCCAGCCCAGATCGAACCACAGGGCCACAGGCAGGCTGTGGATGTGCCACGGCGGGTCGACGTCGGTGCTCCAGAACCAGCGCGCCAGCCCGGATGCAAAGTCGCCGTTGGCCAGCAGTTCGCGACCGTCGGCGCTGCGCAGGCTGACACTGGCCACTTCGATGGCGCCGCCGCCAGTCGGCGCCATCAGCGTGAACTTCAGCGGCCGGCCCGGCGCCGGGGCAAAGCCGGTCAGCGCCGCCTGCCCACGCAGCCAGCCGGAAGCTGCGGGTGCGTCGGCCAGCACGCGAACCGTCTCGCAGCGCGCCGATGTCAGCAGCCACTTCTCGCACAAGCTGACGGACAAACCCACCGCCGGTGCCACCGATGCCGCGTCAGCCCTGACCGCGAAGACCCCTGGCTGCGGCGACACGCGCAGTTGCATCTGCAGTGTGAGCGTGCCCGACGCCGGTGGCCACACCCACTGTTCGATGTAGGTCGGAGAACCTGGGCCCAGTTGCAGGAAGTGCTGGGCGCCTTCACGCCGCAGATGAATCGTGGTCGCGCGCACGGCCTCCCGACTGCCCCATAAGTGCGCCTCGGGAAACCGCCCCAACCCAGCACCGAAGAGCAGGCGTTCCGGTGAATCGGGCCGTAGTGCGATGGCATCCATCCAGTGTGCCTGCCGCACCTGCAAGTCCTGCAGGCTGCGCTCGATGCGTTCCCGCGCAAACCCTGTCAGCGCGATCGGCAACGCCACTGCCACCGCCAGCCCTGCCACCGCAGCGCCGCGCAGCCAGTGCGGCACGGCACGCGCACCTGCCCCGCGATGTGGTGTGATCAGCAGCAGCCCCAGCAGTAGGACCGCGGCCCAGGCGACATAGCCGTTGCGCGAGTAGGTGACCATCATCGCGTAGCCCGTGGCCCCCAGCAGCGCCGCGGCCAGCAGCCGCGCGGCCAGTGGCTGCGGTCGCAGCAGCCCGATCAGAAGGAAGGCACTGGCCAGCGCCAGGTAGGCCTCGAGGTACGCGCCGCCGCGGTGCATGGCCGAAAAAGGCCCCGTCACGCGGTAGACCGAATCGAAGTCGAGCAGCGACACGAACGCCATCCGCTCCCACAGCACGATACCCACGGTCCACGTGAGCCCAGCCACCATGCCGGCGACGACGGCCCGGTCGCGCAACGGCCCGAAGCTGGCCAGCCGGCCGAGCATGGCCACGTACACGACCGCCAGCAACGCCCCTTTGCCGATGTGCAGCGCGGCCAGCGCGTTCATCGGGTCGGCCAGACCGCCGGTATCCAGCCGCGGCAGCGGCCACAGCGCCGCCAGCACGCCCAGGCCGCAGCTCGCCAGCAACAACGCCAGCGGCAACTG
>DAORNK010000188.1:0-8333 GCA_035440985.1 Rubrivivax sp. | reverse complement strand
CGCGCGTGGTGCTGGCCGACGAACCGATCGCCTCGCTGGACCCCGAATCCTCGCGCAAGGTCATGGAACTGCTGGCAGAGATGAACCGCGAGCGCGGCTGCACGGTGCTGGTGTCCTTGCACCAGGTCGAGTTCGCCCTGCGCTATTGCCCTAGGACAGTCGCGCTGCACCGCGGCAGCGTGGTCTACGACGGACCTTCGTCGGCCCTGACCCCGGCCCTGCTATCCGACCTGTACGGCGCCGATGTCCGGGACCTGTTCGAACCCGCCGCCGGAGCGCCGGCGCCCCGCGAGCGCGGGCTGCCCTTGACCCTTCCGGCTTCTGCCGCCTCTTTGCCCTGACCTCCGCGATCTCGACCGTTTCAGCCCAAAGGAAACACCCATGCACGCCTCACGCAGATCCATGCTCGCCGCCACCGCACTGGTCCTCACGGGCCTGGCCCAGGCGGCCGATCCCACCGAACTCAACTTCGGCATCATCGCCACCGAAAAGGCCGGCGCACTCAAGCAGATGTGGGAGCCTTTCCTCGAAGACATGAGCAAGGCCGTGGGCATCAAGGTCAACGGCTTCTACGCCACCGACTACGCCGGCATCATCGAGGCCCAGCGCTTCAACAAGGTCCAGATCGCCTGGTATGGCAACAAGTCGGCGATCGATGCGGTCGACCGTGCCGGCGGCGAGGTCTTCGTGCAATTCGTCGACCTCGACGGCACGCCCGGCTACTACTCCTACCTGATCGCCCACAAGGACAGCGGCATCACGTCGCTGGACCAGGTGCTCAAGAACGGCAAGGACTACAGCTTCGGCATCGGCGACCCGCAATCGACATCGGGCACGCTCGTACCCAGCTACTACGTGTTCACGCTCAACGGCCTGGACCCGAAGACGCACTTCAAGGTCATGCGCTCGTCCAACCACGAAGGCAACTTCCTGGCCGTGCTCAACCGCCAGGTCGACGTGGCCACCAGCAACAGCGAGATGACGCAGAAGATCAAGGAGAAGACACCGGAGAAGCTCGAGCAGATCCGCATCCTGTGGACATCGCCCCTGATCCCGCGCGACCCGCTGGTGTGGCGCAAGGACCTGCCAGCCGACGTGAAGAAGAAGGTGCAGGATTTCGTCGTCGGCTACGGCAAGGACGCGCGCGAGAAGGAGATCCTGAAGAACATGTACCGGCTGGCCGGCTTCAAGGCTTCGACCGACGCGCAGCTGGTCCCCATCCGGCAGCTGGAACTGTTCAAGGACCGCCGCAAGTTCGAGGGCGACGTCAACATGTCCGACGCGGACAGGAAGACAAAGCTGGCCGAGATCGACGCCAAGCTGGCCGCACTGGCCGGCAAGGCCAAGTAACCACCGGGCCCCGCACCGGCATCACCGTGTTCTGAGCACCCCATGAACGATCGCCGTCCGAGCATCCGCGATGTACCGCTCAGACCGCCGTCCAGCGGCTTTGCCACCACGCTCGCCTGGGCCGTGGCGCTGATGCTGCTGATCTGGTCGTGGAGCGGCGCCGACATGCGCCCGATGGCGTTGTTCAGGGATTCGGCCAACATGGCGGTGTTCGCGCGCGAGTTCTTCCCGCCCAATTTCCACGACTGGCGCGTCTACCTCGGCGAAATGGTGATCACCATCCACATCGCCGTCTGGGGCACGGTGCTGGCGGTGATCTGCGCCATCCCCTTCGGCCTGATGTCGGCCGAGAATCTGGTGCCCAGCTGGGTCTACCAGCCGGTGCGCCGCGTGATGGACGCCTGCCGCGCCATCAACGAGATGGTCTTCGCCATGTTGTTCATCGTGGCCGTCGGCCTGGGGCCTTTCGCCGGCGTGCTGGCGCTGTGGGTCCACACCACCGGCGTGCTGGCCAAGCTGTTTGCCGAAGCCGTCGAGGCGATCGACCCACGCCCGGTCGAAGGCGTGCGCGCCACCGGCGCCAACGCACTGGAAGAGATCCTCTACGGCGTCATCCCGCAGGTGCTGCCGCTGTGGATCTCGTACGCCCTGTACCGCTTCGAGTCGAACGTGCGCTCGGCCTCGGTGGTCGGCATGGTCGGCGCCGGTGGCATCGGCGTGATCCTGCATGAAGTCATTCGCGGTTTCGACTACGCCGAGACCGCCGCGGTGCTGCTCATCATCATCGTCTCGGTGACGTTGATCGACCTGCTCTCGGCACGCATCCGCCAGTGGGCGATCTGACTTCACCCGCATCCGCGATCCTTCACATCCTCTGCCCGGAGCCCCGTCGGATGACTTCCATCCTGTTGAACGGTGTTGGCTATCGCCGCCCCGATCGGCCCGTCGTCGTCGTCTGCATCGACGGTGGTGACCCCGCCTACATCGAACACGGCCTGCATGCCGGCAACATCCCGAACATCGCTCGCTTCATGGCGGAGGGCTTCAGCGCGGTGGCCGAAGGCACCGTGCCGAGCTTCACATGCCCCAACAACATGTCGCTGATCACCGGCGCACCGCCGGCCGTGCACGGCATCTCGGGGAACTTCTACCTCGACGTTGCCACGGGCGAAGCGGTGGTCATGACCGGACCGGAGCTCCTCCGCAGCCGCACCATCCTGGCCGAATTCGCCGACGCCGGCGCGCGTGTCGTCACCATCACGGCCAAGGACAAGTTGCGGCGTCAGCTTGGCAAGGACCTGGACCTGAAGAGCGGCAACATCAGTTTCTCGTCGGAGTTCGCCGACCGTTGCACGCTGGCCGACAACGGCATCGCGAACGTGCTCGAGCTGGTGGGCATGCCACAGCCCGACATGTATTCGATGGATCTGTCGCTGTTCGTGCTGGAAGCCGGCGTGCGCCTGCTCGAACGCGTCCAGCCCGAGCTCATGTTCCTGTCCTTGACCGACTACATCCAGCACAAGCATGCGCCCGGCGACCCCGTGGCCGACGAGTTCTATCGCCGCATCGATGGCGTTTTCGGGCGCATCGCCGATCTCGGTGCCACGCTGGCGCTGACCGCCGACCACGGCATGAACGACAAGTCACGGCCCGATGGCAGCCCCAACGTGATCTTCCTGCAGGACATCCTCGATCGCGAGTTCGGCATCGGTGACACGCGCGTGATCTGCCCCATCACCGACGCCTTCGTCCGACACCACGGCGCGCTGGGCGGCTTCGTCCGCGTCTGGTGCCGCGGCGGCAAGGCCACACCGCAGGCCATCGTCGGCCTGCTGGCCGGCATGCCCGGGCTGGCTGAGGTGCTGGACAAGGAAGCGGCCTGCCGCCGGTTCGCGCTGCCGGCCGACCGCGAAGGCGATGTGGTGGTGATCGGCGAACAAGACGTGGTGATCGGCGCCGGCGTCGCCGACCACGACCTGTCCGCGCTGAGCGATGCCCGCTTGCGCAGCCATGGCGCCATCACCGAGGCCCGGGTGCCCTTCATCCTGAATCGGCCATTGAACGGCCACTACCGTCTGCGGGCCGCGGCCGGCCTGAAGAGCCACCAGATCTTCGACTTCGCCATCAACGGCACGGCTTCATGATCCCGCCGAGCGCCCGCGTCGCGGTCTACGACGCGCCCAATGCCCCCTTCGAGTTGCGCGAGTACCCGCTGCGGCCGCCCGCTGCCGGCGAGGTGCTGGTGCGCATCACGATGTCGACGATCTGCCGCTCCGACATCCACTCCTGGCAGGGGCATCGTCCCAACCCCTGCCCGGGTGTGCTGGGCCACGAGATCATCGGGCGCATCGCGGCACTGGGTGCAGGCATCGAGCACGACATGCGCGGCGACATGCTGGCCGTCGGTGACCGCATCACGTGGACCGAGTACTTCATACCCGGCCCCAACTACTGCAGCGAAGTGCTGGGCCTGCCACAGAAGTCACCCGGCGTGGACAAGTACGGCCATATGGCGGCAGCGACGCCGCCACACCACCATGGTGGCTTCGCGGAGTACTGCTACATCGTGCCGCAATCGTGGATCCTGCGCCTGCCCGAAGGATTGAGCGATGCCGAGGCCGCGCCCATCAACTGCGGCGTGGCGACGATGATCGCGGTCACCGAGGCTGCGGAGATCCGCATCGGGCAGACGGTGGTCATCCAGGGCCTGGGACTGCTGGGTCTGTACGGCGCTGCCATCGCCAAGGCGCGTGGCGCCGGGCTGGTGATCGGCGTCGACGGCGTGGCCGAACGGCGGGAGCGCAGCGCGCGCTTCGGTGTCGACCTCGCGCTCGACCCGTCCGGCCTCGCACCGGCCGACCTGGCTCAGCAGATTGCGGCACGCTGCCGACCGCTGGGTGCCGATGTGGTGCTGGAAGTCTGTGGCGACCCAGGCGTCATCGCCGAAGGCATCGCGATGCTGAGGGTCGGCGGACGCTACATCCTCGGGGGAGTCGTCAACCCGGGCGCGATGGTCACGCTCGACGCCAACCTCTTGCTACGCAAGATGCTGACGCTGCAAGGCGTGCACAACTACCACCCACGCCACCTGGTCGAAGCGCTCGACTTCGTCGTGGCTCAGCGCTGGCGATTCCCGTTTGCCGAACTGGTGGACGGGATCTACCCACTGAGCCAGGTGGGCACTGCGATGGCCGATGCCGCAGCGCGGCGCGTGCTGAGGGCGGCAATCGTGCCGTAACGCGGGTCGGTGACCCGCGTCCTCCCCGGTGTTCTGGCGAGCGCCGCTCAGCCGAGCGGGGACCAGGCCGCGGCCAGGTCAAAACCCTCATGCCGTTCGATGGTCAGCTGCACCGTCGCACCTTCGGACAGGGTGTCCAGTGCGGCTCCGGGCATGCTGCGTGTGATGCCCCAGCAGCGCTGATCGCGGTCGGTGGCGTAGGCCAGCCCAAGCTGGGGCAGGACCTCCTGGATCGTGGCCACCACGTGACGGGGGTGACTGGAATGCGGGGTCATGAACAGGTACCTCCAGGGCGCCCGGGTCGAGGGCGCATCGCGAAAACTCACCGGCAAAAGCATAGCGGACAGGGCCTGGAGGCAGCACCCCAATTCCCCACTGACTGGCCAGACTTTGACCTGCCTCATCAGGGTCACATTCGGGCCATGCACAGCGGGGCGCGGGGACGGTTTTACGTCGTTCTGTCGCGAACCTGTCACAAATGCGCGCCAAGCTGGTCGGTTACCCATCACCCCCTCGACTCAACAACATGGCGAAGCAGACAGGACGGCACGAAGTCGAACCCTGGGATCCCGCGGTTTGCCTCGCGCTGATCGATCAGTTGTGGACGGTGCGGCGCTCGATGCTCGCCAACGCGGAGCGCCTCGCGCCCTGGCTCAAGGGCCTGGACGCCGGCCGCGTGCCCAGCGCCATCAACCTGGCGCACTATCTGGCGCTGCGTCAGGTCGACTTCCGGCCTCTGCAGGCGCAGTTGTCGTGGCTGGGCATCTCATCGCTGGGCCGGTCGGAGACCCACGTGCTGGCCAATCTGGACAAGGCCCTGGGCATCCTGCACCTGCTGGCCGGCAAGCCCTGGCAGTCACTGACCAGCGACGAACCGGTCGGCTCACGCCGTGGCCCGGCCCTGCTGCGCCAACATGCCACGGCCCTGCTGGGCGAGGCGCCACAGAATCGCGGCGTTCGCGTGATGGTCACCTTGCCCAGCGAGTCCGCTTCGGACCCCAGCCTGATCGAAGAACTGGTGGCCGCCGGCATGGACGTCGCCCGCATCAACTGCGCCCACGACACGGCCACCCAATGGCGCGCCATGGCACGGCACGTCCGTCGGGCCAGCCGGCAGGCCGGGCGGCCCGTGCGCATCCTGATGGACCTGGGCGGCCCCAAAGTGCGCACAGGTCCGGTGGCCAGCGCGCAAGGTGTCGTGAAGCTCAAGCCCCAGCGGGACGCGATCGGACGCGTCACGAAGCCGGCCCGCCTGGCGGTACGGCCACCGGGCTCGCTGGCCGTACCGGCCACCGCGGACGCCGTGCTGAGTGTGGACACCGACTGGTTCGGCGCACTCGAGGTGGGTGCCCGGGTTGAACTCAGGGACGCCCGCGACGACCGGCGCCAACTCGCCGTCGTCGAGAGGCACGAGGACTGCGCCGTGCTGGAGTCGGTGCACACCGTCTACATCACCGAGCAGAGCCTGATGTCGCTGAGGCCCAGGCACGGCAGGCCGTTCGAGACTGCGGTGACCGACCTGCCGATCGCCCAGGGTCAGCTGCACCTGCAGCGCGGCGATGTGATCCATCTGGTCGCCGATGGTGTGGGCCACGACGCCCTGCCGGCGCGCGGCGGTGCGCCCACCAAGCCGGCCACGATCGCGTGCACCCTGCCGGAAGCGCTGCTGCAGGCGCGCAAGGGCCACCGGATCTGGTTCGACGACGGCCGTATCGGTGGCGTCGTCCGGCAACGTCTGCGCGGCCGGCTGGTCATCGAGATCACCCAGGCGCGTCTGGCCGGTGAGAAGCTGGCGGCCGACAAGGGCATCAATCTGCCCGACACCCCCATGCAGACACCCGCCCTGACGCCCAAGGATCTGGAAGATCTGCCGGTGGTCGCCAAGCTGGCCGATCTGGTCGGGCTGTCCTTCTGCCAGTCCGCACAGGACGTGCAGGCCCTGCAGACCCATCTCGGCCAGTTGCAGGCCCAGCACCTGGGCATCGTGCTGAAGATCGAGACCCAGCGGGCCTTCGAGCATCTGCCCGAGATGCTGCTGGCAGCGATGTCGGGGCCGGTGGCCGGTGTGATGATCGCCCGTGGTGACCTGGCCGTGGAGTGCGGCTACGAGCGCATGGCCGAGGTGCAGGAAGAGATTCTCTGGGCCTGCGAAGCCGCCCACATGCCCGTCATCTGGGCCACGCAGGTGCTGGAAACCCTGGCCAAGACCGGTCTGCCCTCGCGGGCGGAGATCACCGACGCGGCCATGGGCGAACGTGCAGAGTGCGTGATGCTCAACAAGGGCCCCCACATCGTGGACGCGATCCGCACGCTGGACAACATCCTCGTGCGGATGCAGTCCCACCAGTCCAAGAAGCGGCCGCTGCTGCGAGCGCTCAAGTCCTGGCGCACATCGGACGGCCCGCCGGCCTAGAGAGTCCCGCCCCGAGCCGCACGACTCGAATCAGGTGCCGACCAGGCCACCGTCCTTGCGGCGGATCACCACGGTGGCCGACCTGGGCCGGCCATCGGGCCGCCGATCCGGCCAGTTCGAGATGCGTTGCGGTTCCGCGGGATCGCTGCGCTCGCTGGGGTTCTCGCCCGGGTGCTGGATGCTGATGAACAGGTTGCGGCCGTCGGGCGTGCCGGTGGCGCCCGTGACTTCACATCCCGACGGGCCCACCAGGAAGCGCCGCACCTCGCCTGTGACCGGGTCGGCCGCAAGCAGGGCATTGTTGCCAAGGCGAGCCAGATCGCCCTTGCCCATCGCCGATGTCGACATGTCGGTCTGGATCCACAGCACGCCGCGGCCATCCACCCACAGGCCATCGGGGCAGGCAAAGGCGTCGCCCTTGACGTTGCCCTTGGCCTCGGCCCGCGCATTGGCCGGGTCGCCCGCCAGCACGAAGTGGTTCCACTGGAACGACTCCGCGTCGTGGTCACCGTCTTCCTGCCAGCGGATGATGTGGCCCATCGTGTTGTTGCCGCGGGGGTTGGCCGCGTCGACCGTCGGCTGGTTCGCACCGGCCCGGTTGCTGTTGTTGGTCAACGTGCAGTAGACCCATCCCTGCTGGTCGATGGCGATCCACTCCGGCCGATCCATCCGGGTAGCCCCCAGCAGGTCGCTGGCCTGTCGGGTCTTGATCAGCAGCTCGCCGGCGTCGGCAAAGCCATTGGCCGGCGTCAGCGGCCCCTGGCCATGACTCAGCGGCAGCCAGCGACCCCGGCCATCGGCATCGAAGCGGGCCACGTACAGCGTGCCGTGGTCCAGCAGGCTGGCGTTGGCGGACGCGCCGCCGGTCTGGATCCGGTCGCGGCTGACGAACTTGTAGATGTACTCGAAGCGTGCGTCTTCACCCATGTAGACCACGGCACGGCGATCACGCGTGGTGGCCACCGTGGCGCCTTCGTGGGCGGCCCGGCCCAGCGCCGTGCGCTTGACCGGCATGTGGCCGGGGTTGCGCGGATCGATCTCCACCACCCAGCCGAAGCGGTTGGGCTCGTTTGGATGCCGCGTCGCGTCGAAGCGGGCATCGTGCTCGTGCCAGCGGTAGCCGGTGGGGTCACCCTTGCGCAAGCCCCAGCGCGCCTGGTGCGGGTCCGGTTGATCGGGACCCTTGAAGTAGTTGATGAAATTCTCTTCGCAGCTGAGGTAGGTGCCCCAGGGGGTGATGCCGCTGGCGCAGTTGTTCAGCGTGCCGAGCACCCGCCGGCCAAGAGCTTGTGAAGATATGAATCGTGCCCGCGTAGGCCCCTGCATAGGGCC
>DAORNK010000187.1:0-8411 GCA_035440985.1 Rubrivivax sp. | reverse complement strand
GCCCTGCGCCGCGCCACCGTGGCCCTGGTGGATGACCTGGTGCGGCCCGGCGTGCTGCGCTACCTGCGCCGCGGCGCGCGTGTCGTGCACGTGGGCAAGCGCGGCGGCCTGCCGGGCCACACACCGGCGGCCGTGGTGTGCGGTGCGCACACGCCGGCCCAGCGTGAGGCGGTCTGCACGCTGGCCACCCTGGCCGACGTCGTGCAACAGCAGGGCATGGCCAGCCCGGCCATCCTGGTGGTGGGCGATGTGGTGCAGGCATCGCCGATGTGGAGTTCCATTGGTAACCCCATGGGCCGCCAGTTTCAGGCCTCCGCCATCGCCTGACCGGAAGGCGTGGCCGGCGACTCCAGCAGATGGGCGATGGAGCGGGCGTAGTAGCGCAACAGCGCCGCTTCGCTGGCACGCGGCGTGAACAGGCCATCGGCCTCGTCCACCAGGTGCCGTTGCACCAGCATGCGCAGCCCGGCGCTGACCGCGTAGTCCCAGTCCTGGCGCGGCACATACAGCCGCGCACCCCGCGCTTGCAGCTGCTGCACCAGGGCACCCACCTCGGCCTTGATCTCGAATTCGCTACGTGCGCGCCGCAGGTCGGCCACCATCAGCATGGTCACCAGGGGCACGGGCAGGACCGGGATCAGCTGGGCCACCTGCGCCATCAGGTGCCGGCCCAGGGCCGCCACCTCGGCCTGGCGCTGGTCCTTGGGCAACTGCGCCAGCACGATGCCGCGCGTGGCCGTCCATTCGCGCACCGAAACCGGCGTGCCGAAATTGACGCAGGCATAGCCGAAACGGTGCCACCGGCTGCGCAGCAGCAGGCCCAACTGGGTGCCGATGAAGCCGAGCGTGCGCCACGCCGCCCGCAGGCGGCCCACACCCGGCGCGGTTGCGTCACCGCTGCGCAACTGCGTGCGGTCTTCCAGCACGCGGTCGTAGTTCAGACCCAGCGGCACGAAAACGAGGTCGCGTTCGCCGCCGTGATGGTAGCCACGCAGCATGTAGTCGATGACGCCGAATCGCGGCTCGCGAAGGGCACCGTCCTTCGTCAGGCCACCTTCGGGATAGACCGCCTGCGTGACGCCGGCTTCGGTGGCCATCGCGATGTAGCGCTCCAGCACACGGCGGTACAACTCGTCCTTGGAGTTGCGCCGCACGAAGTAGGCGCCCATCGCGCGGATCAACTGCTGCAGGCCCAGCACCTGCGCCCACTCCCCCACCGCATAGCTCAGCGCCGCACGCTCGGCCGCCAGGTAGCTGGCCACGATGTAGTCCATGTTGCTGCGATGGTTCATCACGAACACCACCGTCGCGTCCCTGGGAATCGCCTCCAGGCCCGCGTCGTCGGTGTAGCCGATGCGCACGCGGTACAGCGCCTGCGAGACCCGCTTGCCCAGCCAGTAGCCGACGCGGAAGTACACGTAGGCATTGAAGGCCGGCACGATCTCGCGGGCATAGCGCCGCACCTGGTCCAGCGCGGCTTCGCGTGGCATGCCGCGCTCGTCGGCAAAGGCGTGCGAGGCCTGCTGCACCTTGTCGTCGAAGATCAGGCGGTCGATCAGCGCCTGGCGGCCGATCTGCTGGAAGGGCCGCACGTGGATCTTCAGCCGCTGGCCCACGTCGGCCAGCACCTTGGCGGCACGGCTGCGGATGTACCAGCGTGCACTGGGCAACAGCAGCCGGTCCAGCACGGCCCACAGCGCCAACGCGCCCGCCAGCAGGGCCAGCCACAGGGGGATCAGCACGCCGTCGGACATGGTTTCGACGCTAGGGTCAAGACCGAGCGTCGCCAAGCGGGGATTCCCCCGGCGGAATCAGTCGGCGCCAGCCTCCGCCAGGGCCGGTGTCTTGATTTCACCCGGCACCCGGCTGCGTGCAAACAGCGTGTACACCGTGGGCACGACAAACACGGTGAGCAGCGTGCCGAAGGCCATGCCGCCCACGATCACCCAGCCAATCTGCTGGCGGCTCTCCGCGCCGGCACCGGTGGCCAGGGCCAGCGGCAAGGCACCCAGCACCATCGCGCCCGTGGTCATCATGATGGGTCGCAGGCGCAGGCTCGAAGCCTCGATCACGGCGTCCACCAGTGGCCTGCCCTGCTGGCGAAGCTGGTTGGAGAACTCCACGATCAGGATGCCGTGCTTGGTGATCAGGCCCACCAGGGTGATCAGGCCGATCTGCGAGAAGACATTGAGTGTCCCGCCCGAGAGTTTCAGCGCCGCCAGCGCACCGACCATCGACAGCGGCACCGCCAGCAGGATGACGAAGGGGTCGATGAAGCTCTCGAACTGGGCCGCCAGCACGAGGAAGATGAAGAGCAGCGCCAGCACGAACACCAGGCCCAGCGACCCCGATGAATCGCGGAATTCTCGAGTTTGGCCGTTGAGTTCGCGTGCGTAGCCGGGCGGCAGCGTGCGGGCGGCGGCTTCGTCCATGAACTGCAGGGCCTCGCCCATCGAATAGCCCGGCGCGAGGTTGGCGGTGATGGAGACCGAGCGGCGCTGGTTGAAGTGGTTGAGCTCACGCGGACTGACGGCCTCCCGCACCTTGACCAGGCTGGACAGCGGGACCATCGTCTCGCCCCGGCCGCGCACGAAGATGCGGTCGATGTCCTCCGGCGTGGTACGGCCGCGGGCCGTCGTCTGCACCATCACGTCGTACTGTTCGGCGTCGCGCTTGTAGCGCGTCACGACGCGGCCGCCGAGCATGCTCTCCACGGTGCGTGCCACCGCGTCCACCGAGACCCCCATGTCGGCGGCGCGGTTGCGGTCCACTTCCATGAAGATTTCGGGCTTGTTGAGCTGCAGGTCGCTGTCCGGCTGCACGATGCCGGGGTTCTTCTGCATCTCGGCGATCAGCGCCTGGCCCACACGGGCCATGTTCTCGTAGCTGTCGCCGCTGACGATGACGTAGTTGATGGCGCGCTCGCGAAAGCCCTGGCCCAGGCTGGGCGGCGTGATCGGGAACACGCTCACGCCCGGCAGGCTGCTGACCTGCGGCAGCAGGCGGCGCGCCAGTTCCTGCGTCGTGACGCTGCGCTCCTCCCAATCGGTGGTGCGCATCACGGCGCTCGCCGTGGACACCTGGCCGCCACCCTGGAACATGAAGCGGCGGTCGATCTCCGGGTACTGCGAGGCAATGCCGTCGATCAGGTCCAGGTAGCGCGCGGTGTACTCCAGCGTGGCGCCGTCGGGCGCACGCACGGGCATGAAGATGACGCCGCGGTCTTCCATCGGTGCCAGTTCGCTCTTGGCCGTGCTGAACAGCCACCAGCTCGAGCCAGCCGAGGCCAGCATCACCAGCACCACCACCCAGCGGTGCGCCAGGGACCAGCGCAGCATGCGGGCGTAGGTGCCGGTCATCCAGACCAGGGTCGATTCCATGAATCGGTCGAACCGGCCGGGCCGGGGGTTGTGACGCAGCAGCTTGCTGCACAACATGGGCGTCAGGGTCAGCGCCACGAAACCCGACACCAGCACCGCGCCGGCCAGCGTCAGCGCGAACTCACCGAACAAGCGCCCGGTGCGTCCGGGCGTGAAGGCCAGCGGTGCAAACACCGCCGCCAGGGTCAGCGTCATCGCCACCACGGCAAAGCTGATCTCGTGCACGCCCTTGATCGCGGCCTGGAAGGGCGTGTGGCCCTCTTCGATGTGACGGAAGATGTTCTCCAGCACCACGATGGCGTCGTCCACCACCAGGCCGATGGCCAGCACCAGGGCCAGCAGCGTGAGGGTGTTGACGGTGAAGCCCGCCAGCGCGATCAGGGCAAAGGCGCCCACCAGGCTGACCGGAATGGTCACCAGCGGAATGAACGAGGCCCGCAGCGTGCGGAGAAACACGAACACCACCAGGGCCACCAGCACCACGGCTTCGATCACCGTGTTGTAGACGGCCTTGATGGACCGGTCGATGAAGACCGAAAGGTCGTTGGCCTGCACCACGGTCACGCTGGCGGGCAGGTCGCGCTGGATCTGCGGCATCAGGGCCTTGACGCCCGCGGCCACTTCCAGCGGATTGGCCGTGGCATTGCGGATGATGCCGGTGCTGATGCTGGGAACGCCGTTCAGGCGCACGCGGCTGCGTTCGTTCGCAGCGCCTTCTTCGATGCGCGCCACATCGCGCAGGCGAACGGTATAGCCACCGGTTGTCCTGAGCGCGATGTCGTTGAACTGCGCCACGGTGTTGAGATCGGTACGCGCCGTGACGCTGAATTCACGCTGACTGCTTTCGATTCGCCCGGCCGGCACCTCCAGGTTCTGCCTCCGCAGCGCATCCTCCACGTCCTGCACCGTCAGGCGGTAGCCGGCCAGCTTGTCGGGGTCCAACCAGATGCGCATCGCGTACCGGCGGTCACCGCCGATCTGCACATCGGCCACGCCAGGCACCGTCTGCAGGCGGGGTTTGACGACGCGGTTAATCAGCTCGGTCAGCTCCAGCGGGCCCATGGTCTCGCTGGTGTAGGCCAGCCAGATCGTGGGCGTGGCATCGGCCTCGACCTTGGCGATGACGGGCTCATCCACCGCTTCGGGCAGGCGGCCGCGCACGCGCGACACGCGGTCGCGGACTTCGGCCGCAGCGGTGTCGGGGTCCTTGGTCAGCTTGAAGCGAACGGTGATCTGACTGCGCTCGGTGCGCGACACGCTGGTCATGATGTCCACGCCGTCGATTCCGGCGATGGAGTCCTCCAGCGGCTTGGTGACCTGCGACTCGATGACCTCCGAAGACGCGCCGAGCAGTGACGTGCTGACGTTGACCAGCGGCTCGTCAATACGCGGGTACTCGCGCAGGCTGAGCTGCTTGAACGACACCAGGCCGATGAGCACCAGCAGCAAGGACATCACGCTGGCCAGCACCGGGCGGCGGATGGAGGTTTCCGAGAGTCGCATGCAATGTCTCCTGCACGGCTCAGCCGGCCGGCGTGCCCGGTCTGGCGCCCGCCGGCCGGGAACCGGCCGGTGCACCCGGCAGGGCCGCACCGGCCTTGCTGCCTGCCTCAGCAGCGCGGCTCAGGTCGATGGTCCGCACGGGCAGGTTGTTCCCGCGCAGCAGTCGGCCGTGGCCTGCCGTGACGAGGACGTCGCCGGGCTGTACGCCTTCGAGGATTTCCACGCGGCCGGGCAGGCGCAGCCCCACCTTGGCCTCCAGGCGCTGTGCCAGCTTCTGGCCCCCCGGTGCCTCCACCACCTTGAACAGCAGTTGGCTGGTGCCGAGCGGTACCAGCGCCTCCTCCGGCACGACCACGGCCTGGGGCCGCACGGCGAAGACCACCCGCGGCCGCGCGAACATGCCGGGCTTGAGCTGCAGCCCCGGGTTGTCGACCTGGGCCAGAACCTGCAGGGCACGGCCATTGGCGTCGATCTGCGAATCGACCGCCAGCACGCGCCCCTTGAAGGTCCGGCCGGGGAACGCGTCGACCGCGACTTCCACGCCTTGGCCGGCGCGCAACCGGTCGGCGTAGCGCTCGGGCACCGCAAACTGCACGCGCAGAGACGACAGATCTTCCAGGTTGACCAGATCGGCGCCGTCCTTCACGTAGTCGCCCACGTCGACGGCGCGCAGCCCGGCCGTGCCGTCGAACGGCGCCAGCACCTTCATGCGGGCGGCTTGTGCCCGGGCCAGGCTGACCTGGGCCTCGGCCACTTCCAGCGCGGCAGCATTCTGGTCGACTGCGCTCTGGCTCACGAAACCCTGGCTCTGCAGCTCGCGGCTGCGCTGCAGGTTGGTCCGGGCGATGCTTGCCTGGGCCAGCGCCTGCTGCAGCTGGGCCAGTTGCAGGGTGTCGTCCAGCTGGACCAGCAACTGGCCCCGTCGCACAGGGGCGCCTTCGGCGAAACCCAGCTTGCTCACGCGGCCACTGACTTCGGGCCGCAACATCACGCCCTGGGCGGACTTCAACGAGCCCACGGCCTGCACGTCGTCGACCAGGGACTGGGCTTGCGCCTTGGCGACTTCGACCGTGGCCGGGCCTCCCGCGTTGCCCGCGGGCGCGGGACCTCCGGCGGCGCCCATGCGGGCACGGCCCGCATCGGATGGCATCGAAGCCGCCGTGGCAGCGCCGGTACCGGGCCCGGGGCGGTGCTGCCACCACCAGGCCCCGCCACTGGCCAGGGCGATGCCGACAACGGCCACCAGCGTGTAGGTCTTCTTCAAGGAAGGATCTCGATGGACTGCTGAAAACAGGCAACTGTAACGACCCCGCGACAACGCTGCCGCAGGCGGCCGTCCCGATCCTGGAATCTCACACGCTCAGGCCAGCGTGTCGATCCCGCGGTTGGCCAGCCGGTCCGCCCTCTCGTTGCCCGGGTCTCCGGCATGCCCCTTGACCCAGCGCCACTGCACCACGTGGGCAGCGTTCAGCTCGTCCAGGCGCTGCCACAGTTCGATGTTCTTCACGGGTTTGCGGTCGGCCGTCTTCCAGCCGCGTGCCTTCCAGCCGTGAATCCAGCTCGTGATGCCGTTCTTGACGTACTCGCTGTCGGTGTAGATCGTCACCGCGCTGCGGCGCTTCAGCGAAGCCAGCGCCTGGATCACCGCCGTCAGCTCCATCCGGTTGTTGGTGGTGAGCTTCTCGCCGCCGAAGAGCTCCTTCTCATGCACGCCGCTGCTCAGCCAGGCACCCCAGCCCCCAGGACCCGGGTTGCCGCGGCAGGCCCCGTCGGCGTAGATCACCACCTCGGTCATCACAACTCCAGATCAGCGGTTTCGCGCCGGCGGTTGGCCACCACCGCGGGTGCGGTGCGAGGGCTGCGCCGCTCCTGCCGGGCCAGGCCGATCAGGCGCATGCCGCGGACACGCTTGACGGCCTCCAGAAAGTAGGTGGCACCCAGCACGGGCCACCAGCGTTCACCCACGGCCTCCATCCAGCCGAAACGCTGCAGCCATTGCTCGCTGCTCAACGCCGGGCGCCAGCAGCCGAAGCGGCCGGCCTGAACTTCGAAGCCGAGCAGGCGCAACCAGTCGCGCAACCGCCAATAACCGATGAACTCGCCCGCACGCGGCAGATACAGCTTGCTGCCGCGCCCGAACCCCATGCTGCGGCGCATGCGGCCGGCGCTCTGGCGCAACCCCCACAGGCTGGCCGGGTTGAAGCCTGAAATCACGACACGACCCTCGGGGACCAGCACACGCTCGACCTCGCGCAAGGCATGGTGCGGGTCGCGAGCCAATTCCAATGCATGGGGCAAAACCACCAGATCGATGCTGGAATCAGGGAACGGCAGCGCGTCGAACTCGCAATGCAGGCTCACGGCTCGCGGCGGCGGTTGCGGGGTGACGAGTTGGTCGGCCAGCGGCGGCGTCGCCAGCGCCTCGGGTACCAGCAACGAGTCACAGACCACCCAGCGGTGCGGCATGCGGTTGGCGCGAAGCGCCGGCACTTCAGGCAAACCCAGCTGCAACGCGTGGTAGCCGAACGCGTCGGCCACGGCAAGATCCAGACGTTCGAGCTCCCAGGCCAGCAGCACCTGGCCCGGAGGGGTTCTCAGCCAGGACCCCAACTCTATAATTGAATCTTCCCGCGTCATGAATCTGCTAGCGCTGCCCGCCTTCGCCGACAACTACATCTGGATGTTGCACGATGGCGTGCGCGCCATCGTGGTGGATCCGGGCGACGCGGCCCCGGTGCAGGCCGCGCTGGATGAAGCGGATCTCGAACTGGCGGCCATTCTAGTGACGCACCGCCACCCGGATCATGTCGGCGGCGTGGACGAACTGCGGCCCCGTCTGCGTGGCCCGGTCTACGGTCCGGCGCTGGACCCGGTGCCGCAGCCTTGCCAGGCCCTGCACGACGGCGCGCGCATCGAGATCCTGGGCCTGCCGTTCCAGGTGCTGCACGTGCCGGGGCACACGCTGGGGCACATCGCCTACGCCCAGGCCGACGGCGCACCCGCACCGCTGCTGTTCTGCGGCGACACGCTTTTTTCAGGCGGCTGCGGCCGGATCTTCGAAGGCACGGCGGCGCAGATGCACGCATCGCTGTCGCGCCTGGCGGCCCTGCCCGCCGACACGCAGGTGTGCTGCGCCCACGAGTACACCTTGTCCAACCTGCGCTTCGCCGCGGCCGTCGAGCCGCACAATGCCGAGCTGGCCACCTACACGGCGCTGTGCCAGGCCCGCCGCGAAGCACAGCAGCCGACCCTGCCCGCCCTGCTGTCGACGGAACGCCGGATCAACCCCTTTCTGCGCTGCACCGAACCCACCGTGGTCGCCGCCGCGCAGGACCGCGGCGCCACCGCCACCCACGAGCTGGCCGTGTTTGCCGCTCTGCGCGAATGGAAGAACCACTTCTGATGCACCGTCTTCGAAGCCGATCACCGCGCGGCCCGCTGGCCTGGATCTGGCCGCTGTTGTGCGTCCTGACGGCCGCGGGCTGCAGCACGCTGGCGCCCACGCCGCCCATGCCCGTGGCGGCCGTG
>DAORNK010000186.1:0-8421 GCA_035440985.1 Rubrivivax sp. | reverse complement strand
TGGGTGCGCCCGACGGCCTTTGCGCTGGCCACCGTGCTGGCCGGTGCCACGGCGCGCGATGCGCTGCTGGCCTTTGCCTGGGGCTGGGCCGAGAACATGGCGCAGACGGCGATGAAGGCCGTGCCCTTGGGCCAGGCGGCGGCGCAGCGGGCGCTGACGCGGCTGATGCAAGCCATTCCAGCAGCGGTGGAAGCCGCGCTGACGATGCCTGATGACAGCCGCCAGGCCCACGCGCCCATGCTGGCCATTCTGAGCGCGCAGCACGAAACCCAGTATTCGCGCCTGTTCCGTTCCTGAAGCGAGTCGCCCCCGGGGAGCGCGGGCCTTGCACGCTTCGTGCATGATGGCCCCCATGAATACCGGCGCCCTGCACCACATCCCTGGCCGCACCAAGAAGCTGCCTCCCTTGCGCGTGGGCGTGGGCGGCCCGGTCGGCTCGGGCAAGACCACGCTGGTGGAGATGCTGTGCAAGACCATGCGCGAGCGCTGGGACCTCGTGGTCGTCACCAACGACATCTATACCAAGGAAGACCAGCGCCTGCTGACCGTGGCCGGGGCGCTGGCGCCGGAACGCATCGTCGGCGTGGAAACCGGCGGCTGCCCGCACACCGCCATTCGCGAGGACGCATCCATCAACCTCGAAGCGGTGGACCGGCTGCTGGAGCAGTTTCCGGACGCCGACATCGTGTTCATCGAGTCCGGTGGCGACAACTTGGCGGCCACCTTCAGCCCGGAGCTGAGCGACCTGACGCTGTACGTGATCGACGTGGCCGCCGGCGAGAAGATCCCGCGCAAGGGCGGCCCGGGCATCACCAAGAGCGACCTGTTCATCATCAACAAGACCGACCTGGCGCCGCATGTCGGCGCCAGCCTGGCCGTGATGGAAGCCGACACGCGCCGCATGCGGCCCGACCATGCAGGCCCGAACGCCACCCGCCCCTTCGTGATGACAAATCTGCGCACCCATCAAGGCCTGGCCGAGGTGGTGCGCTTCATCGAAAGACGCGGCCTGCTGCACCCGGCCCATTCCCAGGCACAGGCAGCCGGTTACCGCGCTGGGCCTACGATAGACGGCTGACCACCCCACACAGGAGAACACCATGGGTCTGATGTCGTTCATCAAGGAAGCCGGCGAAAAGCTGTTCGGCCGCGGCGAAGCCAAGGCCGCGCAGGAAGCCGCAGCGGCCGCGCCTTCGCCGGAGAACATCGCCGCGCTGAGCAAGGCTGCGGGTGATGCCATCGTCGGCTACATCAACGCCCAGGGCCTGCCGGGCAACAACCTGGAGGTGTCCTTCGACGCCGCCAGCGCCACCGTCACCGTCTCGGGCGTGCTGGAAGACCAGGGCACGAAGGAAAAGGTCCTGCTTTGCTGCGGCAACGTGGCGGGCGTGGCGGCGGTCAATGACATGCTGACCGTTTCCGCCCCCGCACCCGAAGCGAAGTTCCACGTCGTGGTTTCCGGCGACAACCTGTCCAAGATCGCCAAGGCCTACTACGGCGACGCGAACAAGTACCCGGTGATCTTCGAGGCCAACAAACCCATGCTCAGCCACCCGGACAAGATCTACCCGGGCCAGGCGCTGCGCATCCCGCCACTCTGACCGGCCAGCGCACTGCGGCCACAATGGCGGTGCCCCGGTGCGCCGGGGCCGCTGCCTGGCGCTCATCCCGGAGCCCGCAGCGCCCTGGGGTGCCGCCTTGAGCAAGCTGTATTTCCGCTACGCCGCGATGAATGCCGGCAAGAGCACTGCGCTCTTGCAGGCCGCCTACAACTACGAAGAGCGTGGCATGCGCGTGCGCATGTTCACCGCGGCGCACGACGACCGCACGGGCCTTGGCCTGATCGGCTCGCGTCTGGGGCTGCGGCGGCCGGCGGAGACCTTCGGCCCCGACACGCGGTTCAACGCCCAGTGGCTGGGCGAAGGCATCGCCTGCCTGCTCATCGACGAGGCCCAGTTCCTCAGTCCCGACCAGGTGCGACAACTGCACCGCCTGGCTCACCAGCACCACGTGCCGGTGCTCTGCTACGGCCTGCGCAGCGACTTTCGCGGCGATGGCTTTCCGGGTGCGGTGGCCTTGCTGACGCTGGCCGACGAACTGGAAGAGATGAAGACCATCTGCGCCTGCGCGCGCAAGGCCAGCATGAACCTGCGCGTCGACGCCGAGGGCCGCCGCGTGAAGGAAGGCGAGCAGATCATGATCGGCGGCAACGAGAGCTACCGCGCCGTGTGCCCGAGCTGCTTCTATTCCGACGGCGATGATCCGGCGCGGGCGCCCGGACTGTTTGGCTGAAGGGACTGACGCGTCGCCAGCCAGATGCTGGGCAGGATCAGCGCCGCACCGGCGAGGTGGTAGGTCTGCGGTACCTCGCCCAGCAGCACCCAGGCCAGCAGGGCGCCATAGACCGGCGCCAGGTACAGCATCAGCGACGTACGCGACGCTCCCAGCTCGCGCTGGATGTGGGCATGAGCGGCGTAGGACAAGGCGCCCGGCAGCAACGCCGCCACGGCAATCAGCGCGGCGGCCTGCACGCTGAAGGGCGGGCCCGGCGTCAGCCAGGACTCGAGTAAGGTGAAAGGCAGCAGCACCGTCATGCTGCCGGCGATGATGGCCACCAGGCGCTCGCCCGGCTGCAGCCGGCTGGGCCAGTACTTCAGCAACACCGAATAGGCCGCCCACGACACCGCGCAGGCCATGATCCAGCCATCGCCCACGGCAAACCGCACGGCCAGCAGGTTCTGCGGCCGGCCCTTGGCGATGACGAACAGCACGCCGGCCAGGGCCAGCAGGCCCCCCAGTTTCTGCGCCGCGGACAGGCGTTCGTGCAGCAGTCGCGCGCTGAGCATCGTGATGAGCACCGGTGTGGCGGCATAGATCAGCGCGATGTTGGTGGACGTGGTGGTCTGCCCGCCCAGATAGACCCAGGCGCCGCAGATCCACATGCCCAGCAGGCCCAGCACCAGCAGCTGCAGCCGTTCGGCGCGCCACACCTCTCGCCTGTGCCAAAGGCCGGCGCCCACGAAAGGCAGCAGGAACAGCGCCGCCAGCGCCCAGCGTCCGGTGGCCAGCAGGTGTGGCGCGATCACACCTTCGGCGGCGCGCGCGATGATGTAGTTCGACGACCACAGCGCCGGCACCGTCCACAGCAGCAGCAGCGGCCAGCGCCGGGCGCGGGCCTGTCCCGGTGCAGTCAAGCGCCTACCCGTGGCGGGCCATCGCTTGCCCCATCCGTACCGGCCCGCCCGGTGCCCAACCCGGCTCGAACTGCAGCGGCCCGCGCGGGAACAGCATCACCACCGTGGAACCCAGCAGGAAGCGGCCCATCTCGGCACCCGGCTCCAGGCGTATGGACCGATCGTGGTACGACCACTCGCGCAGGCGGCCGGGCCGCGGCGGATTCACCACACCGTGCCACACGGTGGCCATGCTGCCGACGATGGTGGCGCCCACCAGCACCAGCACCCAGGGTCGGCCGCTGAGCTCGCCTTCGGTGCCTTCGAAGACACAGACCACCCGCTCGTTGCGCGCAAACAGGCCCGGCACGCCGCGCGCCGTGGCCGGGTTGACGGAAAACAGGGCGCCGGGCACGTGGATCATGCGCAGCAAGCGCCCGCTGCAAGGCATGTGGATGCGGTGGTAGTCGCGCGGGCTGAGGTACAGCGTGGCAAAGTGGCCGCCGTGGAAGTGCGCGGCCAACGCACCGTCACCGCCAACCAGCGCGGTGGTGCTGTAGCGGTGACCCTTGGCCTGGAAGATCTGATCGCCGTCCACATCGCCGAACTGGCTGATGGCGCCGTCCACCGGGCACAGCAGCGCCGTATTGCCCAGCGGCCGTGCACCGGGCTTGAGTGCGCGCGTGAAGAAGTCGTTGAAGCTGGCATAGGCCGCCGGATCGGCATCGGCCGCCTCGGCCATGTTCACGCCATAGCGGGCTATGAACCAGCGGATCACCACCGTGGTGGCTGCCCCGCCCTGCAGTCTTGCCATGGCCCCGGCGGCCATCGTCAGGGCCTGCTTGGGCAGCAGGTACTGCGTGGCCACGGCCACGCGCTCACCCAGCAAAGCCGTCACCGCAGCGGGCTCGCCGCGCGCAGCGCTTTCACGGCGCCGGCGCCGACGCTCGCGCCAAAGCGCTTGGCCAGCCGTTCGGCCACGTTGTCGCGCGGCGTGTAGTCGACGATCTCCTCGGCCTTGACCACTTCGCGCGCCACGTAGTCGAGATTGCCGGTGTGGTCCGCCAGCCCGAGCCTGACGGCCTCCTCGCCGTTCCAGAACAGGCCCGAGAAGGTCTCGGGCGTTTCCTTCAGACGGGTGCCGCGCCCTTCCCTGACCACGGTGATGAACTGGCGGTGCACCTGAGCGATCATGGCCCGGGCCAGCTGGGTCTGCTTTTCGCTCGTCGGACTGAAAGGGTCCAGCATGGCCTTGTTCTCGCCGGCGGTGAGCAGCCGCCGTTCCACGCCCAGCTTGTCCATCAAGCCGGTGAAGCCGAACCCGTCCATCAGCACGCCGATGCTGCCCACGATGCTGGCCTTGTCGACGTAAATCTCGTCCGCCGCCACGGCCATGTAGTAGGCGCCGGATGCGCAGACCTCCTCGACCACGGCATAGACCTTCTTGCCGTGCTTGGCCTTGAGCCGCTTGATCTCGTCGTGCACGATGCCGCTTTGCACCGGGCTGCCGCCGGGCGAATTGAATCGCAGCACCACGGCCTGGGCGCCGCCGTCCTCGAAGGCCGACTTGAGCGCACCCACCAGCGCTTCGGCGCTGGCTTCGCTTTCGGCGGTGATCTCGCCGCGGACCTCGACCAGGGCCGTGTGCGGCGTGGTAGGGACGTTGTGCACGATGCGGTTGCTCAGCATCACCCACAACGCCACCGCAGCCAGCCCCAGCCAGGCCAGCCGGAAGAACACGCGCCAGCGCCGCTCGTTGCGCTGCTGGCGCAGCAGTTCGGTCGCCACACGCTCCAGCGCCGACTCGATCCCTTGGCGCGGTTCGGCCTGGCGGGCCTTCTCGGCGGCGGCCAGCGCCGCGGCCGCGGTGACGGTCAATGGCTCGGCAGCCGAAGGAGGCGTGACCGGGCCGGGAGGGGTGTCGGGGCTGTTCATCGGGGGCTTTCTGCAGCCGGGGCGGCAAAGGCCAGGGGCTGGATGTCACGGGAAGGATACCAATACACCTGCCCATCGGCTTCGCCCACGGCCACGGGGATCAGACGGCCTCGCCCACAGGGGCCGCCCACACAGCGGCCATCGGCCGGGTCGTAGCTGGCGCCGTGAATGCTGCAGACGATCCAGCGCCGGTCACTGTCCAGAAACTCGCCAGGCTGCCAGTCCATCTCGGCCGGCACATGGGCACAGCGGTTCAGGTAGGCGCGTGGCACACCTTCGAAGCGCAGCGCGAAGGCCCGCGCTGGCCGGCCATGTTCCAGAACATCCCACACCCAGGCACGGCCGCCTTCGGTCAGCGCTGACGATGCGCACAGGGCTTGGCCTGGCTGGCCGTTGTCGGGCTTCATGCGTGCCGGCGCAGCCAGTCGTGCAGTTCCTGCGTGCTGTGCGCGATGAACAGCGGCTCGTGCTCGACGAAGGCCTGGGTGTCGTGCGCGCCGTAGCCGACGGCCACGCGTGCGGTGCCGGCGTTGCGCGCCAGCTGCAGATCGTGGGTGGTGTCGCCGATCATCAGCGTGCGCTCGGGCGTCACGCCCAGCTCGGCCATCAGTTCCTGCAGCATCAAAGGGTGGGGCTTGCCGGCGGTCTGGTCGGCCGTGCGGGTGGCGTCGAACATGGCATGCAGTTGCGAGTGCGCCAGGGCCTCGTCCAGGCCGCGCCGGCCCTTGCCGGTGGCCACGGCCAGCAGGTGGCTGCGCCCCTTCAGATCGGCCAGCATCTCCAGCGTGCCCGGGAACAGCACCAGCTCGTGCTGGCGGGCAAAGTAGTGGTAGCGGTAGCGATGCCCCAGCTCGGGGTAGCGTGCCGAGGGCAGACCGGGCACCGCATGCTGCAGCGCATCGTGCAGGCCCAGGCCGATGACGTAGGCCGCGTCGGCGTCGCTGGGCACGGCCACGGCCAGATCGCGGCAGGCTGCCTGGATGCAGCGCACGATCAAGGTCGTGCTGTCGAACAAGGTGCCATCCCAGTCGAAGACGATCAGGTCGAAGCGGCGTTTGGCGGTCATTTCAGGAGTGTCTCGCAGTCGTCGGGCAGGTTGGCGCGCAGGGTGATGCGTTCGCCGCTGGCGGGGTGAACAAAGCCCAGTTCGCGCGCGTGCAGGAACATGCGCGCAAAGCCCCGTTCGCGGGCAAAGGCCTTGTTGCGCGCAAAGTCGCCGTACTTGGTGTCGCCCACGATGGGGTGGCCGCTGTGCGCCAGGTGCACGCGGATCTGGTGCGTGCGACCCGTCTTGATGCTCACGTCCAGCAGGCTCAGACCCGGCAGCTGGCGCACCACCCGCACCAGGCTGATCGAACGCCGGCCCTCGGCGTGCCCTGCCGGCACGACGCGCACCTGGCGCTCGCCGGCGGCGTCCAGTGTCTTGTGCAGGGCCAGATCGATCACCTTCAGGCTGGCCGGCCAGGACCCGAAGACCAGCGCCGCGTAGACCTTGTGCGTGTCGCGCGTGCGGAATTGGTCCTGAAGTGCGGTCAGTGCGCTGCGCTTCTTGGCCAGCAGCAGGATGCCCGAGGTCTCCTTGTCCAGCCGATGCACGAGTTCCAGAAACCGCGCCTGTGGTCGGGCGCGGCGAAGTTGTTCGATCACGCCAAAACTCACCCCGCTGCCGCCGTGCACGGCCACGCCGGCGGGTTTGGCGATCGCCAGCAGGTGTTCGTCTTCCAGCAGGATCGGGAACTCGCGCGCGGGCGCCGGCGCCTCCGCACGGGGTTCGGCCAGGCGCATCGGTGGCACGCGCACCACGTCGCCCTCGGCCACCCGTGCATCGGCGCCTGCCCGGCCCTTGTTGACCCGCACTTCACCGCTGCGGATGACGCGGTAGATGTGCGTCTTGGGCACACCCTTGAGCAGGCGGATCAGGTAGTTGTCCAGCCTCTGCCCGGCGGATTCGGCATCCACCGTCAGCAGCCTGACCGCGGCGGTGGCGGCCGGGCTCACCGGGGCCGGCCGGCCCGCTATACTCCGCGGTTCCACGTTTGGGCTGTAAGTGCTTGATTTATCGGAGTTTACCCGGGCACTGCCGGCGCTACCGTGGGGTGGCGCGCACGATGACCGTGCGCTTCGTTTGTGGTGATGCAACGCCGGCAAGGCGAAGTCTGGGCCGTGGTCCCCAAGTGACCCGGCGGGAATCGTGAGCCGGCGGCAGAGAGTCGCAAAGAGAACCCCGCTTCGTTCACCCGAAGCACCGAAAATTCAGGAAGCCAGGCCGGCTCGCGCAGCAAGCAAGAGCCATCCTGGTGTTCCGCGTCCGGCACGCCGATGCAGCCCCTGTCGTCCTCCAGTCCCTTGATGCGCCCCCCAAGGCCCCGGCAGATTGCCGGCGCGGCCGGGGCCGCAGCACGACCGCGTGATCCGCGGCGGTGCGCCCGGGTGGACAGGGCGGCTGTCTCGCCACTCCGCACGCACGCGCCAACGCTGCGCAGCTGAAGCCCCTGCTTTGGGGATGCCGCGCAGTCCAGGGCATTTCGTGCCAACGGTTCTTGCTGCGCCTTTCGTGCATTGGTGATGAACCGCGGGCCCGCATGACACGGGCCCGGCATGGGAGTGCAGATGAAACGCATGCTGATCAACGCTACGCAGCCCGAAGAGCGGCGCCTGGCGATCGTCGACGGGCAGAAGCTCCTCGACTTCGAGACCGAGATCGAAGGGCGCGAACAGCGCAAGGGCAACATCTACAAGGCCGTGATCACGCGGGTGGAGCCTTCGCTGGAGGCCTGCTTCGTCGACTACGGCGAGGAACGCCACGGCTTCCTGCCGTTCAAGGAGATCTCGCGCATCTATTTCCGCGAAGGCAGCGACGTCAAGAACGCGCGCATCCAGGACGTCGTCAAGGAGGGCGACAACCTGCTGGTGCAGGTCGAGAAGGAAGAACGCGGCAACAAGGGCGCGGCGCTGACCACCTTCGTCAGCCTGGCCGGCCGCTACCTGGTGCTGATGCCCAACAACCCGCGCGGCGGCGGCGTGAGCCGGCGCATCGAGGGCGAAGACCGCGAGGAGCTGAAGGAAAACCTCGAGCAGCTCGACTATCCCAAGGGCATGAGCCTGATCGCGCGCACCGCGGGCATCGGCCGCAGCGCGGCCGAACTGCAGTGGGACCTGAACTACATGCTCAAGCTCTGGGACGCTATCGACGGCGCCGCCAAGGCCGGCAAGGGTGCGTTCCTGATCTACCAGGAGTCGTCACTGGTCATCCGCGCCATCCGCGACTACTTCACCGCCGACATCGGCGAGATCCTGATCGACACCGACGACA
>DAORNK010000185.1:0-8424 GCA_035440985.1 Rubrivivax sp. | reverse complement strand
TGGCGCCGGCGCGGCGCCCGAAGGCAGGTCGCCGCCCACACGGCTGGCGGCGTCGAACAAGGCCTCCAGCGAGGCGGCGGCGGTTTCGCGTGCGGCCGCGTGATCGGCGAACTCGAACATCGGCGAGAACAGCGAGCAGGCCTGGTAGTCACCCAGCACGGCGTCGCGATTGCCGATGAATTCGAAGACGCCGGCCGGAAACACGTGCTGTCGGGTCTCGCGCTCGCCCACCGGATGGCAGGCCGCACGTTCACGCGGAAAGAGCATCAGGCTCATGAACCAGGGCGTGACCAGCACGCCCAGCCAATGGGCGCCCCAGGGGCGGAAGCCCACGGCCTGCACGCGCAGCGCGGCATTGAGCATGGGCACGTCGCGCATCGGCCCATCCAGGATCTGGGCAAACCGCTGCTCCAGTGCGGCGGCTGGCGACGGCAGGGCCGCGGCCTGGTCCGAAGGCTCAGTCATCCAGCACCAGGAAGTGCTGCTTTTCGCAGGAGCAGTTGGGGCAGGTCCAGTGCGCCGGCAGATCGTAGAAGGGCGTGCCGGGCGGGATCTGCCAGACCTCGTCGCCCAGCGCCGGGTCGTACACCGTCCAGCAGATCTTGCATTCCAGGCGCGTGTTGGCGCCAATCTGGGCCTGGCGGCCGGGCGCGGTGGATGCGGAGTCGCTCACGGCTTGGCTTCAGGCTGTGGTGATCGAGTCGCCCATCCACAGCACCAGGTCGGCCAGGCGTTCGCGCGTCTCGAGCAGGTCCTCGTGCGCGGCCACCGCCACCTCGGGCATGCCGGTCACCTCGATGGTGTTGAGGATCAGCGTCTGCATGTTGTTGAAGTACTGCACGCGCCAGACATGGCGTGCCGCGGTGCTGCTGATGCGGCAGTTGCCGAAGCCGCGCGAGAGCACGGTGACCGTGCCGCCGTCCAGCACGGCGTCGACGTGGGCCACGTCTTCGGGCGACAGCGGCAGCAGCGTCAGGTTGATCACGTGGGCCGGCGTGGCGGGCCCGGCGCGATCCATCGCTTCCTGCAGTTCGTGCACCAGGGCCGGCACGTTCATCGCGCCGGCGGGCAGGGGCAGCGGGCGCAATAGCGCGCTGGCGCCTTCGACGGCCAGGGCCTGCACGATGGGCGGGATGGGGGCGGCCAGCAGGTAGTCGTGCAGCAGGTGCGTGCCGCGCAGGTGCTGCTGGCGCCAGACGCCGGAGAACACCGTCTCCTGCACACGGATCTCATGATCGGCCTGGACGATGGCGGAGACCTCGCCTTCGCCCAGCGTTTCGTTGAGCACACGCAGCGCGGCCGGTTCCAGCCCCGCCAGGTCCAGCGCCGGCAGGTCGCCGCCGGCTTGCAGCCACCGGGCCATGTGGTCGAGGAAGACCTGCAGCACATCGCGCGCGCCGGCAATGTCGGTGCCGGGGCCGGGGTCCGGCACGCGCGGCATCTCGAAGGTCGTCATGCCGCGCGGCATGGGCATGTACTCGACAGCGTCGGCGGGGTCGTGCATCAGGCTGCGCACAGGAATCGGTACGGGTTTCATCGTGGGCTCCGGTCGGCAGTCGGTGCGGCGGTTGGTGGGTCAGTGGCAATCCGGTTCGGCGGCCTGGCCGGCCACCCGCACCGCAATGCCCACGCTGGGCGGGCGGCTGGGCGCGGCGGCGAGCAGGCGGCCCAGTTCGGCCTGGTAAACCTCCCAGTCGCGGATGCCGTCCACCGCGCCCAGGTACTGGCCGTCGCGCAGCATCACGAAGGCCGGCCAGCGTGCAAAGCCGTAACGCGGGGCCACGGCACGTGCCGCTGCCGGCGGCAGCAGGCCGACACGGAACGCGCGGCCTGCCCAGGCGTGCAGTTCGGGCACGATGACGGCGATGTCCAGCGTCTCCTTGAAGCGTTCGGGATCTTCGGCAAAGACCAGCATCGCCAGGCCGGGCTGGTCGGCCCACGCGGCCACGGCATCGGCCGGCAGCACGGCGGCGGCGGTCTCCTGCACCAGGCGCTGCATCAGGGGGTGCATGGCCGGGGCCTGCTCGTTCACGGGCATGTTCATCGGGGGGCAGTTGTCAGCTCTTGGGGCGCAGGTGTTCGGGCAACTGCGGCGTGCGTTCCACCAGGTCCGCAAAGAAGGCATCCACGTTGTCGCGGCCGGCCAGCACGGCGGCCAGGGCCTGACGGCCGGCGCGTGCCTGCTGTGCTTCCAGCGCATCCATCACCTGGCGTGCACCGCCCTGGAAGGCCAGCACCCAGGTACCCACGGGCTGCGGGCCGATCAGCACCATGTCCAGGCGCTCGCGCTGGCCGTCGGCTTCGCACCAGGCCCAGTCGGGGCCGCTTTCCACCACCTGCATGGGCACGCCGAGGCACATCAGCCAGCCTCGCCGCCGTGGACCTGGTTGAGGAAGCGTGCGTCACCCACGCGGCAGGCCTGGTCGGCGCTGGGACGACCATCCTCGTAGAGATTCAGGGCCAGCGCCTGGGCCGCCAGCGTGTCCGTCGGTGGGCTCGTGCGGGCCGTGGCGGGCACGCCCCACGCTTCCAATTCGGCCAGCGTCAGCGTCAGCGCCTCGGGCAGGCGTGCGCGCACCAGCGGGCTCAGGCTGCCGCCCAGGTCGTCCAGCACGTCGGGCTGCACGCCGATCAGCGTGATGCGCTCGGGGAAGCGGTCACGCAGGCGCGCCAGCGACAGCAGTTCCTGGAACGAGGCCTGGTGCAAGCTCATCACGGTATCTGACCACACCGGCACCTCGCCGTCGCGAAAGACCTTGAGCGTGCCAGGGGGCAGCTTGAAATCGATGGCGTCGAGCACGATCACGTGCGTGGCTGCGCAGACGTGATCCAGCAGGTACAGGCCCTGGGTGCCGCCGTCGACCAGCTGCACGGCGGCGTGCATGGCAAAGCCCTGGTGCAGCGCTTCGACCGCGCGTACACCAAAACCTTCATCGGCCCACAGCACGTTGCCGATGCCCAGCACCAGCACCGCGCCCGGAGGTGCCGGGTTTGCAGGCGCCTCCGGGTCGGGCGTGGCTGTCACTTCTTGGAGACCCGCCAGCCGTTGGCCATCGTGCTCATCACCGTCTCGTCGGAGCAGATGTCCTCGCGCAGCACCATGTAGAAGTGCACGCCGGCGAAGATCACCAGTGCCCAGGCGCACAGGCGGTGCAGCGTGTGCACGTTCATGCTCTGGCCGAACATCGGCAGGAACCACGACGACACCCACTGGTAGGCCCAGCTGTCCATGCCCAGACCTTCGCCGTACAACGCAAAGCCCGACAGCAGCATGAACACCGAAGGCACCATGTAGCCCCAGAACATGGCCGCCATCGCCAGCGGGTTGTGCCCCTGCCAGGGCCGCGCATGCGGCTTCATGAACAGGTAGTACTTGGTCTGGTCGAGCAGGCCATCCCACCACTTGGCGCTGAACATCGACACCGGCACGGCCAGGATCTCGCGCGAGAAGCGGTTGCCGAAGAAGCCCCAGACGATCCGCAGCACCAGCGTGATGGCAAACACGTAGGCGGACGCGAAGTGGGCGAAGCGGATGTAGCCGAACCAGAAGTTCTCTGAAGCTTCACCGCCCACCGAAGGCAGGGGCGCACCGATGAAATAGCCGGTGACGAACAGTATCAGCATGGCCGGCACCATCAGCCAATGCCAGACGCGCACCGGCACTTCCCACACATAGACCGGAAACAGCTTCCTGTGATCTGTGCTCATGATCGCCTCCCGGCTCAGCGGACCGTGACGCGCGTCAGCTCTTCACCCTGCGGCGAGATGACGTGCGTGGAGCACGCCAGGCAGGGGTCGAAGCTGTGGATGGTGCGCAGGATCTCCAGCGGCTCGTCGGGCTTGGCCATCGGCGTGTTCATCAGGCTGGCCTCGTAGGCGCCGATCTGGTTCTTGGTGTCGCGCGGGCCGGCGTTCCAGGTGGTGGGCACCACGCACTGGTAGTTGTCGATCTTGGTGTCCTTGATCTTGATCCAGTGGCCCAGGGCGCCGCGCGGCGCTTCGCAGTAGCCGGCGCCCTGCGCCGCGGCCGGCCAGGTGCGGGGTTCCCAGCTGTCGATGTTGGCGGTGGCCAGGTTGCCGGCCTTCAGGTTGGCCATCAGCTTGTTGAAGAAGTACTTCATCTTGTGCGCCGACCACGAGGCTTCCAGCCCGCGTGCGGCGGTGCGGCCCAGCGTGGAGAACAGCGCCGTGACCGGCACGTCCAGCTTCTTGAGCACCATCTCCACGGGTTCCTTGAACTCGGGCATGCCCTTGGCGTAACCGATCACGTAACGCGCCAGCGGGCCGACTTCCATCGGGTGGCCCTTGAAACGCGGCGACTTGATCCACGAGTACTTGGCGCTCTCGTCGACCTGGTCGATCGCGGTCTTCTTGCCCTTGGTGCCGGCACCGAGCACGAAGTTGGGTTCGGTGACGCCGTCGAAGGGGTGCAGCCCCTTGGTCTCGTCGCCGTACTTGTACCAGCTGTGGTTGACGAACTCCTGGATCTGGGCCGGGTCCTTCAGGTCCACCGCATGGATGGTCTTCAGGTCGCCCGCGATGATGGCGCCGCGTGGCATCAGCAGGCTCTTGTCACTCTGGTCGTTGGCGATATCGGGGAACTCCCCGTAGCTCAGCAGGTTGGTGCTGGCCAGGCCACCGCCGATGGCGCCCCAGTCCTTGTAGAAGGACGCGATGGCCAGCAGGTCGGGGATGTAGACGTTGTCGATGAAGGCAATGGTGTCGTCGATGATCTTGGACACCATGTTCAGGCGTTCCATGTTGATCGCACCGACGGCACCCGTGCCTTCGAGGTTGATCGAACACGGCACGCCGCCCACCAGCCAGTTGGGGTGCGGGTTCTTGCCGCCGAAGATGGTCTGGATCTTGACGATCTCCTTCTGGAAGTCGAGTGCTTCCAGGTAATGGGCCACGGCCATCAGGTTGGCTTCCGCCGGCAGCTTGTAGGCCGGGTGGCCCCAGTAGCCGTTGCGGAAGGGGCCGAGCTGGCCGCTGTCGACGAACTTCTTCAAGCGGTTCTGCAGGTCGCGGAAGTAGCCCGGGCTGGACATCGGCCAGCTGCTGATGGACTGCGCCAGTTCGCTGGTCTTCTTGGGGTCGGCCTTGAGCGCGCTGACCACGTCCACCCAGTCCAGCGCATGCAGGTGGTAGAAGTGCACCAGATGGTCGTGCGCGTACAGCGTCGAGTGCATCAGGTTGCGGATGATGTTGGCGTTGTCCGGGATGTTGATCTTCAGCGCGTCTTCCACTGCGCGCACCGAGACCAGCGCATGCGTGCCGGTGCACACGCCGCAGATGCGTTCGACGAACGCCCACGCATCACGCGGGTCGCGGCCCTTGAGGATGACCTCCAGGCCACGCCACATCGTGCCGGTGCTGACCGCGTTGCGGATGACGTTCTTGTCGTCCAGGTTGACTTCGACGCGCAGGTGACCTTCGATCCGCGTCACCGGATCGACGACGACGCGCTTGCCGCTGTTGTCGAGCTTGAAGCCTTGGGTTTCGATGACGGACATGATCAGCTCTCCACCTTGTTGCTGTTATCGGCCTGGGTCTTGCTGCGGTTCGAAGCGCGCTGGATGGCGCTGACGGCGGCATGGGCGACCACGGCCGCACCGGTGACGCCGGCCAGGACCAGGCCGATCTTGTCGGCGTTGGCTTCGACCCCGAAGTCGGTGATGTTGCTCAGGCGGTCGTAGAAGGAACCCTTGTCCCAGAAGCCGTCCTCGCTGCAGCCGATGCAGCCGTGGCCGGAAGCGATGGGGAAGGACACGCCTTCGTTCCAGCGCGTGGTGCTGCAGGCGTTGTAGGTGGTCGGGCCCTTGCAGCCCATCTTGTAGAGGCAGTAGCCGGCCTTGGCCCCTTCGTCGTCCCATTTCTCGACGAACTGGCCCGCGTCGAAGTGGGGGCGGCGGTAGCACTTGTCGTGGATGCGCTGGCTGTAGAACATCTTCGGGCGGCCCTGGCGGTCGAGCTCGGGGATCTTGCCGAAGGTTGCCACATAGGTGACGACGGCCGTCATCACTTCCGCGATGGGCGGGCAGCCCGGCACCTTGACGATGGGCTTGTCGGTGATGACCTTGTTGATCGGCACCGCGGTGGTCGGGTTGGGCTTGGCGGCCTGCACGCAGCCCCAGCTGGCGCAAGAGCCCCAGGCGATGACGGCCATCGCATCCTTGGCAACGTGCTTCAGTTTCTCGGCGAAGGGTCTGCCGCCGGGCAGGCAGTACATGCCGTCCTCGCCCAGCGGCGGGTTGCCTTCCACGGCCAGGATGTAGTTGCCCTTGTAGTCCTTCATGACCTGCTCGAGCGCGGCTTCGGCCTGATGGCCGGCGGCGGCCATGATGGTGTCGTCGTAGTCCAGCGAGATCATCGACAGGATCACGTCCTTGGCCAGCGGGTGCGCACTGCGGATGAAGCTTTCGGTGCAGCAGGTGCACTCCAGGCCGTGCAGCCAGAGCACCGGGGTGCGGGGCTTGGTCTCCAGCGCATGCGCGATGGTCGGGGCGAACGATGGCGCCAGGCCGAGCGAGGCTGCCGTGAGGCTGCAGAACTTGAGGTAGCTCCGGCGGGTGATGCCCTGCCGGCGCATGACTTCGTAGAAGGTCTCGGTCATTTGTCGTCCTCTCACCGCGTTCGCGGCATGCGGCCACCCTCGGGCCGGTTGGGAATGGAAGTAACCGGCGGGAGTATCAGACCGTGCACAACGGCCAATCTGATCCACGTCAAACGGTTGGGGGTTGCTGGCCCGCGACACTGGCCGCATGAAGGCATCGTGCGCGCCCGTAGACTGCGGCCCTCGGGCAAACCCTTGGTCGTTGACGCCCGAAGACAGAGCAGGAGCCAGGGTTGGAAATCAAGCGTTCGGTGCTGGTGCCGTACCCGCGGGAGGAGATGTTCGACCTCATCGAGCAGGCCGAGCACTACCCGCTGTTCCTGCCCTGGTGCACCGCCGCCACGATCCTGGAGCGCAGCGACGAATGGGTGGCCGCGCGCATCGATTTCAAGTACCTGCAGGTGCGCTTCGGCTTTCAGACCCGCAACCCCAAGTCACGGCCGGAATGGCTCAAGGTGCGCATGGTCGAAGGCCCGTTCCGCCGCTTCGAGGCCGACTGGCTGCTGAGCGCGCTGGGCAGCCAGGGCTGCCGCATCCAGTTCGCGCTTTCGTACGAGGTGTCGGACGGCCTGCTGGACCGCGTGGCGGCGCAAGCCGTCGAAGTCGTCGCGCGGTCGATGATGGATGCGTTCGTCAAGAGGGCCGAAGAAACCCTGGTTCCGCTGGCCGCGCGCCTGTCGCCGCCAACGCCCGCCGCGCCGACCATGGCGCCCGTGACGGCCGCAACGGCACCTGCTTCCATGCTCCTGCCAGCGCCTGTCCCGGCGCCGGCGCTTTCGTTCATGCCAACCACTGGAACCGCCATGTCCCTCAGCAATACATCCCTCTATGACGCCGTCCGTGCCTGCCCCTTGAGCCAGGAACTCGGAGACGACCAGACGGCCGTGCTGGCCGCGCTGATGAAGATGGAGAGCTACACCGCGAACCAGGTGGTGGCCAAGGAGGGCAGCAGCGACAACCGCCTGTACGTGGTGGTGGACGGCAGCTTGTCGGTGATCAAGCAGGTGGGTGGGCCCGAAGAGAGCCTGCTGATCACCCTCAAGCCGGGTGACTTCGCGCACGAACTGGGGTTCCTGGATGGTGCCCAGCGTTACGCATCATTGGTGGCCGGCAGCGCGGCGCGCGTGCTGGTGCTCGAACGCCAGGCGCTGGAAAGCCTGATCACCACGCACCCGATGGTCCTGTACCGCGTGATGTGCTCGATCGTGCGCACCGTGCACCGGGTGCAGACGCGGCTGGCGGTGCAGGCCAGCGAACTGACCAATTACATCGTCAAGCAGCACGGGCGCTACTGAGTCTGCGCCGAGCGGCCACCTGCGTGGCCGCGAGTGGCTGACGAAGGCCTGGGCGCCTGCAAGCGACCAGGCTGAGCAAAAAACGGGGCCCGCGATGGGCCCCGAAATGACTCAACTCCCGGCCGCCGGAGAATCACGAGGCTTCTGCAGCGGCCCATGCAATATAGGCATCTGGCGGCAGCCTGGGTTGCGGGTCTTCCTGGGGGCGCCTTTCAGCGCGGCCATGCGCGCAAGCTGGCGCTCAGGGGCGGCTCGAGCCCGCATTCGGCCAGCAGGTCGGTGTCGGCCAGCACCGACTCGGGCGCTCCATCGGCGCGCAGCCGGCCCTGATGCAGCACGACGACACGCTGGCAGGTGTCCAGCACCAGATCCAGATCGTGCGTGGCCAGCACGCGGGTCTGCGTGCAGGCCTGCAGCACGCCGATCAGGCGCCGGCGGGCGGCGGGGTAGCCGTCCCACTGGTCGACGTTGAGCGGGTAGCCGAAGGCCCGGAGCTGGCCCATCATCACCTGC
>DAORNK010000184.1:0-8437 GCA_035440985.1 Rubrivivax sp. | reverse complement strand
GCTTCGCGCCGCAGCCCGGCGGCGGCTTCGATGCGTGGCATGCGGGTCCAGCGCAGGCTGCCGGCAGCGCGCTGCAGTTCGCGCGGCGGCGGGAAGACCAGCGGCAACGTCGCCGGGTCCACCGCATCGGCAGCGGCGTGGCGCTCGAAGAAGCCGCCGGCCCCGGGCCCGGGCAGCGCTTGGCCTTCGGCCAGATCCAGTTGGTCGGGACGCTGCGGCGGCGTGACCTGATAGTCGTTGATGCGCAGCCCGACATCCGGTCGGCTGTCCATCACCAAGTAAGGCCCTTGCGGTGCCTTGTCCGGATTGGGCATCAGGTCCGGATGCCGGAAGCGCCACTCTACCTGCTGACCCGGTGCCAGGCCGGCAAAGGCGGGTGTCGGGCGCAGGCGGAACAGGGTGCCGGCCAACCGTTCGAGAACGAAGGGGCCTTGCGCGGAGTCCAGGTCCACACCGGCCACGCAGTTGAAGTACAGCGACCAGCCATGCGCCTGCAGGCCCTGCGTCGGCGAGGCCGTCATCACGAATCTGGCCAGCGTCCGCGCCCCCTTGTCCTTGGGCAGCCGTTCGCTGCGCACGACTTCCCAGCGCAGACCGACCGGGGCCAGCGTGGCCGCCAGAACGCCGCCGGCCTGCGCAACCGGGCTGGCCGTCTGTGCCTGCAGCGCGCACGTCAACAGCCACAGCCCAAGCAGCAGCCAGGTGGCACGGTGCGTGCGGATGCGCAGTGACTTCATGCGGAGGCCTTCATCGCATCCGCCGCGTCGGCCTTGACCATGGGCACGCGCCGCGTGGTGGTGAGGTTGCCCGGCCGCAGCCGCCGCACCGCCTGGCCACGCTCGTCGAAAAGGTGGAAGGCAGCGGGCTCGACCCCGAACGTCATGCGCTGGCCGATCTGAACCTGGTCGCCACCATCCCCGCGCAGCACGACCTCGGCGCCGGAATCCAGCCTCAGGTACAGCAGGTTGACCTCACCCAGGTGTTCCACCATCTGCACCTGGCCGGCCAGCCCTTCGCCGGCGCCGCCGGACCGGACGTGCTCGGGCCGCAGGCCCAGCTGCACAGGCTGGCCCGGCTGCAGGCGGCTGCCGTCCACCGCGGCGGTCACGCGCTGGCCGTCGGCAAGGGCGCAGACCACACCCTGGGCGCTGGCAGCCACCACGGTGGCCTCCAGCAGGTTCATCCTGGGTGACCCGATGAATGTGGCCACGAAACGGTTGCAGGGCGTCTGGTACAGCTCCAGCGGCGAACCGGCCTGCTGGATGCGGCCCTCGTGCATGACCACGATCTTGTCGCCCAGGGTCATCGCCTCGACCTGGTCGTGCGTGACATAGACGATGGTGGCGGCCAGCTGCGCATGCAGCCTGGCCAACTCGAGGCGCGTCTGCACACGCAGGGCGGCGTCCAGGTTGGACAGCGGCTCGTCGAACAGGAAGAGTTGCGGTTTGCGCACGATGGCGCGACCGATGGCCACGCGTTGGCGCTGCCCGCCGGACAGTTCACGCGGCAGCCGGTCGAGCAGGTGATCGATCTGCAGCGAGGCAGCGGTGCGGCGGATGCGATCGTCGATCGTCGCCTTGTCGGCACCAGCCACCTTGAGCCCGAAGGCCATGTTCCTGTACACGCTCATGTGCGGGTACAGCGCGTAGCTCTGGAAGACCATCGCGATGCCGCGCTCCGCTGGCGGCAGATGGTTGACAGCACGCTCGCCGATACGGATCTGGCCGCCGGTGACGCTTTCCAGCCCACAGAGCATGCGCAGCAGCGTGGACTTGCCGCAGCCCGAGGGCCCGACGAGCACGACGAACTCGCCATCGGCGATGTCCAGATCGATGCCCGCCAGCACGTCGGTCTTGCCGTCGTAGGACTTGCGCAGGTTGCTGAGGCTGACAGCGGCCATGGACTAGGTTCCCGCGGTCATTTGACGGCGCCCGAGGTGAGGCCGCGGATCAGCTGGCGCGAGAACAGCCCGTACAGCACCAGCACCGGCAGCACGGCCAGTGACAGCGCGGCCAGCACCGAGTTCCAGTCGGTGACGTACTGGCCGATGAACTGCTGCACGCCCAGCGTCACGGTCTTGGTCGAGTCGCCGGGCGCCAGGATCAGCGGGAACCACAGATCGTTCCAGGCCGGGATCATCGTGAACACCGCCACGGTGGCGATGGCCGGGCGCACCAGCGGCAGGATGACCTGGAAGAAGATCCTGAACTCGCCCACGCCGTCGCAGCGGGCGGCATCCTTGAGCTCACCGGGCACCTGGCGGATGAACTCCGACAGGATCATCACGGCCAGCGGCAGCCCCTGCGCGGTGTAGACCAGCACCAGCGCGCTCAGCGTGTTCACGAGATCCAGCCCGACCATCAGCTGCAGGATGGCCACGGTGCCCAACCGGATGGGGATCATGATGCCGATGGCGATGAACAACCCGATCAGCCGCCGACCCCTGAAGTCGTACTCCGAGAGGGCCCAGGCGGCCATCGAACCCAACAGAACGATCAACGCCAGCGAGACCAGCGTGACGAGCAGGCTGTTGCCGAAGTACAGCGCGAAGTTCGTCGCCGACAGCACCTTCTGGAAGCCGACGAAGGACAGGGTGGCCATCGTCGGAAGGGCCATCGGATCGTCGTAGATGGCCGAGCGCGTCTTCACCGAGTTGATCACGATCAGCACGATGGGGAACAGCGCCAGCACCGTGTACGTCATCAGGACCAGGTGCACGCTCAGCCGGCCCACGTCGGGGCGCTGCAGCCAGTTCCGCAGCGGCTGGCCGGCGCGTGGCGCGACCTGCCGGCGCGAGGTGAGCGCTTCAGAGTGCATGGCGCACCAGCCGCCGTTGCACGGCAAGGAAGTACAGGCCGACGCCGGCCAGGATCACCAGGAACATCAGCGTGGCCACTGCCGCGCCCATGGTCGCACTGCCCACCTGCGCCTGGTAACCGAAGAAGGTGCGGTAGAAGAGCGTGCCCAGGATGTCGGTGGCGTAGTTGGGGCCGGCCAGGGCGCCCTTGATCGAATACACCAGATCGAAGGCATTGAAGTTGCCGACGAACGTGAGGATGGTCACCAGCCCCAGCGTCGGATAGATCAGCGGCAGCTTGATGGCGAAGAAGATCCGCCAGGCACCCGCGCCCTCCGCATGGGCGGCTTCGATGATCTCTTCCGGAACCGCCAGCAGCGCCGCGTAGATCAGCATCATCGGGATGCCCACGTACTGCCACACCGAGATCAGCGAAATGGTCAGCAGGGCCGTGTCCTCCTGGCCCAGCCAGGGGGCGAACCACGCACCCAGGCCGGCAGCACCGAGCAGCTTCTCGCCCACGCCCCAGAGCGGGGACAGGATGAGCTGCCAGATGAAGCCCACGATGACCACCGACAGCAGCGTGGGCAGGAAGATCAGCGTGCGGTAGCTGCGGGCCAGGCGCAGGTCCTTCAGGCTCAGCAGTGCCGCCAGCAGCAGCGCGATGCCGTTCTGCACCACCATGTGGACGGCAAAGAACAGCGCGTTGTTGCGCATCGCGTTCCAGAAGGCCGCGGCCCAGTCGGCGTCGAGCAGGATGGTGCGGAAGTTGTCCAGCCCGGCCGGGTGCAGCGCGCCGCTATCGTCGGCCCGGAAGAAGGCCAGCCTCAGGGTCTCGGCCAGCGGCCATGCGCTGAAGACGCCGTACACCAGCACCGCCGGCCCGAGAAAGGCCAGCAGATGCCAGGCGCTGACGGTGCGGCTCTCGGTCTTCAACGGCGTCGCTGCGGATTGGGCGGGTCAGGAGAAGGGCGCCGCGATCAGCGTGCGGCCGGCTGGTGCCACTTCGCCAGGCCAGCCTGCAGCCTGGCTGCAGCGTCCTTGGGCGCCAGCTTGCCGTTGAGCACCTGCGAGGTGACGTTCCAGAGTTCGTTCTCGAGGCTGGGTGTGCCGCGGTTCAGCACCTGCGAGTTCAGGCGGATCGTCGAGCCGCACTGGCTGCGCCATTCGACGAACTGCTTGGCCAGCGGGTCGCGCACGGCCACCAGGTGTGTGGACAGGCTGAAGAAGCCGGTGACCTTGTTGGTGTAGAGGTCGGCAAACTCCTGCGAGCCCACCCAGGTCAGGAACTTCTGGGCGTCTTCCTTGTTCCTGGCCTTGCGGTTGATGCCCATCCCGATATCGGTGTGATCCGAGATGTAGCACTTGTCGCCGGCCTTCTTCACCGGCGGCGCAAAGGCGCCTAGTTCCAGCCCGGGTGTCTGGGCAAAGTAGGCGATGTCCCAGGAGCCGGTCGGATACACCGCCGCCCGGCCCAGCGCGAACTGGTTCTGGCTGTCGCCATAGGTCTGGGCGCTGGCCCCCTTGGGCAGATAGGCACCCAATCTGGCCAGGTACTCCAAGGCGGCCACGAATTCGGGGCTGGTGAACTGCGCTTTGCCGCTGATCAGGGCCTTGCGCCCTGCTTCGCCCTGCCAGTAGTTGGGCCCGACGTTGGTGAAGACGATCTGCGAAGACTCCCACTGATCAGCGGTTCCGAGCGCGAGTGGCGCGACACTGCCGTCCTTCTTGACGGCTTCGAGCAGGGCCAGGAACTCGGCTTCCGTCTTGGGCGGCGTCAGCTTGAGTCTGTTGAAGATCTTCTTGTTGTAGAGGAAGCCGTGGATCACCGAGGCCATCGGCATGCAGAAGGTCTCGGCGCCGTCGTCGGTCTGCCAGGCAGCCTTGGCGGTGGGCCCGAAGTGCTCCATGCCCGGCCGGCCGTCGAGCTTTTCCAGGTGCCCCTTCTTGTACAGCGAGAGCGACACGTCGAAGGGGCGGCAGACGATCAGATCACCGGCGGTACCACCGGCCAGCCGGGCAGCCAGGCTGGAGTCGTATTCGGTGGGCGCGGTGGGCGCGAACTTGACCTCCACGCCGGGATGCTTGCGCTGGAACGCCGGGATCAGCACCTGTTCCCAGAGGGCCTTGTCGTCCACCCGCCAGCTCTCGATGGTGAGCGTGCCGGCCTGGGCCGTGCCCACCAGGGCTGCGGCCGTGGCCAGCGCCAAGACCAGTCTGCGCGCGATCTGCATGTTGTCGAGTCCCTCATTCCTGTGCGGCCGGTCCGGGCCCATCCCGGGCATCGTCTGTCGTGCCTGCGGCCATGCCTGCGCGGCACCTGGCAGCCATCACGCCGGCAAAATCTAGCATCGCGCCGTTGTGAGGCCGGTGCGCAAGCGCGCCCGTGTCGACCACCTGCAAGTGGTTGATACGGAAGGACTTTTCGCAAGAATTCGGGTATGCCCTGGCTTACCGTTCTTTACGCGCGGCGAGCGCATCAGGGCGTCGCCTCGGAGCTTGCGAAGCTCTGAGCTTGCGCGACAGCCATCGCGGCGGATGCCGGCCATGAAAGCCAACGCAAGACAGCTTTACAAGAACTTTCGCTGCGCTCAGGGAAGCTGCAGCCGCACCAGCACCGGAAAGTGATCCGATGGGTAGCGGCCGCGCTGTGAATCGGTGAGCACCGCGTACTTGAGCACCCGGATGCCCGGCGTCAGGAAGACGTAGTCGATGCGCCGATCGGCCGGCGTGTCGAACCTGAACTCGTTGAAGCTGCCCACCGGGCCGTAGGGCGGCGTTTCGCTGTGGGCATGAGCGTCGCGCAGGCCCGCGAGCATCGTGCGGATGGGCTCGCTCTCGGGCGTGGCGTTGTAGTCGCCCATGCAGATCACCGGTTTGCCTGCGGCCAGTTCGCGCACCTGGCGCAGCATCAGCCGCGCCGACTCGCGACGCGACACCTCGCCTTCGTGGTCGAAGTGCACCGAGAAGACCAGGAAATCGCGGCCGGTCGTGCTGTCGCGCAGCTCGGCCCAGGTGGCCAGGCGATGGCAGCAGCGCGAATCCCAGCTGATGGAAGGCCTTTCCGGCGTGGCGCTGAGCCAGAAGTCGCCATGGCGCTGCAGCTTGAAACGCGCGCTGCGGAAGTAGATCGCGGAGTGCTCGCCGCCCTGCCTGCCATCGTCGCGCCCCACGCCCACGCGTGCCCATCCGGGCATGGCGTCCAGTTCGCGAATCTGGTCGATCAGGCCTTCCTGCGTGGCCACGATGTCGAACTCGTGGTATCGGATCAAGGCCTTGACCATCTCCTTGCGGTGCGGCCAGGCATTCGGGCCATCGCCAGGCTCGTTCAGGCGCAGGTTGTAGGTGGCCACGTTGATCGGATCCGCAGCCATCGCAGGCGCCGGCAGCAGGCCGCTGGCGGCCGATGCGGTGACGGCGGCCAGTGCGGCGCGCAGACGACGCAACCCGAGACCGCGCGGGGACTTCATGATTGCGGTTGGGCGCTGCAGTGCGCGGCGATGAACTCGGCCTGCGTGGGCATGACCTGCACGCACTTGGCGATCACGCCTTCGACGTTGTCGAGGAAGGCGTCCACCTCGGCCGCCGGCCGCAGATCGGCAAAGGGATGGTAGCCCCGCGGGCGTATGCGCTGGCCGTACATCACCTGCAGCCAGCTCAGGTCGGCGAAGAGCTCGTTGCCTTCGCGGCACAGCCGGCCGTTGCTGGCAAAGAGGTCGATCTTGTGCTGCAGCGTGGCCGGCACTTCCATCGTGCGGCAGTAGTTCCAGAACGGCGAGTCGTCGCGCTCGGTGGCGTGGTAGTGCAGGATGATGAAGTCGCGGATGCGTTCGTACTCGAACTGCGTCTGGGCGTTGTATTCCGCGATGTCGGCGGCATCGAATCCCTGGTGCGGGAAGAACTGGATGATGCGCGAGATGGCCGTCTGGATGAGATGGATGCTGGTCGATTCCAGGGGCTCCAGGAAGCCGCTGGCCAGGCCCACGGCCACGCAGTTGCGGTCCCAGAACTTGTGGCGGCGGCCGGTGACGTAGCGCACCACACGCGGGTCGGCCAGCGGTTCGCCGTCCAGGTTGCCCAGCAGGATGTGCGTGGCTTCGTCCTCGCTCATGAAGCGGCTGCTGAAGACGTGGCCATTGCCCGTGCGGTGTTGCAGCGGGATGCGCCATTGCCAACCCGCGCTGTGCGCCGTGCTGCGCGTCATCGGGAGCATGGGGCCGGCGGATGCGCAGGGCACCGCGATGGCGCGGTCACAGGGCAGCCAGTGGCGCCAGTCTTCGTAGCCCACGTTCAAGGTCTGACCGATGAGCAGCGCGCGGATGCCCGAACAGTCGATGAAGAAGTCGCCTTCGACGACCTCGCCGTTTTCCATCACCACGGCCGTGAGGTGGCCGTCGGCGGCGCGCTGGCGCACCTCGGTGATCTTGCCCTCGGTGCGTCGCACGCCACGCGCTTCGGCATAACCGCGCAGGTAGCGCGCGTACAGGCTTGCGTCGAAGTGAAAGGCGTAGGCGATCTCGGCCAGCGGGGAACCCGCCATCTCAGGCTGCGGCCGCATGAACTTCGCTCGCGGCGGCGCCGCCGTGTTGATCGAGCAGGCACCCAGGTCACCGGTGCGGCCTTCACCGGCGCGGCGCAGCCAGTAGTGGTGGAAAGGCGTGCCGTAGAAGTCCTGCCCGATGGTGCCGAAGCCGTGGATGTAGCGGTCGCCCAGGCGGCCCCAGTTGACGAACTCGATGCCCAGCTTGAACGAGCCCTGCGTGCGGCGCAGGAACTCGTCCTCATCCAGTTCCAGCGCCTGGTTGAACTTGCGGATGTGCGGGATGGTGGCCTCGCCGACGCCGACGATGCCGATCTCGTCGCTTTCGACCAGCCGGATCTGGTAGTCGTGGTTGAGCAGGGCCGACAGGGCCGATGCGGTCATCCAGCCGGCGGTGCCACCGCCGACCACGACCACGCGCCGGGCGGGTGTGATTGCCATCAGAAGGCTCCTTTTGCCTGTGGAATGCTGGCGCCGCTGGCGGCGTCGAACAGCGAGACGCTGGCAGCGTCGATGTGGAAGCGCACGACCTGGTCCAGCGCCAGGCCGGCCACATGGTGTACCACGGCGGCCAGCGCCTGACGGCCGCACTGCAGCCAGACGATCTGCTGGCCGCCCATGGGCTCGATCAGCTGCACCGTGCCGCTGAAAGCCCCGGCCGCGTCGATGCGGACCTGCTCGGGACGCACACCCAGCACGGCTGCGCCGGCACCTGCCGACACGCCGGCAAAGTGCAGTTGCAGGGCCGGCGAACGGAATTCGGCGCCACCGGGGGCGGCGGCGAGCGTGCCGTCGACGAAGTTCATCGCCGGCGAGCCGACGAAACCTGCCACGAAGCGGTTGGCCGGCCTTTCGTAGATCGCCTGCGGCGTGCCGATCTGCTGGATCACACCCTGGCGCATGACGGCCATGCGGGTGGCCAGCGTCATCGCCTCGACCTGGTCGTGCGTCACGTAGATCATGGTCGCGCCCAGCGCGCGGTGCAGCAGCTTGAGCTCGCGGCGCAGCTCGGTCCGCAGCTGCGCGTCCAGGTTGGACAGGGGCTCGTCCAGCAGGTACACACCCGCCTGGCGCACCAGCGCGCGCCCGATGGCCACGCG
>DAORNK010000183.1:0-8439 GCA_035440985.1 Rubrivivax sp. | reverse complement strand
CTACGACGACGACACGATGCGGCGCGACGCCCTCGAACGCGTCGCGCTGCACCGCGACATCGTCGAGGCGTGGGCTGCTGCGCAGGCAGCCGGATAAGCTGCGCGCCGGCCGGCACGTCCTGCTCGTCGCGCGTCACCAGCACGGCGCAGACCTGCTTGCGCCGCAGCTCGTTCCAGACGAACTCGCGCCTCGACGCGCGCAGCGCCCCGTGGAGCCTGGAGAACCGGCTCGTCGAGCAGCAGCGCGCGGGGTTCGGCGCGCATGGGAGTTTCGAACGGTCTGTGGATAGCCAGAATCAGCCCTGGGTGGCGGCTGCGGATCCAGCCCCAGGTGGGTGAGGATCTTCTCGATGACCTGCCGCTTCAGGACGACGAGATCAGGACAGCGGGTGTCTCCAAGGGGTCGTGGGCAGCTCCGATCGTGGCCAAGGGCAGACTCACTCTGGCGCAAGTCAGAAGTCGACTTCGAGGACGTCAGGTCCGTGAAGTGTGAACCCGGCAGGGCCCGCATCGGGCTCGCCGAAACTCCCTCACCTTGAAGCCGGGTTACGAGCATCATCCGCCGCCACGTCGGCAATCCGGTGTCCGGGTCCAGGCGGAGCCCTACCCGGCAGACGGGGGTGGACCGACCCCCTGTCCTTCGGATACGCTGGCGGCCCGTCTACCCACACCGGAGCGCTTGGATGACTCAATCACCGACCGATCGCAACAGGCACATCAAGGCGGCGCTGGCCGCCCTGGGCGCTTCCCTCGGGGTGACCATGGTTCCACTGGCCGAGGCGGGCGATGGTTCGGTGAAGCCTGCCGACGCCGCCAAGGGGAAGGCCGCCGCCACGACTCCCAGCAATGCGAGCAAGGCCGACCAGAAGACCGATGCAACCGACAAGGACCATAAGAAGTGGCGGGTGCCAGCGGTGAAGAAGGCTGAGGTCGACGCCGCCAAGAAGACCTCCCAGTAGCCCGTTGGAGCCAACGCCACTGGGCAGGCCCTGGCCCAGCCATTGGCAGGCGGACGAACGCCTTGCCCGCCACACGCCGTTTTCGTACGCCTGCGCCGGGTGTGGCCGTTGCTGCTGGGACAAGGGCATCCGAGTCAACCCCTATGAAATCGCCCGCCTGGCGCGCCTGCTTGGCATGCCGACGACGCAGTTCATCGGCGAGTTCGTGTTCGAGGGTGAGCTGCGACGCCGCGACGACGGCAGCTGTGTCTTCCTGGAAGGCCACGGTTGCGCGGTGCACGCCGACCGGCCCTACGTCTGCCGGCTCTACCCCCTGACCCGACGGCGCGAGCGCAACGGCAACGAGTCCTTCGGCCACGACCTGCCGCATCCGCTGACCGAGGGGCGCTACGGCGAATCCGGCACCGTGCAGGGCTGGCTGGACGCCCAGGGCGTGATGCCTTACCTGGCGGCCATCGACCGCTACCGCCAGGCGTTCAGCCGCCTGCTGGCAGCCCTGGCGGCGCTGGAAGGCACCGAAGGCGTTGCGGGATGGATCGATGATCCGGGCGAACACTCGATGTCGTGGATGGACATCGATGCGGCGCTGGGCCCGGCGCCACCGGATGCCGACCTGGAGGCGCGGCTGGACGCCCATCTGCGATGGCTGGAGCAGCAGTTGCCCTGAGCCAAGCGGGCGAACCTCGTCGCCCGCTAGTGGCCGCTGCGCCTTGGCTTGCCCAAGAGGGCTGCCGGCCGATGCGGCTAAGATCCCGGGCACGGTCGCGCAGATGCCGGCCAGGAACCCGGTTCACGAGGAGGGCAAGCCGATGCGGTACTGGATCACACTCATCTCGGGGCTCACATTGGCGGCGGGCATGGCCATCGCACCGGCTTCCGCGTGGGCCGCTCCGGACGGCGGCGGCGCGCCCAAAGATACCGCGGTGAAGGTCGGCAACTCGGCCGCTGCCACCAAGGCGATGAAGTGCGCCGAACTGAAGAAGAAGATCGCCGACTACAAGGCCGCGGAAGCCGCTGCCAAGGGGGCCAAGGTGCCCGGCTCGGAGACCATCAAGTCCGACATCGTCTGGGTGCAGAACAACTGCAACTGAGCCGTTGCCTCGGCGATCCCCGGGGCCGGTGCGGCAGGCCTGCGTCGCGCCTCAAGGCTGCGGCCGCAGCCACGAGGCGTCGACGCCCTTGGTCCAGATCCGCGTGTTGAGATCGAGTTCGTCGACGATGGCCTCGGCCAGCGCAAACTGCGCGGCCATCTCCTGCACGGACGCGAGCGAGGTGGTCTCGGCGATGCCGGGCTCGAACAGCGAACGCCCGAAGTGGACGGCCAGGTAGGCACGGCTGTGCTTGAAGGCCAGATAGATGGGCTTGTCGATGCGCCCCCGCAGCGCCAGGATACGGTCCATCATCTGTGGCGTGAGGACGTAGCGGGCCTCGACCTCGTCTGACGCGTAGACGGCGAAGGCCTTCTCGAAGGCCGGGTTCTCGAGCAAGACGGGCTGCAGCCCGTCGCGGCTGCCAATGCGGTCAGGTGGAGCACTCTCGGGTTGCACCAGGGTCACACCGCGCAGCGTCTTGTTGAAGTCGATGTGAAAGAACAGGCCATGGAACACCATCACGATGCGGCTGTTCTTGCCCCCGGTGCTGTAGGTGCGCCGCACCTCGGCGGCCTCGAAGGGCGTCTGGCCTATGGTGCCGTGCACAAGATCGTCGCTGCTGAAGCCGCCCTGGGTGGTGAACAGGCCAGCCTCCTCGAAGTCTTGGCGGGCCAGCCCCGCGCTGGGCGAATAGGTGGCCGTCGGGCAGACGATGCGGAAGATCTCCGTCGCGATCTCGCGCTTGAAGCGTGACTGATAGTCCGCGTGCGCCGTCCAACCCGGCAGCAGGTACTTCACGCCGGCCCAGACTGCCCCGACGATCAGCAGCCCGAAGGACGCCACGCCGAGCAAGGTTGCGGCCGTGCTCGACAACCCCAGCATACTGGCGGCGGTGTCGCCAAACAGAACGAGCGCGAAGGGCAGGCCGACACACAGCGCCGACTTCGTGATGTAGCCCTTGACCGAGGTGCGCAGCGACTCGAGCGCCGCGAGCCGCGGCTCGAGCGTGTCACGGTAGAGCGACTCGATGCGTTGCGCTGGCTCCATGTCGGCTAGGCGCGCTCTTCGGCCGAGGCCTCGAACAGGCCACGGCGCGAGAAGCCCAGCGGACCGGCCAGCAGGTTCGCGGGAAAGACCTCGGCAGCGGTGTTGAAGGCGGTGGCCGCGGCGTTGAAGGTCCGGCGTGCGGCGGCGATCTGGCTCTCGACTTCGTTGAGCGAACGCTGCAAGACCGTGACCGTCTCGCTGGCCTTCAGTTCCGGGTAGGCCTCTGCGCGCAGGATCAGCCCGTGCAGTACGCCGGACATCTGCCGGTCGAGCGCCATGCGCCTATCGGTGGGCGTGCCAGGTGCCTGGGCCTGTTCGCGCAGCATCGTGAGCTGGCCCAGGGTGTCCTTCTCGTGGCCCATGTAGGCACGCATCGCGTCGAGGACTTTCGGAATCAGGTCGCAGCGCAGCTTGAGCTGCACGTCGACGCTGCCCAGCGCGTTCTCGACGCCGTTTCGCAGCCGCACCAGGCGGTTGTACAGCGACACCACGTACCCGAGTAGCACGAAGAGCACCAGGGCAACAGCAACGGCCACGGCGGAGAAGAGGGTCACGGATGCTCCTGGGATGCGGGCAAGGGTGGGATTATTCCCAGTTTCAGCGCCTGCACTCAGGCGATGTCGGCGCCGGATGCCGACCTGCAGGCGCGGTTGGACGCCCTTCTGCGCTGACTGGAGCAGCAAGTGCCCTGAGCCAGGGCCGAGCCCGCTGGGCAACAGCGCTCAGCGGCCGGGCGCCGCCGGCCAGGTCAGCGTCACACCGCCGCCGCCAAACCGGCCCTGCCGGGTCAGCCGGTCGGGTGCCAGCGTGAATGCGAACAGCACGACGCCCAGGCAAAGCAGGACAACCGGCGGACCCATCACGATCTCGAACCAGCGCGGATCGGTCTCGCGTGCACGGGCGCTGGCGGCGGCCAGGTCGGCCTTCCACTGGTTGAAGCCTGCCACCGTGGCGGCATTCGGCGCGGTCGCGGCCCTTCGGGCGGCGCATTCGCGTCGCGCGCGAAGCTTGCCGGGCAGTTCCACCAGACACTGCAAGGTGAGGCCGAAAACGGTGAGCCCTATCAGTGCAAAGCCGGTCGGGATCGATGCGAAGAGCAGGATCACGAAGCGCTCCCACACCGAGCCTTGCAGATACTCGCGCCAGACGGCGGGCAGCAGCCGCGAACCCTCCTTCCAGGCCTCGTCCCACAAGTCGGCCCAACCGGCCTTGCCCTTTGCGGGCCTGGCATGCACCAGTTGGACCCATGCCTTGTCGCCGCCCAGGGCCTCGTAGACGGCCTCGACCCAGGCTTCGAGCCCGTCTTCGTACCGCTCCTGGGCAAAGGCGGGGAGGACATGGGTCTCCAGCAACTGCCGGACCTGCGCATCTGGCAGCTGTCCTTCCAGGCCGTAGCCCACTTCCGCGCGCAGCATGCGCGGCTCGCGAAACACGAAGAGCACCAGGCCGCGGTCGTCCCTATCCATGCCGACGCCCCAGCGCGTGGCCGCCTGTTCGGTCCAGGTCTGCAGCTCGCCCTGGGGCAGCTGGAGGTCGGTGTAGACCACGCCCTGGAAGAGCTCGATCGAATGCAGCCGGGTGCTGGCATCGCGTGCAAACTGCGGCGACGTGAGGCCGGCCTGGTCGAAGAACACGGTGCCGGGCTTCTCGGGTGTGGCCGGCGGAGGTGCGGCGCGGGGCGGCAGAACGATGCAGGCCAGCAACGCGGCTGCCACCAGCAGCGCCACACGGCGCACCCGGCGCGGGTCCAGCGCCTGCACCCTGGCAAGCAATGGATCTTGGGGCGGCGGCAACGGTTCAGCGTCGAAGGCGCGCGCAGCAGCCGGCAAGGCCGTGCCCTTCGCCGGAGCCTGATGGCTTTTCTTCTTGCGCTTCATGCGTCTGTCCGTTGCCCACATCCTAGCGAAGCCTGATGTCCGCTCACGCTGCCCGCCCCCGGCGTGTGGCCAGGCAGATCAGCTCGACAAACGTCGCCAGCCTGGACAGGCTGAAGGACACGAAGCTGACCGTCACCCGGCATCCAGACATGCGTCACGACGGGCTCTAGTCCACGGGCCAGCACTACGTCGTCCAGTCCGATGCCGCGTGGCCACGCGCTGCGCGGACCTCTGCTCCACCTGCTGCACCAGTGGACTCGACTTCGGACCACTCCGTCGCAGCAGATCAGTCAAACCCACGGGCTCTGTCGAAGTTTCTTACACAACGAGGTCACCACACCTTGGCGACGCCAGCCGTGCGTCGCTGCAACAACCGGTCTTGGCTGGGCGCGGACTACCGGGCACTCTGGGCTGGCCCGAAACCTGCTTTGCTCGGCTCCTTGCCAGTCTGCAGGACCATGACCCCGCCCGGCTGCACATCTCTTCTCGCCACCTTGGAGGTACCCGACATGAAACTGAAGTCCACACTTGCAGCGCTGGGTCTCGGCTTGGCCGTCTCGGCCGCCAGTGCCACGCCCTCGCTGTTCTTCCTGATCGATGGCGACACGTTCACGCAGCCGTTCTCGATCACAAATAACTCCGATGCCGGCGAGCGCGTGACGCGCTTCCAGCTCAACCTCGGACCGGCCAGCATGGTGTGGGATCCCGTGGACCTCGGCGCCCCGGGCAACGGCACGGCCGGCACGCCGTTCGCGCCGGTCGGAACCGACGGTGTGACCACCGGCCTGGTTGCGACCACCGGCCCGGCCGACGGCGCGACGCTGCTGGACCTCTCGTTCACGGGCTTCGATGCCGGTGAGAGCTTCGGGTGGTACCTGGATATTGACGGCGCCTCGGGCTCGCCCGTCACCGTGCCGGGCAACCTGCTGATCGGCGCGCTCGCCACCATCGACTTCTCGGACGGCCAGCGCCTGCTGGGCGTGCTGAGCGCAGTGGCGGGCAACGACGACGCGTCGCAGTTCGTCGTTACCGGCCGCACCGTGACGCCGGTCTCGCTGCCGGGCACACTGGCTCTGGTGGGCCTGGCACTCGGGACGCTGGGCATGGTGGGCCGCAAACGCGTGCAGGCCTGAGTCTAAGGTTGCGGCCGGGGCGCTCAGGCCCCGGTCTGCTTCGTATGTCGGGCACATCGAGCAAGCCTACCGCTGGCTCGATGATGTTCCGGCGTGGCCTGAACCCCAGCGGGCTCATCACGAGCGGCATGGTTCAGTCGCGGCGCTTCGAGTTGAGGTTCGCTTCCGCTCGGCGTTCGGGGTTGGGTTTCGCTTGGTGGGCAGACAGCACCGGCTGACTGAGGCGTAACGCTGCAACTGCCAGACTGCTCTGTCGGGTGTCGGTTGCGCCTACGCGTGGTCCACCTGCGGCGAATGCTGCAGCACACTGCTCGCCAGCCGTTCGACGCATCCCCCATCGCCGTTGCCCTGGTCTGATCTCGGCGGCCTTTTCTTGCGCCGCGGCGCTCGTCAACGAAGCGCCAGCCTGGGACCGGACCCGCTCTCCGCAGAGCAGCGGCGACGACGACAAGCGCGCCACGGCCCGCATCGCACCCACGCGGAGCCCCGTCACTCCGGCAAGTCGGAAGGCCTCCGGCGGGCGCTGGATGTCGGCCTCCGTAGGCCCGGACACCCCAGGCGCCACGCCAACTTTACTTTGGAGGATGGCCTTGCGCACGGCATCGGGCTCTTCGGCGGCCCGGCGAAGCGCCTGGCGCACGTGCCGCTGCATCCGTGTGGCCGTGGCCCGAGCACGTTTTCGGATCCGTCGCTCTTCGTCGCCCCCCTTCTGACCGACCAACCCGACTCCCGTAAAGTCCCGGTGGTGAGCGAATCCACTGCCGATCTGATCCGCGCGCTGGTCGAACGTGGCGCGCACGACGATGCGCAGGCGCTGGCCTCCCAGGCGCTGCTCGGTGCCGTCGGCGTCGAGCGCGCCGAGCTGCTGCTGGCGCAGGCGCACGTGCATGGCCATCGGGGCGCACAGCTGGCCGCCCTCGGGGCCGCGGTCGAGGCCGGCGAGCTGTTCCAGGCCGCCAACCTGCCGCTGCGCACCTGCGATGCGCTGACGCAGACGGCGGGCACGCTGCGCACCGCCGGCGATCACGAAGCCGCACTGTCCACGCTCGAGCACGCCGAGACCCTGGCACGCGCAGCCGGTGACGAGCTGCGCCGTGGGCGTGTGCTGCGGCAGATGGGCATCGTCTCGTCCATCCTCGGCCGGCACCAGCACGCGCTGTCGTGCCTGGAGGAAGCCTGCCAGCTGCTGCAGCGCAGAGCTGGCGGCGACGAACAACGCAACGCGCGGCTGTCCTACCTCAACGGCATCAGCCGTCGCCTGGACCACGCCCCCGACGGCAGCCCGCCACGCCCGGATGTCGAAGCCCACCTGCAGGACTGGCTGGAACTTGCCGAGCAGAGCGGGGCCGCCGGCCAGATGCGTCTGGCCCTGATGGCCTGGGGCAACCATGCCATCGTGCTGCAGGCCGCCGGCCGCCACCGCCAGGCCGCCGAAGCATTGCGCGCACTAGTGCCCCGCTACCGGGAGTTCGGCATGCGACCCAACGAGGGGCTGGCGTTGGCCGAGATGGCCCGTTGCCACGAGAGCCTGCACGAGCCCGGCCGCGCCCGCCAGCACTACCGCGAAGCGCTGGAGGTGCTGCGCGCCTGTGGTGCGCAGGACGATCTGCTGCAGGCCCTCGAAGGCCTGGCCCGCTGCGAGGAAGCGCAGGGCGACCTGGTGGCCGCGTTTGCGGCGCTGAAGGAACTGCGCACCATCGAAAAGCGGCGCAAGGACGAGTCCGCCCGCCAGGCACTGCTGCAGCGCGAGTTGCGTGTGGAACTGGCCCGGCTGACCAACCAGTGGGCGCGCCAGGCGGTGCAGGACCCGCTCACCGGCCTGGCCAACCGGCGCGCGCTCGAGCGCTGGCTGGCCGAGCACTGGCCGGGCGTCGAACTCGGCCAGCCACTGGCCTTGCTGCTGCTGGATCTCGACCACTTCAAGTCGATCAACGACAGGTACGGCCACGACACCGGCGATCGCGTGCTGCAGGCCGTGGCCGAACTGCTGGGTGCGCAGTGCCGCGCCACCGACCTGGCGGTGCGCTACGGCGGAGAGGAGTTTCTGCTGGCCATCGCCGGCACCGACACGACGGCCGCGCTGCCGCTGGCCGAGCGCATTCGCCTGCTCATCGCGAGCCAGCAATGGTCGCGCCTGGCGCCGGGACTGGGTGTGACATCCAGTTTCGGCCTCGCCGACGCCGGCGAGGTGCTCGACGCGCCGGCGCTGCTGACGCTGGCCGACCGCCGTCTGTATGCCGCCAAGTCCGGCGGACGCAACCGGGTGGTGGCCAGCGGCTGAGAGCTTGTGAAGATATGAATCGTGCCCGCGCCGGGGTGGCCAAGGGCCGTG
>DAORNK010000182.1:0-8475 GCA_035440985.1 Rubrivivax sp. | reverse complement strand
CAGGGCCTGGGCACGCAAGGTGTCGAGCAGCGTGCGCCCCTCGCCGGCCACGCAGCGCTGGCCGTGTTCGGCCACCAGGGCGGCAGCGGCCGGCTGGCGCAGCAGGCGGTCCAGGGCGGGCAAGTCCTTGGGCAAGGCAGCAGACCCGGGGGTTGGGGCTGCGGGGCTGGCCTTGGAACCGTCGACGACGGATTCGTGGGGCCGCTTCATCACTGGCCCGCGGGGTCGGGTGGTGTACCTGCGGATGCGACCGGGTCGCCAAACAGCAGCATCAGGTTGACGCCGTGGCGCGCCATGCCGGCTTCGCTGACCAGCAGGTCCAGCGTCAAGCTGGCCAGGTCGTCGGCCACCGGGTCGACGAAGGGGTCGCGGTCGGTGTGCATGATCTTCAGGTAATGGTGGCACTCGTCACAGGTCTCGGCTTGTACCACGGCTTTGGCAGCCCGGCTGGCCGCGCCGTCTTTGGCATCCGGGCCATCGTCGGCGCCGTCCAGCGAGTCCAGTGCGTGGTAGGCCAGGCCCGTGATGCCGGTGCAATGGCTGCATTTGATGCGCACCATGTGCCACTGCAGATTGCACAGACTGCAGTGCAGGTAACGCTGCCCGGGCGCACCCGCCTCACTTCGGACCATGCTGGCCGTGGGCCGGCTGCCGCAACCGGGGCAGATCGTCTCGTCGTCCAGCCGGCCCAGCGCCTGGCCCAGGCCGCGGTGCCCGCGCTGCACCTCCAGCAGCAGGTGGGTCCACAGCACCTGCAGGGCAGCGGCCACCACGGGAGCAGTGGCCAGGTCCACCCCCGCCATCACGCCATGCAGCAAGGCGTCGGCCTGGCGTTCCAGCGTCGCCGGGTCGGCTTGCTCCAGGCGGCCCAGGCTTTCGGCCAGCGCTGCAGGGGCGTGGGGTCTTACGTCGGCCACCAGGTTGCGCAACAGCGCATGCCAGGCGGGGTCACGCGGCCAATCGGTGGCCGAAAGGGGCGGCAGGCCACGTTGTGCCGCGAGGTCCAGCGCGGCGGCATCGGGCAGGGGTACGCGCAGGCCTTGGGTCAAGCGGTTCTGCTGGGCTTGGGCCACTTCAGCCATGAAGACCAGGAAGTCTGCCATCGCATGGCCAGGTGCCAGTTGACGCAAGCGCATGGCCCGTTCGGCAAACACGGTGCTGCGTTCGGGCCAACGCAGGAAGGGCATGTCGCCGCTGCCGCGCGAGGCGATTTCTTCGGGGGACATCACCGTGACGGTGGCGGCGGAGCCAGTGGACAAGGGGGCATTCCTTCAACAGAAAGCGAGCCGGGCGCACTGTAGCGCCCGGCCGTGGTGGACATCGCGGCCGGCCTACCTTCCGCGCGTCATCTCCTGGTGCCAGGCGGGGTGGTGCAGGCGGGCCCAGTCCTCGGGCACGCTGCCGCGCGACATGGCGCGGAACGAACCCTTGGTCCAGATGCCCATGTAGATGTGACCCAGGATGAACAGGATCAGCACCGCGGCACCCGCCGCGTGCAGCAGCAAGGCCAGGCGCTGCGCCGGGATGGGCACATAGCCGTCGAACCAGGGGCGCCACACCGCCAGGCCCGTCACCAGCAGGACCAGCATGCACAACACCAGCACCCAGAACATGGCCTTCTGACCGCCGTTGAACTTGCCGGCCGGCGGCATCTGCACGTGGCGTCCCAGCATCAGGTCGGGCGCCTTCCTGCGCCACTCGCGGTCGACATCGGTCATCGAGTTGTCCTTGCGCAGCTGCAGGAACATGCGCAGGAAGGCGACGAACATCAGCAGTCCCAGGAAGGGGTGCAGGATGCGCGTCCAAGGCCCACCGCCGAACAGGTGGCTGAAGAAGAACAGGCTGGGGTGGAAGAAGGCCAGGCCCGACAGCCCGGCCAGAACGAAGCCCAGGGCGACGACCCAATGGGTCATGCGCTCGGCTTCGGTAAAGCGACGCAGGAACCTCATCAGACGTTCTCCTCTTCCTTGCGGTCTTCGTGCGGGCCGACCTTCATGTAGTGCAGGAAGCCCACCAGCACCGCGCCCACCATGCCAGCCAGGGCGAGCGGCTTGGCAAAGCCCTTCCACAGCGCGACCATCGGGCTGATGCTCGGGTTCTCCGGCAGATCGACCATTTGCGGCCGGTCGGCGTGCTTGAGCACGTACATCACGTGCGTGCCGCCCACGCCCTCGGGGTTGTAGAGGCCCGCGTTCTGGAAGCCGCGGTCCTTCAGCTCACCCGCGCGCTTGTTGCCGTAGGCCACCATGTCGGCCTTGGTGCCGAAGCCGATGGCGCCGGTCGGACAGGTCTTCACGCAGGCCGGCTCCAGCCCCACGTTCACGCGGTCGGAACACAAGGTGCACTTGTAGGCCTTGTTGTCCTGCGCGCTGATGCGGGGCACATCGAAGGGGCAACCCTTGACGCAGTAGCCGCAGCCGATGCAGTTCTCACTGATGAAGTCGACGATGCCGTTGGCGTACTTGACGATGGCGCCGGGTGCCGGGCAGGCTTTCAGGCAGCCCGGGTCTTCGCAGTGCATGCAGCCGTCCTTGCGGATCAGCCATTCCAGGCTGCCCTGCTTGGGTTCCACCTCGAAGAACCGCATCACGGTCCAGGAGCTCGGTGTCAGGTCGGCGGGGTTGTCGTAGACGCCCACGTTGTGGCCGACGTCATCACGCAGGTCGTTCCAGTTCATGCAAGCCACCTGGCAGGCCTTGCAGCCTATGCACTTGGACTCGTCGATGAGCTTGGCCACCTGTGGGACGGCGTTGCGCACCTGGGGCGTGGGGGTGGTCGTGGCGCTGCGGTTCACGACATCGAGGGATTGCAGACTTGCCATGTGCTAGCTCCTCATGCTTTCTCGATGTTGACCAGGAACGCCTTGTACTCCGGCGTCTGCGTGTTGGCGTCGCCCACGAAGGGCGTCAGCGCATTGGCCAGGTAGCCGTTCTGCGTGACACCCTTGAAGCCCCAGTGGATGGGCAGGCCCACCATGTGCACCTTCTTGCCGTTGACATCAAAGCCTTTGATGCGCTTGGTGACGGCACAGGCCGCGACGACCTGGCCGCGGTTGGAGCGCACCTTGACCATGTCGCCTTGCTTGAGGCCCTTTTCCTTGGCCAGGTCTTCGCCGATTTCGACAAAGGGTGCCGGCTGCGTCACCGCGTTGCTGCGCGAGTGCTTGGTCCAGAAGTGGAAGTGCTCGGTCAGGCGGTAGGTGCTGGCGACGTAGGGGAACTCCTCCTTCTTGCCGAAGGCCTCCAGGTCGCCCTTGTAGACGCGGGCGGCGGGGTTGCTGACGGCCTTCGGATTGGTCGGGCACATCAGGTTCACGCCCACCGGTGTCTCGAAGGGCTCGTAGTGCTCAGGGAAGGGTCCGTCAGCCATGCCGGTGGCGTGCAGGTGGGCCACGCCTTCGACCGTCATGATGAAGGCGCCCACGCCCTGCTCGGGCGCGGCGTCGGGCCGCATGTCGGGCACGTCGGCACCACCGGCCCAGGTCTTGCCGTTCCAGGCCAGGTACTTGCGGCTCGGATCCCAGGGCTTGCCGTCCTTGTCGGCGCTGGCGCGGTTGTAGAGGATGCGCCGGTTGGCCGGCCAGGCAAAGCCCCAGTTGGGGAACACACCCAGGCCCGTGGGGTCGGAAGTGTCCCGGCGCTGCGACAGGTTGCCCGTCTGCGGGAACACGCCGCAGTAGATCCAGTTGCCGCAGGCCGTGCTGCCATCGTCGCGCAGCATCGCAAAGCCTGGCAGTTGGTCCCCTGCCTTGACCAGCGGCGCCGGTGGCGGTGTGCCCGCTGCCGGGGGCGCCGTCGGGATGGGCTTGCCCTTGGCGTCCAGCTTGGGCGGCGTGGGCAACGGCATCACATCGGCCAGGGCCTTGCCGTTGATCTCGCGCAGCAGCTCCACCGAGCTGGGTACGTTGGCGTTGACGTAGGGCCAGCTCAGCGCCGCGATGGGCTCGGGGAAGGCGCCGCCGTCCTTGGCGTACATGCCGCGCAGCTTCATGAACAGGCGCGCCATGATCTCGCCATCGACCTTGCCCTCACCGGGCGGGTCGACCGCCTTTTCCTTCCAGGCGATGACGCGGCTGGAATTGGTGAAGGTGCCGGCCTCTTCGGCAAAGCAGCCCGTGGGCAGGCGGAAGACCTCGGTCTGGATCTTGGCCGGATCGACATCGTTGAGCGGCCCGAAGTTCTTCCAGAACTCGCCGGTCTCGGTGGCCAGCGGGTCCATCACCACCAGGTACTTCAGCTTGGCCAGCGCCGCGGAGAGCTTCTTCTGGTTGGGCACGGCGGCCAGGGGGTTGAAGCCCTGGCAGATGAAGCCGTTCATCTTGCCCTGGTGCATGCGCTCGAACATGGCCATCACGTCGTAGGCGCCGTCCCGTTTGGGCAGCCAGTCGAAGCAGAAGTCGTTGTCCTTCGTGGCCGCCGCACCGTAGTAGGTCTTCATGAGGCTGGTGTGGAACTTGGGGTAGTTCTGCCAGTAGCTCATCTGGTTGGGGCGCAGCGGCTTGAAGGCCCGCTTGGCCAGGTAGTCGGCGCGATTGAGGTCGGTCTCCGTCGGCGCGGCCATGTAGCCGGAAAGGTTCTCGGGCAGGGCGCACATGTCGGTGATGCCCTGCACGTTGGCGTGCCCGCGCAGTGCGTTGACGCCGCCGCCCGGCCGGCCCATGTTGCCCAGCAGGAGCTGGATCATGGCCATGGTGCGGATGTTCTGCGCGCCGTGGCTGTGCTGGGTCCAGCCCAGGGCGTAGCAGATGGTCATCACCTTGTCGGGTGCGGCCGTGGTGGCCAGCAGCTCGCAGACCTTGAGGAATTGGTCCTTGGGCGTTCCGGTGATCTTGCTCACCATCTCGGGCGTGTAGCGCGCGTAGTGCGCCTTCATCTGCTGGTACACGCACAGGGGATCCAGCAGCGAGTCGTCCGCTTTGACGAAGCCGTCTTCGCCGAGCTGGTAACCCCAACTGGCCTTGTTGTACGAGCGCTTGGCCTCGTCATAGCCGCTGAAGAAGCCGTTCTCGAGCTTGTACTCGGGCTTGAGCAGGAAGGTGGCGTCTGTGTTCAGCTTGACGTAGTCCAGGTGGATCTTGTCGTTACCGAGCAGATAGTTGATGACACCGCCCAGGAAGGCAATGTCGGTGCCTGGCCGGATCGGGGCGTAGTAGTCGGAGACTGCGGCGGTACGCGTGTAGCGCGGGTCCACCACCACGAGCTTGGCCTTGCGCTGCTGCATGGCCTCGACCACCCACTTGAATCCGCAGGGGTGTGCTTCGGCGGCATTGCCGCCCATCACCAACACCAAGTCCGCGTTCTTGATGTCGGTCCACGAGTTGGTCATCGCTCCGCGACCGAAAGTCGGGCCCAGACTGGACACCGTCGGTGCGTGTCAGATACGTGCTTGTGTATCGACTCCAACCATGCCAAGGCCGCGCGCGACCTTGACGGTGAGGAAACCGGACTCGTTGGACGAGGCCGAGGACGCCAGGATGCCGGTGGTGTTCCAGCGGTTGACTGTGACGCCCTTGTCATTGGTCTTGACGAAGTGGGCGTCGCGGTCGGCCTTCATGTGCTTGGCGATGCGGGTCAGGGCTTCGTCCCAGCTGATGCGCTTCCAATCGGTAGTGCCGGGTTCGCGCACCTCGGGGTGCAGGAGGCGGTTCTTGGACTGCACCATGTCCATCAGGCCCGCGCCCTTGGGGCACAGCGTGCCGCGATTGACGGGGTTGTCCGGGTCGCCCTCGATGTGGACGATGCTGGACTTGACGTTCTTGGACTTGTCGCCCAGCGTGTAGATGATGACGCCGCAGCTCACCGAGCAATACGGGCAGATGCTGCGCGATTCCGTGGTGCGGGCCAGTTTGAAGCTGCGCGTTTCAGCCAGTGCGGCCGTGGGCGAGAAGCCCATCGCGACGAGGCTGGATCCCACCAGCCCTGCTCCACTGACCCGAAGGAACTGCCTCCGGTTCATGTCCATCGATTCCATCTCCTGCGGGAACGCCCGCCCAGTACCCGCCTGCTTCACGGCAGAGCCGAGCCGATTTCACAGCAGCCGTCGGGGGTTTTCCATGGTCTGCTTCCCCTATGAAACCGGCTGCAGATGCTGGGGTCGCCGCAGCGACAGCATGGCTTGAACCGCGCAGCGCCAGAGCGGGTTCAGATCGAGCAGGCGGCCCCGGCCCCGTGCGTGGGCACTGCCGACCCGGCCTTCTTCTGCGCCAGCGTCACGCCGTTCCTCACGGCCACGATCTCGGCAGCGATGGACACCGCGATCTCGGCTGGCGTGCGCGCGCCCAGATCCAGGCCGATGGGACCGTGCAGGCGGTCGATCTCGGCATCGCTGAGCTCGAAGAGCTTCAGGCGTTCCTTGCGCTTGGCCGTGTTGCCGCGCGATCCCAGCGCACCGACGTAGAAGGCGGGGGACTTGAGCGCTTCCAGCAGCACCATGTCGTCCAGCTTGGGGTCGTGCGTGACGGCGACGACGGCGCAGTGCGGGTCGAGCTGCAGCTCATGCACCACGTCGTCGGGCATGCTGCGGCTGAACGTGGTGCCGGGCACGTCCCAGGTGAGGTGGTATTCCTCGCGCGGGTCGCAGCAGATGACCTCGAAGTCCAGCGCCAGCGCCATCGGCGCCAGCGCCCGGCTGAGCTGGCCAGCGCCGATGATCAGCAGTCGCCAGCGCGGGCCGTACAGGGCGCGCAGACTCCGCCCCGTGAATTCGAAGACTTCGCCGCGTGAGGCGGCTTCGACCGACACCGCACCGGTGTCGAAGTCCAGGCGCCGTGCCACCAGCTCGTGCCGGGCCGTGCGGGTCAGCACCTCGGCTATCCAGGCCGTGTCCAGCAGCGGCTCCTGCACCAGGCGCAGATTGCCGCCGCAGGGCAGGCCGAAGCGGGCCGCCTCTTCCTTGCTGACGCCGTAGGTCACCAGCGACGGCGTGGCCACCCGTTCGCCTTGGCGCACGCGGTCGATCAGGTCGTCCTCGACGCAGCCACCGCTCACCGAACCCACCACCAGGCCATCCTGCCGCAGTGCCAGCAGGGCACCCGGCGGGCGCGGCGCCGAGCCCCAGGTTTCGATCACGGTCACCAGCCATACCGAGTGGCCGGCGGCATGCCACTGGCTGGCCTGATGCAGCACCTGCAGGTCCAGGCTGTCCATCGCTGCTCCTATCGTGTGGCGAGATAGACGATGATGGCACCGATGATGGCGGCAGCGGCCCACAGGGCCTGGCGCCTGCGGCGCAGGGAGCGCTCCAGACTGGCTCTTGCGGCGGCCTCCTCTTCGGCCGATGGTGAGGTGCCTGCTTCGGCGCGCAGCCGCGCCTCGAAGGCCTGGAAAAAATCATCGGCGATCTTGGCCGCCGCGGCGTCGACCAGGCGTGAGCCGATCTGCGCCAACTTGCCGCCTACCTGGGCGCGCGCCACGTAGGCCAGCGTGGTGCGGCCGGCGCCGGCATCGGCCAGCTTGACATCGGCCGAGCCCTTGCCGAAGCCGGCCACACCGCCCTGGCCGTCGAAGTGCATCGTGTAGCTCTGCTGCGGCACCACGTCGCTGAGCTGCAGCTTGCCCTTGAAGCGTGCGCTCACGGGGCCGACCTTGACGGCCACCAGGGCCAGCATGCCGCTGTCGCCGTCGCGTTCCAGGCTTTCGCAGCCGGCGATGCAGTCCTTGAGGATCAACGGGTCGTTCAGCGCGGCCCAGGTGCGTTCGCGCGGGGCGGGGATGGTGCGTTCGCCTTGCAGTTCCATGTGGCGGGTCTCAATGCAGCAGGGAGGAAGGGAAAGAGGGGCGCAAGGCCGGCGTGCGCAGCGCGCGGGCCAGGTCGGCCAGACTGGCCAGGTTGTGCACGGGCAGGAAGCGGTCCACGTGCGGCAGCAGGGCACGCACGCCGCCGGCACGGGGTTCGAAGCCTTCGAAGCGCAGCAGCGGGTTCAGCCACACCAGCTGGTGCGCCATGCGGTGCAGCCGGGCGGCGGCGTGGGCGAGCTGGCCGCCGCTGTCGTGGTCCAGCCCGTCGGTCACCAGCAGCACGGCGGCATTGCCGCCCAGCACGCGTCGCGCCCAGTGCTGGTTGAAGGCCTGCAGCGCGGTGGCGATGCGCGTACCGCCCTTCCAGTCCTTGACCTGTGAGTCGGCCAGCGCCAGGGCCACGTCGGGGTCGCGGTGGCGCAGGCAGCGCGTGATGTTGGTCAGGTGAAGGTGTGCACGCGCAGGTGGCGCCGCGTCAGGCCGTGCACGTAGTGCAGGAAGAGCCGCGCGTACCGCTCCATCGAGCCCGAGATGTCCAGCAGCACCACGACGGGCGGCAGGGCCTGGCCGGCGCGCGTGTGGGCCGGCTGCAGGGTATGCGGCTGGCGCGCCATGGCCTGCAGCGTGCGGCGCAGGTCGATACGGCCGTTGGCGGCGGCTTCGTGGCGGCGCAGCGGCACCGGCTGCACGGGCGGCGGCATGCGCTCGGCCAGGGCCTTGGCCAGCGCGAATTCGTCGG
>DAORNK010000181.1:5976-8487 GCA_035440985.1 Rubrivivax sp. | reverse complement strand
TGCGCCAATGGCCAACGCAAAGGCTGCCACCGTCACGGCGCCCGCCGCCAGTGGCAGGCGGTGGCGCCGCAGCAGCCGGCGGGCGCGATAGGCCAGTGTGTCGGGCCGTGCCAGCACGCGGCGGCCTTCCAGGTGGCGGCGGATGTCCTGCGCAAAGGCGTCCACACTCGCGTAGCGCTGGTCCACCGGCTTCTTCAGGGCGCGGTTGACGATGGCGTCGACATCGCCGAGCAGGGCCTGACGCGCCGCCGGCGTGGTGGCCTGCGTGCTGGCCATTGGCACGTCCTGCGCCGCGATGGCCTCTTCCAGTTCGGCCGCACTGCCACGTTTGAGGCGGTAGGGCTTGCTGCCGGTCAGCAACTCGAACGCCACCACCCCCAGGCTGTAGACGTCGCTGGCGGTGCCGATGGCCTCGCCGCGAATCTGCTCCGGGCTGGCGTAGTCCAGTGTCAGGGCGCGGCCCGAGGCTTGCGTCAGCGCAGTTTCGGCCGCCGCGCTGGCGCCGTCTCCCAGCATCAGCTTGGCAATGCCGAAGTCCAGCAGTCGCACCTGGCCCTGGGGAGTGACCAGGATGTTGGCCGGCTTGATGTCGCGGTGGATGACCAGGCGGCTGTGCGCAAAGGCCAGTGCATCGGCCACCTGCAGCAGCAAGGCCAGGCGCTGGCGCACGCCCAGGCCACCCTGCTGGCAAAACCGGTCGATGGGCAGGCCCTGCACGTACTCCAGCGCCATGAAGGGGCGGCCCTGGGCGTCCAGGCCGGCGTCGTACAGGCGCGCAATGTGGACGTGCTCCAACCCGGCCAGGATGTCGCGCTCGCGGGAAAAACGCTCGGTCAGGCCGGGCGCCCAGCCCAGGTGCGGCAGCTTCAGCGCCACCTGCCGCTTGACGCTGCCATCGCTGCGCTCGGCCAGCCACACGCTGCCCATGCCGCCCTGGCCCAGCGGCTGCAGCAGGCGATAGGGGCCCACGATTTGGCCGGCCCGGCCCGCGTGCGGGCGCTCGTCATCGGTGGCGTGGTCGGCGCCTGCGTCCTGGGCCGGCAACTCGATGACGGGGCCGCGATCCAGCCAGTCCCCGGTTTCCACCCCGCCGCCGGCGTGTGCTGCGAGCAGGCGGCGCAGTGTGGGGGCCAGGGCACGGTCTGGAGTGGGCAGGTCGTCCAGCCAGGCCTGCTGCGCCGGGCCGTCCATGTCCATCGCCATGTCCAGCAACGTGGACAGGCGTGCCAGTTCAGCCACAGCCAGCGTCATGCGTGCCTTCGGTTCGAAGCCCTTGCAGGGAAGTACGGCCCGGTGTGCCGCAACCGGACATGGGTCTACTGCAGTTGTGCCAACAGCAGCAGGCGGGCCTTTTCCCAGTCACGCCGCACGGTGCGGTCGGTGACGCTCAGCGCCGCAGCGATCTCGGCTTCGGTCATGCCGCCGAAGTAGCGCATCTCCACCACCTGGGCCAGGCGCGCGTCGGCCTGGGCCAGCACCTCCAGCGCCTCGTGCACGCGCAAGACGTCGTTCTCAGGTGCGGCGAGCTTGTCGCCGAGTTCGGTGTCCAGCACCACACGCTCGGCATCGCCGCCGCGGCGCTCGGCCAGCTTGGCGCGCGCGAAGTCGACGATCACCGAACGCATCACGCGCGAGGCGTAGGCAAAGAAGTGGTTCCGGTCGTCCACGGCCACCGACTGCACCCCGACGAGCTTGATGAACGACTCGTGCACCAGCGAAGTGGTGTCCAGCAGCGTCAGGGTCTGGTGCTGGCGCAGCCGCGCGCGGGCCAGACGGCGGAGCTCGTCGTACAGCAGGCCGAAGGCCTGGCCGGCAGCGCTCTGGTCGCCTTCGCGGGCGGCGGCTAGCAAACGGGTCAGTTCGGCCATGGGTGGCTCCGTTGAAGAACCATTCTCACCAGGCCCTGCCGGCCGCGCAATCCCGTCGATTTCGGGGTGTCGGGGCCGGCGCGCGCCTGCCAGCCCACGAAACCAGGCGGTGTCGTGTCCGGTTCCGGAGGCGGGCTGCGTACTCCCCAGTGATGGCGCTTCAGGCGTCTTCGCCCACCCCACCTTGGAGGAGAACCACCATGTCCCGAACCCTCTCGCAGGCCCACGATCACCAACCGCCTGTCAGGCGCAGCCAAGTCCTCCTGCTGGTGGCCGTGGCCGCCGCTGCCAGCTTGCTGACCGCAGTGGTGATGGGGCGTGGCCGGGCCGACATGGAACCACTCCAACGGGCGGTCGCGCACACCGCACCGCCCACATCGGGCACAGGCACGACCATGCCGCTGGACACCGCCACGCCCGATGCCGGCCGCCCATCGCCGGCCGCCGACTTGCCGATGCAGGAACCGGCGCCGACCTTCTGATGCGCTTCAGCGCGCACCTGAGTGGGGGGACGGGGTGAGCGGCCTTGCAGGCGCGGGCCCCATGCACAACACTTCTGCGCTCGGCGAGCCACTGGTGCCTGCACATGACCCCTGCCGAACTGAGCCGCCTCTCGACCCTGCTGGACCAGGCACTGGACCTG
>DAORNK010000181.1:0-5957 GCA_035440985.1 Rubrivivax sp. | reverse complement strand
GAGCCTTGGCTGTCCGCGCTGCAGGGCGAAGGAGCGGCGCTGGCCCCGACGCTGCGCGAGTTGCTGGCCCGTCACGTGGCCAAGGAGACGGCCGACCTGCTGGATCGCGGCCCGGCCTTCGAGCTGGCGCCCGGCGGGCCGCAGGCCGGCGACGCCGTGGGCCCCTACCGCTTGCTGCATGAACTGGGCGTGGGTGGCATGGGTGCGGTGTGGCTGGCGGAGCGCAGCGACGGCAGTCTGACGCGCAAGGTGGCTTTGAAGCTGCCACACCTGGGCTGGGCACGCGGTCTGGCGGAGCGCTTCACCCGCGAGTGCGAGATCCTGGCGAGCCTGGAACACCCGCACATCGCCAGGCTCTACGACGCGGGGCTGGACGCGCGGGGACGGCCCTACATGGCGCTCGAGTACGTCGAGGGTCAAGCCATCGACGTGTACTGCCGCGAGCGCGCGCTGCCCGTGGCCGACCGCTTGCGCCTGCTGCTGCAGGTGGCCGCTGCGGTGGCCTTCGCGCACGGCCGCCTGGTGCTGCATCGCGACCTCAAGCCGGCCAACATCCTCGTCACCGCCGAAGGTCAGGTGCGGTTGCTGGACTTCGGCGTGGCCAAGCTGATGCAGGGTGACCGGACGATGCAGACCGCACTCACCCAGGCCTCCGGCCGCGCCCTGACGCCAGACTACGCCAGCCCGGAGCAGATTCGCGGCCAGACGATGGGCACCGCCAGCGACGTCTACAGTCTGGCGGTCGTCGCCTACGAGTTGTTGACCGGCTCCAGACCCTATCGGCTTGAGCGCGGCAGCGCGGCCGAACTGGAAGAGGCCATTGCGGCACAGGATGTGCCCTTGGCCAGCCAGCGTGCCCTGGCCGAAGCCGACCGCCAGGCATTGCGCGGCGACCTGGATGCCATCCTCAACCGGGCGTTGAAGAAGCCGGTGGAGCAGCGCTATGGCAGTGCCGAAGCCTTCGCGCAGGACATCCGCCGCCACCTGGACGGCCAACGGGTGCAGGCGAGGCCCGACACGCTGGCCTATCGACTCAGCCGCGTGCTGCAGCGGCATCGTGTGCCACTGGCGGCAGGGGCCATTGCCGTCGCCACACTGGCGCTGGCCCTTGGCGTTGGTGCCACCGCGTTGGTGATCGCAGCGCTGGGCGCCGGCCTGGGTGCGGCGCTGTGGCAAGCGCGGCGCGCCGGCCGCGCACGCGACCGCGCACTGGTGGTGAATGCCCGCAACGAGGCGGTCAGCGAATTCCTCAACACCCTGCTCACCCAGGTGGCGCGCTCGGGACAAGCCGTGACGGCCGAGCAGATGCTCGCGCGCAGCGAAGAACTGCTCGAGCGGGAGTTCAAGCACAACCCGGAGCACCGCGCTGTCGTGCTGGCCATGATGGGCATGAACGCGCATTCGCTGGGGGACCCACACCGCTCGGTGCTCTTGATGGAGCGCGCCGTGGCTCTGGTGCAAGGCAGCAGCGACCGATCGCTGCGCGACAAGCTGGTCATCCAGCGCGCGGTGTCGGTCGGCTGGATCGGCCGCCTCGACGAGGCCCGGGCGACGCTGAAACAAGTCGTGGCGCGCGAGTCGACCGAACCCGACAACCTGGCTGAGGCGCACCACTACCTGGCGTCGCTGGCGCATCAGCGCAGCGACGCCACTGAGGCTGCGCACCACGCCGAACGGGCCCTGTGGTGGCTGCGGCGCAGCGAACGGCCCTCGGTGCGCATGGAGACCTCCCTGATCGCGTCGCTCGGCCACGCGTGCCATCTGCAAGGCCGCAACGACGAGGCCGACCGGCATTACGCCAATGCGCTGGCGCGCATGCAGGCGCTGGGGCAGGAGCGCAATGCCCATGCCATGGCGCTCATCAACAACTGGGCCCTGGTGCACGAGGGTGCCGGCGACCCCCGTCGCGCGCTCGAACTTTATGAGCGTGCCCTGCGCATTGCCGCCAGCGATGCGCCGGATTCGCCGAAGTCGCCCTTCACCACCGCCAACCGGGCACGGGCACTCGAACTGCTGGGCCGCTTCGACGAGGCCGAGGCCGGGTATGCCGAGGCGCTGCAGTTGGCGGAGAGACTGCGCGTGCCCCCGGTGTGGCAGTACGCCCAGGTGGGCATGGCTTCACTGGCGCTCGAGCGCCAGGACCTGGCCGCCGCCGCCGATCGGCTGGCCCAGGCCGACCAACCAGCGCCGGCTGCCGCCGGCACCAAGGTGGCCCTCCTGCAATCCTTGCTGGCCATCCGCCTTCAGCTGGCGCAAGCCGGACAGGCCATGGGCGGGCCTCGCGCGGTCGATGCCGCAGCGGCCATCGACCGCCTGACGGCCTTGCTGGGCGCAAGACCCGCCGCCGCCAACACCGTGATGGCCCTGCTGGCGCGGGCCGAGGCCCACGGGATGGCCGGGCAGACCGAGTCGGCGCAAACCGACGCCGACGACGCACGCAGCCTGGCGGTCAAACTGCAGGGCAGCAAGCCCGGCTCGCTGCGCACCGGGCTGGCATGGTTGCAGCGCGCGCGGATGCTGGCGCAAGCCGGTGAGGGCGAGCAGGCAGCCTTCGCCGCTGGGCAGGCCGTGCGGCAGTTCGAAGCCGTGTCGGTGGCTGCCACGCATCCGGCACTGGAAGAAGCGCGCGGCCTGGCCGGCGGCATCGTGCCTGCGCTCGCGCCAGAGCCTGGACTCACCCCGTGACCGGCGCCGTCTGAACGACAGTCGCCACGCGGTGAGGGGCCCGGGCTGCTGTGGCTGCAGGTGCTGCCAGAAGTCTGCCGTGTCCGGTTCATCGGCGGCGCTGCGTACTTCCAGGTAGAGGGCGCCGCGGGTGCCCCGAACCCCGGAGAGCACATCATGAATCCCTTGCCCAACGTGTCCCATCTCGCCCAGCTGCTGCGCGGGTTTCGTGTTCCGGCCGCTCCGGCGACCTGGCTGCTGGCAGCCTGCCTCGTGCTCTCCCTGGCGGCGGCGATCGACGCCGTGTGGGGTGACACCCAGGTGCAGGTCGACGGGCCGTCGCCGACCCTGGCGACCTTGCCGCCTTCGGCCTGAAGCCCCGCGGGAGAAGACCATGCACCACCCCACTCGAATCGCGCCCCGCTCGCTGCGCATCGCCGCGCTGATGCTGGCCTTGCTGGCCGGTGTCGCATCGGCGCATCCCGCGGGCACGCCGGCCGCCGATACGGCCTTCGACGACGCCATCGTGGCGTACGAACGCAACCACTGGGACGAGGCCTATGCCGCGCTGGCGCGGCTGGCGGACCACGGCCAACCGCAGGCCGCACGCATGGCCTTGCAGATGTGGCGCTTCGGTCAGCAGCTGTACCAAAGGGACTTCAGCGCCAGCCCGTCCCAGCTGGCGCGCTGGACACGGCTGTGGCCTTGCGGCTGCGATACCGACCGCGACACCCGCCCGCCCGCACGGCAGAGTCCCTGAGCCGGGTCGGGCCGCTGCGATGTCGAACTTCGTCATGCTCGTCACCTGCCTGGTCGCCGGGCTGCTGCTGCGACGCAGCGGCCGGCTGCCCGACAACGCGCACACGGCAATCAACACGGTCATCCTGCATGTGTCCTTGCCCGCGGTGACCGTGCGCTACCTGCACGACTTCCGCTTCGACGGCGATGCACTCTGGCCGGTGCTGATGCCCTGGGCGCTGTTCCTGATCGGCGCGGTGCTTTTCCACGGCCTCGGCCGGATGCTGCGCCTGCCGGCGGCCAGCGTCGGGGCGCTGACGCTGGTGGGAGGCTTCGGCAACACCTCGTTCGTCGGGCTGCCGATGATCGAAAGCCTGCATGGCCGCGACGGCATGGGCCTGGGCCTGCTGATCGATCAGCTGGGCTCCTACCTGGCGCTGTCGACCTTGGGCATTGCTGCGGCTGCGCTGTACTCCGCCGAAGGACCCGTGAAGCCGCGCGCCATGCTGCGCCGCGTGGCGACCTTCCCGCCTTTCGTCGCGCTGCTGGTGGCACTGGTGCTGACCCCGGTGACGTTTCCACCCGTCATCGGGCAGGCGCTGGCGCGCATCGGCGACACGCTGGCACCACTGGCGCTGCTGTCGGTGGGCCTGCAGTTGCGTTTCGAAGCGTTGCGCGAGCACCGGCACCTGCTCTGTTACGGTCTCGGCTACAAGCTGCTGGTGTGTCCGGCGCTGGTGGTGGCGTTGCTGTGGCTGGCGGGTGCCGGCCCCGACATGGTCAGCCGCGTCAGCCTGATCGAAGCGTCCATGCCTCCGATGATCGGTGCTGCCGTGGTGGCCTCACAGGCCAATCTCGCGCCGCGACTGGTTTCGATGATGGTCGGCCTGGGCATTCCGCTGGGCTTGTGCACGGCACCGGCCTGGTTGTGGTTGTTCGGCGCGCTTGGTCAGTGACGATGAGCTTGTGCCATGCCACTTGCAGGCTCTCATCGTCCGACGTCGCACCAACACGCCGCTCAGGCGCTGACTCGCCTGGGCATCACCACACCACGGCTCAGCCTGGCCACCGCCAGGAACAGCAGCACCGCAGCGACTCCTGCCGCGGCCTCGCCGTAGAGCATGGCCGCCGAGCCCCAGCGCTCGTGGCTCCAGCCGTTGACGAAGGTCATCAAGGCGATCGGCATGTTGGCCAGCGAAGCCAGCAGGCTGTACTTGGTGGCCGCGGCGCCGCGACCGATGGCTTCGAGCACGAGCCCGGAAAAGCCGGCGTAGGTCAGGCCGACGACGAAGGCATAGGCCGAGGTGGCGACGATGAAGGCCAGCTCGGTGCGCGGGGCCAGCGCCATCGCGACGGCCACCGCGGCCAGCAGCAGGCCGTACAGGCAGTAGGCGGCCTTGCGGTCCATGCGGTCGCAGAAGTGGCCACCGACCATGCAGCCCAGCGCCGAGATCACGCCGCCCATGGCCCCGTTGACGAAGGCCACCGTATTGGCCGTGGCCTGCCATTCGGCGGCCAGTGGCGACCACAGGTTGGCGGCCGCGCCGGTGCACATCGGCAGGAAGCAGATGAACATGCCCAGCGCACCGCCGCGGGAGCGCACCAGGCCCCACAGGTCGGCCCAGAGCGCGCGCAGATGCGCCCGGTAGTGCAGCTGAGCCTGGGCGGCTGCGGGTGGTGGTTCCGGCAGGCGCAGCAACGGCGCCCCGCAGAGCAGGCAGATGGCGGCCAGCGAAGCGGCCGATGCGGTGACCGACAGCCCGCGATCCTGGATCAGCCACAGCGCCAGCCCGCCGCCGATGCCGCCACCGCCCAGATTGCCGGCCTGGAACCAGCCCGCCGCGCGGCCCTTCTGGTCATCGGGCGTGCTGTGGGCCATCAGGCTCTCGACGGCCATGCCGATCACCGTGGATGCGAAGTTGGCCGCCACGACGAACACGGTCAGCACGCCCAGCGCGCGGCCATCGCTGCCGAACCAGCCCATGGCCAGCAGACCGACGACCATCGTGAGCAAGGCCGCGAAGTACCAGCCCCGTCGTGTCCAGGTCAGGTCGACCACCGGCGCCCACAGGAACTTCCAGGTCTGCGGCACGTAGCTCAGCGCGATCAGCCCGGCGATCGCGTCGGTGCTGACCTGCGCCTGGCCCAGCTGGTAGGCCAGCGTGACGCCCAGGAAGCCGCCCAGCATCCCGAAGGGCGCGATGAGCAGCGTGAAGACCCAGGGCGCGATCGCGCGGGGAGAGGAATCCGGATGCGTCATGCCCTGCCTCGGCTGTCCTGGGCGCCGCGTCGACGCTCAGGGGGCCCGGCTGGGCGCCGCGCGCAGCTTACTTCATGTGCACGTACCAGGGCCCGCCGAAGCAGCAATGCCCAACGTCTGGCGCGCGCCGTCGCCTCGCTCAGGCGCCGGCCGCGATCGGCACCACCGGCAGCTGCAGCCGCAGCTCGAAATGCTCGGTGCCATGCGCGAACGGCGCGCCGTCCCAGGCCTCGAAGCCGGGCTGCTGGTCGGGCACGTGGCCGCTGCGCGGCAGCCAGGTCTTGAACAGCCAGTC
>DAORNK010000180.1:0-8487 GCA_035440985.1 Rubrivivax sp. | reverse complement strand
CACCGCCTGCGCGGCAACGGAGCCGGCGGTGGATCTCAGTAGGGTCTTGCGTTCCGGTCTGCTCGCCGCCGGGTTGAGCCTGGTGGCCGGCGCCGTGGCGGCCCAGCAGGCGCCAGGCGGCCTGCCGCTGGTCATCGGCCAGGGGCCGGGCGGCAACAGCTATTCGGTGCCGATCCAGACGCTGATCTTCTTCACGGCGCTGAGCTTCCTGCCGGCGGTGCTGCTGCTGATGACCGCCTTCACCCGCATCGTCATCGTACTGAGCCTGCTGCGCCAAGCCCTGGGCACGCAGGCGGCGCCACCCAACCAGGTCATCATCGGTCTGAGCCTGTTCCTGACTTTCTTCGTGATGAGCGGCCCCTTCGACCAGATCTACCAGAAGGCCTATGCCCCCTATGCCGCCGGCACGATGGCGGTCGATCAGGCGCTGGCCGAAGGCGTCAAGCCCCTGCGCGAGTTCATGCTCAAGCAGACCCGGCAGAGCGACGTGCAGCTGTTCGCCCGCCTGGCCAAGCTGCCGCCCGAGGTGAAGGGCGAGGACGTGCCGCTGACGGTGCTGGTGCCGGCCTTCGTGACCAGCGAGCTCAAGAGCGCGTTCCAGATCGGCTTCATGATCTTCATCCCCTTCCTCATCATCGACATGATCGTGGCCAGTGTGCTGATGAGCCTGGGCATGATGATGTTGAGCCCCGTGCTGGTGGCCCTGCCCTTCAAGCTGATGCTGTTCGTGCTGGCCGACGGCTGGAACCTGCTGCTGGGTTCGCTGGCCGCCTCTTTCGTGACCTGAAACGATGGATGCACAACAAGTCCTCGCCGCCGGCCAACTGGGCCTGTGGACATTGCTGCTGGTGGCCGCGCCGGTGCTGCTGACGGTGCTGGTCGTGGGCCTGGTGGTCAGTGTGTTCCAGGCGGCCACGCAGATCAACGAGGCCACGCTCAGCTTCGTGCCCAAGGTGGTGGCCGCCGTCGCTGTGCTGGCGATCGCCGGGCCGTGGATGCTCGCCACGCTGGTGAGCTACCTGCAGCAGGTGCTGCAAGGCATCCCGGCCGCCGTGGGCTGAACGCCGAAGGCCCGAGGCGGCGCGTCATGATCGCCTTCACCGAAGCCGACATCCTGGCCTGGGTCACGCCGCTGCTGTGGCCCTTCCTGCGCGCGCTGGCCCTTTTCACGGCGCTGCCGGTGCTGGGTACGCGCAACGTGCCGGCGCGGCTGCGCATCGGGCTGGCGATCTTCATCGCGCTGGCCATCCAGCCTTCGCTGCCGGCCATGCAGCCGGTGGCCCTGGACTCGCCGCTGGCCTTGGCACTGGTGCTGCAGCAGCTGGTGATCGGCCTGTCGCTGGGCTTTGCGGTGCGCCTCGTGTTCGCCGCGCTGGAATTCGCCGGCGAGGTCATCGGCCTGCAGATGGGCCTGAACTTCGCGGGCTTCTTCGACCCGTTGTCGGCCGCCAGCGCCACGGCCGCCAGCCGCTTCTTCGGCACCATGGTGGCGTGGCTCTTCATCGTGATGGGCGGCCATTTGCTGGTCATCGCGGCGCTGGCGCAGAGCTTCACGGCCTTTCCGGTGGGTCCCGAGCCATTCGCCTTCCTGCACCAGGCGCAGCCGCATCGCTGGGGCAGCGAGATCTTCGCCACCGGCCTGTGGATCGCCCTGCCCCTGGTGAGCATGATGCTGTTCGTCAACATCACGCTGGGCGCCATCTCGCGCGTGGCGCCGCAGATCAACATCTTCGCGATCGGCTTCCCGATCACGCTGGGCGTGGGCCTGCTGGGCCTTCTGCTCACGCTGCCGGCGCTGAGCCAGCCTTTCACGATGACGCTGGAGCGGCTGCTGGAGCAGTTCCGCTAGTCGATCCCCGGCCCGCGGCGCCGACTACTTCGGCACGGCCTGGTAGACACGCACATGGTCGATCTCCATCGACACCGGGAAGATGTCATCGTCCACCGCACCGCCCAGGTCGCGGCCGACGGTGTACGGGTGAAACGCCTGCAGGCCCGAGACCTCGTGACGCACCATGCCATCCGGACACCACAGGTCGAAGGCGGCGGAATCTTCCTTGAGTTCGAGAAGCCCGATTCCGACCAGCTGCTCACCGACGCGGGCCTGGGTGTGGTCGGGCTTGACGAAGCCCGAGGAGGGCATCCAGACGTGCCGAACCCCATCCTGCATCCTGTCCAGATACTGGTGGGCATGCCCGGAGACGATCAGGCGCAGGGATGAGCGCAGAGGGCCGCTCAGCAGCCGCTCGCAGGCCGCCGCAGGCACGTAGCACCCGCACTCGTGGGCAGGGCCGGCCTCCAAGGGCCGGATGGGGCGATGGAGGAACAGCGCAGTCCGCCCGTGCGACCCAGCCAGCGCTGCCTGGTCCTCGATCCACCGCCACTGCGCCTGTTCCAGAGCCGATCCACTGCCCATCAGCTGCACGTTGACGCCCAGCAGGAGCCACCTGCCCGCCCGGAAGGACCAGTGGTCCGCCCCGAAGTGCGCCACGTAGGCGGCCAGCAGCCGCGCATCGAGCGGCGACTCGCCACAGGCATCACCCACGTCGTGGTTGCCCGGCACACAACGCATCGGGGTCGGCCAGTACTGGGCCAGCTGTGCTGCGAACTGGAACTCCCCTGGGTGCTTCTGGCCATCCAGGGTGATGTCGCCGAGATTGACCGTCAGCCTGGGCGCCAGGCGGCCCACGGCGCGTCTGGCCGCATGCCAGTTCGCCACGCACTCGGGTGAGCGCGGCGACAGGTGGGTATCCGCGATGAGGGCGATTCGCATGCTGGTGGCTTTCGGCGGGCTTCCAGACCTGGGTCGAGCGGGCAGCGTACCGGGAGCCTGTGACGGCGTGGTGTCCGGGGCACGAACGAACACCCCGGGCGGTGGATCACGGATGCAGAATGCCGGACTCGCCAAGCCAATCCGGGGTCCGCATGGCCGTCGTCGTGTTGAGGTTCCAGGTGCCCCACGCCAGTCGCGCTGCCGTGCGCCGGGCCATGGTCACGGCGACCAGGCCCAGGCGGAACCTGCGCACGGTGCTTTTCGACACGGCCCATGATCACCTGGCTGCCCAGGGGCTGACGCTGCAGCTGCGCGAGGATGGGCGATCCTGGTCGCAGGTGCTGGCCCGCAGCGTGGCAGGCGGCAGACCCGTCGAAGACGTGGTGGCCGTGCCGTCGCCGGCCCGCGGCTTGCCCGTGCTGGACGCGGATCGCCATGCGGGCAGCCCCTGGTGGGCCTCGAAACCACCCACGATCGAGATGGCAGCCGCCGCGCTACGGATGCGGGGCCATGTCCAGGTGAAGCGCGCTTGCCGCGCCGTGCGCAGCGGCGCCAGCAGGATCCGGATCAACTTTGACGAGGGACACGTGCAGGTTGCTGCACAGCGATGGCCTGTGTGCGAACTGGCGTTCGAGCCATTGACTGGGCCGCTGGCCGGACTGGTGACAGTGGCGTCACGCTGGATCGAGCGGCATGGCTTGTGGTACGGCGCCAGCACCTCACTGGCGTTGCCGGACGCCCCCACAGGCACCCTGGGCCAGTTCCACGCCACGCGCGTCCCGGGCAGGGCCTTGTCTGCGCAGTTGCACCCAGAAGAGGCGCTGGCAGCAATGGTCGGCAACTGCCTCGAACAACTCATGCCCAACGTGGAGCTGGTCGCCGCGGGGGTGGGCGAACCCGTGCATCTGCACCAGACCCGGGTCGCACTGCGCCGGCTGCGCACTGCGTTGCGCGTCTTCGGCCCCTGGAGCCCGTCGCTCGATCCACGATGGAACGTCGAGCTCAGGGACATCTTCCAGCGCCTGGGTGCGGCCCGCGACAGCGATGCCGTGGCAGCGGCACTCTCTCCTCAGCTGGTGGCCGCAGGGGCCCCTCTGGCGCAACTGCCGAAAGGGCGCCGCGTGGAGTCGCCCACGCAGATCCTGCGCCACAGCACGTTCAACCGCCTGTTGACAGAACTGATTGCGTTTTGCAGCCGGCAGCCGGACGCACGGCAAGGCGCTGGCGAACCGATCTCTCAGCAGCGGCGTGGACAAACGCTCAAACGGCGATCCAGAACCGTCTTGAAGCGATTGCACCGGCAGGTGATGAACGACGCCCCGCGCTTCCTGACTACCGACGATGCGACGCGCCACCGGACACGCAAGCGGCTGAAGCGGCTTCGTTACAGCGTGGAGTTCCTGGCCCCGCTGTTCGGCGACAAGACCGTGGCGCGCTACCTCAAGTCCCTGCGCCTGGTCCTGGACAGTCTCGGGGCCTTGAACGACCTGACGATCGCCGATGCCCTGTTCCGCGCGCAACTGGCCAAGGATGCGCGCGCATGGTTCGCGGTGGGTTGGATCGCGGCGCGCAAGGCCGACAGTCTGCAGGAATGCTCGTCGGCACTGGGCGCCTTGTCCAGGGTCAGGCGCTTCTGGGAAGCGTAGGAGGCAGTCGGGCCAAACGGTCACCGTACTGACCCGTCCCGGTCATCGCCAGGTCATGGCCGGGACAGAAGATGGCACAGCATGAAGCCGAACGTCGATCTGGTGTACTTCGATGCGGGTGGCGGGCATCGGGCCGCTGCCGAGGCGCTGCGCGATGTGCTGCACCGACAGGGCAGGCCCTGGTCCGTCCGCCTAGTGAATCTCACGCAGGTGCTGGACCCCACCGCAGGCTTCCAGAGGTGGACCGGGTTGAAACCGGAAGACCTGTACAACTGCCGCCTGCGCCGAGGCTGGACACTCGGGATGACCCAGGAGCTCAGACTGCTGCAGGCCGCCATCGCGGTGGCCCATCGCCCGCTGGTCAAGCGCCTGCGGCAGCACTGGACAGCGACAGCGCCGGATCTCGTGGTATCGCTGATCCCCAACTTCAACCTGGCCCTGGGAAGGTCGCTGTCCCAGGCCAGGCCCGGCGTACCCTTCGCCACCGTGATGACCGATCTGGCGGACCTCCCTCCGAGGTTCTGGATCGAGCCCAGGGTGCAGCAGCACCTGATCTGCGGTACCCCTCAGGCACGGGAGCAGGCCCTGTCGGCAGGCCTCGCGCCGGAACGGGTGTCGCTGGTATCGGGCATGCTGCTCCGACCCTCGTTCTACGACTCGGTCGAAGGCTCAGTGGCCAGTTCCCGCCGCGCATTGGGCCTGGATCCGGGGCGGCCCGTGGTGGCCGTGCTGTATGGTGGACACGGATCAAGGGACATGCTGCGCATCGCCCAGCTGCTGCAGCAGCATCAGCTGCTGCTCTTCACAGGGCACAACACGGCGCTCGCGCAGCGTCTGCGCCAGTTGCCCGCCAAGGCCCCACGTGCGGTGCTGGGTTTCACGCGTGAGATGGCGTGCCGCTTGCAACTGGCGGACATGTTCATCGGGAAACCCGGACCCGGGGCCCTGAGTGAAGCACTCCACGTGGGTCTGCCGGTCGTCACTTTCGAAAACGCCTGGACCATGCCCCAGGAGCGATGCAACGCCCACTGGGTGCGGGAGTCGGGCTTCGGTCTGGTGCTGCCATCTCTGGCCAGCCTGCCGGAAGGTGTGGCGCGGATGTGTTCCCGCTTGGACGAGTTCCGTGCCCGAGTCGGCAGGCTGCAGAACCGTGCGCTCTTCGAGGTGCCGTTGCTGCTGGAGGCGCTGCTGCAGGCCAGCCCTTGCGCGCTGCCTTCCTTGGTGTCGGACCGGTCCGTCTTGCCACCTTCCGATCTGCTGCTGCAGCAAGCCTGAGAGCGCGAGCGGCCCAGCATTGGATTCGGCCAATGCCCCTAGGTCGGCCAGGGCAACGAGTAGGTCTTGAGGTTGGTGAACCCCTTCATCGCCTCGAGCACGCCCTCCTTGTGTCCGAGACCGGAGTCCTTGATGCCACCGAAGGGCGTCAGCTCGAGCCGGTAGCCTGGAACCTCCCAAACATTGAGGCTGCCGACCTGCAGCTCATTGACGAACCGGGTGATGACATCCAGCCGTTGGGTGCACAGGCCCGAAGACAGGCCGAAGGTGCTGGCATTGACGATGGCGATGGCCTCGTCGATGGAGCCGAAACGCAGCACCGGGGATACCGGGCCGAAGGTCTCTTCGCGCACCACCGTCATCTCCGGGCGCACGCGGTCGATCACCGTCGGCGCATAGAGCGCTCCCTCGCGTCGATGGCCGCAGAGCAGCCGCGCCCCCTGCGCCATGGCCTCGTCGACGCGCGCCTCGAACAGCCGGGCCGCGGCCTCGTCGATCACCGTGCCCATGTCCAGCGCCGGATCCGCGGGGTTGCCGAAGGTCCACTGGCGCGTGCGTTCGACCAGCCGCTCGGTGAAGCGATCGGCCACCGCCTGATGCACCAGGATGCGTTTGACGGCGGTGCAACGCTGCCCGGAGTTCTTGTAGGAGCCGGCGGCGGCGAGTGCGGCGGCCGCGTCGAGGTCGGCGTCGTCCATGACGATCAACGGATCGTTGCCACCCAGTTCAAGCACCGTGCGGCGATAGCCGACGCGGCGGGCAATGGCCTTGCCGATGGCCACGCCGCCCGTGAAGCTGACGAGTTCGACATCCGGGTGTGTCAGCAGTTCATCGCCGATCTCGGCCGGATCACCGGTGACGACCTGCAGCATCCCGGGCGGCAAGCCCGCTTCGAAGAGGATGTCGGCCAACAGCAGGGCCGAGAGCGGTACTTTCTCCGATGGCTTGAGGACCATGCGGTTGTTGGTCGCGATGGCTGGCACGACCTTGTGCGCGACCTGGTTCATCGGATGATTGAAAGGCGTGATGGCGACGATCACGCCGAGCAGGGGGTCGCGCTGCGTGTAGACGCGGCGCTGCCGGCCATGCGGCGTGATGTCGCAGGAAAAGACCTGGCCATCATCGCTCAGCGCCGCCGCCGCGCCGAAGGCCAGCACGTCGCGCACCCGACCCGCTTCGTAGAGGCTGTCCTTGCGGCACAGGCCGGATTCGGCCGTGATCAAGGCGCTGATCTCGTCGCGCCGGTTCAGCACCGCGTCGGCGGCACGGTTGAGCAGTTCGGCACGTTCGTAGCGCGACAGGCGTGGCCTGCAGGCCCGGGCGATGGCGATGGCCCTGCGCACGTCCTGCACCCTCGCCAGCGGCACGCTGCCGACACTCCGGCCGGTGTAGGGGTTCAGGACCTGCAGGCGCCGGCCGTCGCCGGCCTCATGCTCGCCGTCGATGCGCATGCACTCATGACGATGGGCGTCGGAAGGTTCAATCGGCATCGCCGACTCCTTGGGATGGCGGGAACTGGTCGCACGCCAGCGCCTGGTGCAGGCGTTCGCGGCTGTCGTGCGCATGGCGGCGCAGCAGGTTCCCGGCGAGCGCCGCCTTGCCGTCGCGCACCGCGTCCAGGATCGCGCCGTGCTCGTTCAGAGACAGCTTCATCGTCGCTCGGTCGTGCAGATAGGCCTGACGGCGAAACAGCGACAGTTCGGCGACGAGTCGGCTGTAGATGTCGTGCAGCCTGGCGTTGCCCGCGCCGAGAGCGAGTTCATCGTGGAAGCTGACGTTGAGCCGCACATAGCGGCCGATATCGGCGGCCGCCACCGCACGCTGCATGTCGCCCACGACCGCCGCGAGGCGGCGCAGGCTCGCGGCGTCGCGCCTGGCCGCCGCCTTGCGCCCTATCATCGCCTCGAGTGCGATGCGCGGTTCGTAGATCTGATCGGCCTCATCCAGGCTGAGCCTGCGCACCCGCACGCCACAGTTGCGCCGGGTTCGCACCAGGCCTTTCGCTTCAAGGCCGCGGAAGGCTTCGCGTACCGGCCCGCGCGACACGCCCAGCACACCGGCCAATGCGGCTTCGCGCAACGGCTCGCCCGGCAGCAGGCGCCCGTCCAGGATCATCCGCTCGAGTTCGGCCTGCACCACGGCCGGCAGCGACTGCTGCGTCAGCACCGCCAGCGCGTCGGCGGCATTCATCGGCGTCCGCCCTGCCGATGGGCGGCTTCGTGCTTCGTCTGCATGTCGTCCGATTGTCAACAAACTGCCATCAGCGAATCCTAGGATGAGCCTGTGACAGCCGAATTACGGAGCGTCCGTCCCATGGCCAGCGTTGCCGTCCAAGTGCATGAGTTGAGCAAGCGTTTTGGTGGCTGCCAGGCCCTCGACCGCGTCAGCCTGCGCGTCGACGCCGGCGAAATGGTGGCCTTGATAGGCGCCTCAGGCTCGGGGAAATCGACGCTGATGCGCCACCTCTCGGGCTTCATCGCAGCCGACACCGGATCGGTCGAGGTCCTCGGCCGCGAGATCCAGCGCAACGGGCGCATCGCGCGCGACATCCGCGACATCCGCGCCGGGATCGGCTTCGTCTTCCAGCAGTTCAACCTGGTCAACCGCCTGCCCGTGATGACCAATGTGCTGGTCGGGCTGCTGCGCCGCACGAGCCCGTGGCGCAGCCTTCTGATGCGCTTCAGCGTGCTCGAACGCCAGCAGGCGCTGGAGGCGCTGGTGGCCGTCGGCATCGAGCAGACGGCCTGGCAGCGCGCCTCGACGCTGTCGGGCGGCCAGCAGCAGCGCGCGGCC
>DAORNK010000179.1:0-8507 GCA_035440985.1 Rubrivivax sp. | reverse complement strand
GTGCCGGCTGGCGCCGCCAGCATGCTCATCGTACTGGCCGGCGGCAGCTGGCTGCTCGGCAGCCACCTGGGCCTGGGCCTGAGCGGGGTGTGGATTGCCTACGCGGCCGACGAATGGATCCGCGGCCTGCTGATGTGGCGGCGCTGGGCGCGCCACAAGTGGGTGCCGCACGCCCGGGCGAGCCGGCGCCGGCTGGCACCGGCGGGCTGAACGGGCCGCTATTCGGCCGCCACTTGGCCGCTACTGGGCCGCCGGGATGTGGCGGGCCAGGAAGGTCTCCACCCGAGTCCACCAGTCGACCTCGGTCTCCGGCAGGCTCCAGCCGTGGCCTTCCTTGTCGTATTCCACCCACTCCACCTGCGGGTTGTGCGGCCTGACCGCGTCGTAGAGCCGCTTGCCGTGCTCGATGGGCACGCGACGGTCGACCCGGCCGTGGCCGATGAGCAGCGGGTTCTGGATGCGCTTGGCCAGGTTCACCGGTGAGGTGGCGGCCAGCTTCTCGGCATCGGCCTGGCGGTCGCCGATCATCATCGGCATGCCGTAGCGCTTCCACTCGTTGGACATGTCGCTCCAGTGCGCATCGAACATCAGCAGGATGTCGGACACGCCCACCCAGTCCACCCCGCAGCGGAACAAGTCGCCATCCCGGGCCAGCCCCATCAGCGTGGCGTAACCGCCGTAGCTGGCCCCCATGATGCAGATGCGCTTCGGGTCGGCGATGCCCTGCGCAATGGCCCAGCGCGCGCCATCGGCCAGATCGTCCTGCATGGCCAGGCCCCATTGCTTGAAGCTGGCGCGGAAGTGCCGGTCGCCGAATCCGACGCTGCCGCGGAATTCGGGCTGCAGCACCGCGTAGCCGCGCGAAGCCAGGAACTGCACGTCGCCCTGCCAACGCCAGCCCGGGCCACGTGCCCAAGGGCCGCCGTGCACGTAGACGATGAGTGGCAGGTTCTTCTTCACCTCGGCACTGCGTGGCAGCGTCAGGAAGGCCGGGATCTCCAGGCCGTCGCGTGCCTTGTAGCGCACCAGGTCCATCGCGGACATCTCGGCGGCCTTCACGTCCGGGTGTTCGGCGCCCAGCCGCGTGATCCGGCGCGTGGCTGCGTGGTACAGCAGGAAGTGCCTGGGCTGCACATCGGAGAAGGCCTCCAGCAGCATCCAGGGGCTGTCACCACGGCGTGCAGGCGTCAGCAGGTTGGTGGTGGCGGGCAGCAGCTTGTCGACCACCGCCTGGTGCGTCTTCATCTCCTCGTCGAACCAGTGCGTGACGACGGCGTCGATCAGGAAACGCGCGCCGACCACGCGGCCGTTGCGCCGGATCAGCGTGGGTGCGACGTCGAACTGCGGCGAAGCCAGCAGGGGCTTGTCGGCCAGCCTGTCGTTGGCGGGGTCGTAGAGGTAGAGCGCCGCCGTGTCGCGGTTGGGCCGTGCCGTGACGTAGAGCTGGCCATCGGGCGCGACGCCTTGCAGCACCAGGTCGGCGCCGCCGAAACGGTCGAAATCGCGCAGCTTGCGCCACTGGCCGCTGGCTGGATCGCGCCAATGCAGGGCGGCGCGCTTGTCCTTCTCCGTGCGCACGGCGCGCAGTTCACCCTTGTCATCCAGCAGCCACTGGAAGCTGTGCAGTGGCGCGTCGACCTCGGTGGGCTTGAGACTGAAGGTGTTGACGCGCAGGAGCTTCACGTAGTCCGCCCCCTTGTCCGACAACTGCTGAGGCTGCACCATGAAGGTGTCGTCGCTGTCCTGCGCCCCGAGCTGGTCGGCGAGGAAGGTGTTCCAGGGCAGTTCGCGGCGTTCGATCGGGTCGCGCAGGAAGGGGTTGCTGCGCTGCACCAGCGCGCGGTACTGGCTGCCGTCGGCGTTGACGGCAAAGGCGCCGGGTGCCAGGTACTGGTCGGCCGCCGCGAGGCGCCGGTCACCCAGGGTGAAGACCAGGCGCGCGTCGTTGATCCACCGGAACTTGCGCACATCGGCGTCTTCGAACGAAGCCGCGTCGGTGACCTTCATGGTCTGCAGGTTGACGACCGCCAGCCGGTCACGGCTGCCCTTGCCACCCACGGTCACGGCCAGCAACTGGCCCGAGGGCGACAGCACCGCGTCGCCGAAAGCCGGATTGCGGAAGAAGAGCTCGGTGGGCGGGGGTGCAGCGGTGGCGGCCGCCAATGTCACCACCCATGACGTCAGCGCGGCGCAGGCCCTGGCCAGCGTTCGAATCATGTCGCCTCCCGTGGTTGCTCTCAGCTGTCCTGTTTCGCCGCGCAATGCTCGGCGATGAAGGCCGCGTGAGCGGGCATCACGTCCACGCACTTGCCGATGACGCCGCGGATGCCTTCCAGGAACTCATGGATCTCGGCCTCCGGGTACAGGTCCACCAGCGGGTTGTAGCCCGCGGGCCGTATGCCCTGGCCGTGCAGCACCTGCAGCCAGCTCGCTTCCGCGAAGAGTTCGTTGTTCTCGCGGAAGATGCGGCCGCGCGCAGCGTACAGCGCCATCTTGCGCGTCAGCGTCTCGGGCACGGCCATCTCGCGGCAGGCCGCCCAGAAGGGCGCATCGCTGCGCTGGTTGAGGTGGTAGTGCAGGATGATGAAGTCGCGCACGCTGGTGAACTCGAAGTCCATCTGCGCGTTGTATTCGTCCACGTCGGGCTGGCTGAAGCCGCGGTCGGGGAACAGCGTCAGCAGCTTGCTCACCGCCATCTGCACGAGGTGGATGCTGGTTGATTCCAGCGGCTCCAGGAAGCCGCCGGCCAGGCCCACGGCCACGACGTTGCGGTTCCAGGCCTTCTTGCGTTTGCCGGCCGTGAACTTGATCAGGCGCGGCTCGGCCAGCGGCGCGCCGTCCAGGTGCGACAGCAGCGTGTGCGTGGCCTCGTCGTCGCTGATGTGGCGGCTGCAATAGACGTGGCCGTTGCCGGTGCGGTGCTGCAGCGGGATGCGCCACTGCCAGCCCGCGCGGTGCGCGGTCGACCGCGTGTAGGGCGTGATCTCGGCCTGCGGCTCGCAGGGCACGGCCAGTGCGCGGTCGCAAGGCAGCCAGTGCGACCAGTCCTCGTAGCCCGTGTGCAGCGCCTGTTCGATCAGCAGGCCGCGAAAACCCGTGCAGTCGATGAAGAGATCACCCTCGACACGCGTGCCGCCTTGCAGCTCCACGGACTGCACGTGGCCGGTCTCGGGGTGCAGGTGCACCTGCTGGATCAGGCCTTCCACCCGCTGCACGCCGCCGGCCTGTGCGTAGCGGCCCAGGAACTGCGCGTACAGGCTGGCGTCGAAGTGGTAGGCGTAGGCGATCTGCGCCAGCGGGCTCTGCGGCATGTCCAGCGCCGGCCGCATGAACTTGCCGGCCTTGCAGGCCATGCGGTTGATCGAGTAGTTCTCGATGTCCGGTGCCTTGCCGGCCAGCCACATCTTCAGCCAGTACTGGTGGAAGTCCGCCGTCCACAACTGCTGGCCGAAGGGCCCGAAGCCGTGCAGGTAGCGGTGGCCGAGCTGCTTCCAGTTGACGAACTCGATGCCCAGCTTGAAGCTGCCCATGGTCTGGCGCATGAACTCGGCTTCGTCCAGGCCCAGGATCTTGTTGTAGCTCTGGATGGGCGGGATGGTGGCCTCGCCCACGCCGATGGTGCCGATCTGGTCGGACTCCACCAACGTGATGCGGTACTTGCCCTGCAGCACCTTGGACAGGGCGGCGGCGGCCATCCAGCCCGAGGTGCCGCCGCCGACGATGACGATGTGCCGGATGAGAGCGTCTTGCATGGTGAGAGCGGGATGAGAACTGAAAAAAACCCCTTGTCGGACGGGCCGGCAAGGGGTCGATGAACAACGGTGCAGCCGCCGCAAGGCGGCTGGTCACCGTCAGAGCTTGTAGTTGATGCCGAACTGATAGAACTTGCCGTCCTTCTTGTTCTCGACCTCGTTGGTCACGGAGTCGCGATAGCGGATGAACGGCGTGTTGTTGACGTTGCTGATCTCGAAGCGGAAGGCCAGGCCCTTGGCAAAACCGCTCTGGATCTCGTAGCCCACCTGCGCGTCGGTGATGGTCTCGCCCTTGATGTAGGTGAGCCTGCGATCGCCCACGCCGTCGGTGATCTCGCCGACGAAGTCCGAACGGTTGCGTGCCGCCACGCGCGCCGAGAAGCCCCACTTCTCGAAGTACACCGCGATGTTGCCCACGCGCTTGGACAGGCCGGGCAGCGGGATGGTGCCGGTGTTGACGCCGTCGGTGGCCAGACCCGAGGTCGTCAGGTTCAGCGAGCTGCTGGTGCTGGACACGCTGGCGAACACGCCGAAGCCGTCCAGCCAGCTGCTGACCATGTTCAGCGGGAAGTTGCCCGACAGCTCGATGCCCGAGATGCGGCCGCCGTTGCCGTTGACCGGCTGGCGGAACTCGCCGATCAGGTTGAAGCCCGGGGGCACGACCGTGCTGGGCGTCACGTAGCGGCCGAAATCGTAGTTCGGGTTGGTGACCTCGACGATGTAGGTGGACATCTGCTTGTAGAAGCCGGCGACACCGACATAGGCCTTGGTGCCGAAGTACTTCTCCCAGGACAGGTCCACCGCATTGGCGCGGAAGGGCTTCAGCGCGGGGTTGCCGCCGCTGCCGGTCAGGATGCCTTTGGTCGCGTCGTAGCTGAACGAGCTGCTGGCGCGCATGTCGTCGACCTTGGGGCGAGCCATCACACGCGCCAGGCCGAAGCGCACCACGCCGGCGCTGCCAAAGTCGGTGGCCAGGTTCAGGCTGGGCAGGATGTCGGTGTAGGTGGCGCCGCCGGAATTGGTCGCGGCCGGGCAGTTCTGGTCGTTCAGGCAGGTCGTGCGGTCGACGTTGAAGGCCGTCGACTTCTGGTCGGTGGCCACGACCTGCAGGCCGACGTTGCCGCGCAGCTGCAGGCCGAAGATGTCACCGTCGATGTCACCCTTGGCAAAGGCCGTGGTGACCTTCTCCTTGGTCGTCCAGTCCTTGTTGTAGATGTCCGGGTGCAGCTTGCGGGCCACGCCATAGATGGAGCCGATGCTGGAGGACGAGTCGAAGCTGGCCACCGTCACCGAGCCCCCTGGCGTGGGGATACTGGTCGTGTCGCCGCCGGGCATGGTCACCGAAGCCAGTGCGCCGGCCGGAATCACCAGTCGGCCTTCGGTGAAGGTGCGCGTCTTCTCGCGGTCGGAGACGTGTACGCCGCCTTCGGCTGCCACGATGGGGCCCAGAGACAGGCTGCGCTTGGCGCTCAGGCGGATGCCGGTGAGATCGTCCTCGACCTTGTAGATCTTGGAATAGCCGGCTTGCGGCGAGTTGATGCCACCGCCCCAACCCTGCACGTCGGTGAGCTTGATGATGCTGCGGTCGGTGTAGTTAAGGCCCGGGGTGAACTGGCCGGCGTTGGTGTAGGCCACGCTGTCCAGCTGCGCCGTGCCCAGCGCCGACTGGGCCGTGCCCGCCGTGGTTTCGATGATGCCGCCGTCGCGCTTGGAATTGGACTTGGACAGGTCGGCGTTGATGGACCAGTCCTCGCCGATCTTGAACTTGTTGTTCCAGCCGATGGACTTGATCTTGTCCTTCTCGGAGGTGGAATCGTTGCGGACCACCGCACGCACCTTGTTGAAGGTGCCCGAATTGGCATCGCTGCCGCTGACCGTGGCTTGCGTCAGCACGCCACCGCTGTCGTAGTCACCCGGGTTGCCGTTCCAGGCGTCGTTCAGCGGCGCCTGGAAGCCGGTGTTGGTCTTGACCTTGTCGAAGGTCGAGTAGAACAGGTCCAGCGTGCTGCTGAAGTTCTTGCTGGGCTTGAACTGCACGGTGGCCGATGCGCCATCGCGCTTGCGGCTTTCCTGGTCGGCCCAGGCATTGAAGCCGTTGTAGGGCACGTTCAGGTTGGGACCGGCGCCATTGAGTTGCGCCTGGCCGTTGCCCCAGCTCTCGAAGCGGGAGGTGACGCCGCCCTTCTCGTCCAGCCGCGCAAAGCCCAGTGCCAGGCCGATGGTGCGATCGGCGAACTGGTCCACGTACAGGACGCTGAAGCGGTCGCCGTCGCCTTCGGTGCCCTTGGCGCCGACGTTGAGCTTGTTCTTGCGATACGAAAGCGCGACTTCGCGGCCGCTGCGCTCCAGCGGACGCACACTTTGCATGTCCACCGTACCCGACAGGCCCTGGCCGACGAGGGCGCCGTCCGGTGTCTTGTAGATCAGCACGCCGGCGGACAGCTCCGACGGGTACTGGTCGAACTCCACGCTGCGGCTGTCACCCACACTGGCCTGTTCGCGGCCGTTGAGCAGCGTGGTGGAGAAGTCCGGCGCCATGCCGCGGATGCTGATCTGGCTGGCACGGCCGCCCGTGCGCTGGGCGGCAACGCCCGGCAGGCGCGAGATGGACTCGGCGATGCTGGTGTCGGGCAGTTTGCCCAGGTCTTCGGCGGAGATCGCCTCGACGATGGAGTCGGCGTTCTTCTTGACGCTGATGGCACTCTCGATGCCGCGCCGGATGCCCGTGATGATCACGGTGTCGGTCACGCCGGACGGCGTGGTCTGCGCCTGGGCCAGGCCGCTGGTGCACAGCGTTGCGGCAACGGCTGCGGCCACGGGGGTCGCCCGCAGCAGGGTGCGCGCACGGCGGCGCGCAGTGGGGTTCTTTTGCATGGGTGTTCTCCTGAGACTCACGGGACCGACGCCGCCACGGTCAACCGCCATGGGCGACTGCAGTCGGCTGGGGAAAGCTGGAAATCGGACGGCACTGTGTACCAAAACTAGATGTTGCGGATACCTTCGGAAACCCTAGATGGTGCGTGCCACCAGGCGCCTGGCCGGTGTCGCAGAACTCGCCTGGATGACCCGTCCCCTCTCTATGTGCGGACCGGCGGGCACGGGTTTGGTGCGCCGGTCCGGTTCGGGTGGCGGAGATGTAGCAAAACTACATTGGCGAAAAAACAACGTGCGAGACCGGCGCTGGGGCCCAACCCGCATCGGGGCGGGAGCGGGGCTTGCCTACACTGCCCAGCCTATGGCCCCCGTGTTCCGACCGATTGCGCCCCAGGTGATGCCCGGCCTGCTGGCGGCCTTGATCTGGCTGACTGCGGTTGACGGAGCGCAGGCGGCGCCGCTGCCCGGCACCCAGGCGCCACCTGCAAGCGGGCCGGTGCACGTGCCCTCGCCGGACTGGCGCGACCAGATCATCTACTTCGTGCTGACCGATCGTTTTGCGGACGGTGACCCCGGCAACAACGACCAGCGCGCCGGCGAGTTCGACGCGGCCAGAGCCGACCGCTACAACGGCGGCGACCTGCGCGGCCTGACGCAGCGGCTGGACTACGTGCAGGGCCTGGGCGCGACCGCACTGTGGATCACGCCGCCGGTGGCCAACCAGTGGCTGGACCCGAGTGGCAGCCACGCCGGCTATCACGGCTACTGGGCCGAGCACTTGATGCGCGTCGACCGCCACCTGGGGACGCTGCACGACTACCGCGAGCTGTCGCGCAGCCTGCACGGGCGCGGCATGTTCCTGGTGCAGGACATCGTGCTCAACCACATGGGCAACTTCTTCACCTATCGCGACCGCTGGCGCGCAACGGACCCGGCCCACGGTTGGGAAGCGCACGACCGCACACCACCCGTGCCCCGCCCCAGCCAGGCCCCCTTCGACCGCAACGACCCCCGGGATCCGGCCCAGCGCGGCGCGGCCATCTATCACTGGACACCCGATGTGGCCGACTACACCGACCCGCGGCAGGAACTGAACTTCCAGATGTCCGGGCTGGACGACCTGAACACCGAAAACCCCGAGGTGCGGCGCGCGCTGCGCCGCAGTTACGGCTACTGGATCCGCGAGGTGGGGGTGGATGCCTTCCGCGTGGACACGGCCTTCTATGTGCCGCCGCAGGCCTTTGCCGACTTCCTGCGGGCCCGGGATGCCCGCGCGCCGGGTGTGCTGACGGTGGCCCGGGCGACAGGGCGGCGGCAGTTCCACGTCTTCGGCGAGGGCTTCGGCATCGACAAGCCGCTGCAGGACCAGGCGGCACGCAAGATCGAGCGCTACATGACGGGGGCCGACGGCCGCGCGCTGCTGCCGGGCATGCTCAACTTCCCCCTGTACGGTGCCCTGGGCGATGTGTTTGCGCGCGGCCGGCCGACGGCCGATCTGGGCCACCGCATCCGTGCCAGCCAGCGCCTGCATGCGCGGCCGCACCTGATGCCCAGCTTCGTGGACAACCACGATGTGGACCGCTTCCTGGCCGGTGGCAGCAGGGCAGGCCTGCGCCAGGCGCTGCTGGCCCTGATGACGCTGCCCGGCATTCCGGTCATCTACTACGGCACCGAACAGGGCTTCACGCAGCAACGTGCCTCGATGTTCGCGCGCGGCTGGGGCAGCGGCGGGCGCGACCACTTCGACCCGCAGCATGCGCTCTACCGCTTCATCGCCAGGACCACTGCGCTGCGGCGCGAGCACCGGGTGCTGTCGCGCGGCACGCCGCGCCTGGTGGCCAGCGACGCCGCCGGCCCGGGCGCACTGGCCTGGGTCATGGA
>DAORNK010000178.1:0-8510 GCA_035440985.1 Rubrivivax sp. | reverse complement strand
CGCCCAGGTCGGCCACGTGGCGCCAGAGCGCACGGTCGAAGCCGTCGCCCCCGAAGGCGGCGCGCCGCACGGCTGCAGAGTCGCTTTCGCGCGCCAGCAGGTCCTGCATGGCCTGCGCGATCTGGCGCTGCTCGTCGCTGAGGCCCAAGTCCACCGCGGGCATGAGGGCCGGTGCCGGTGCCGACACCGCCGTCACGTGCCGTAGACCTTCTGCGCCGGCCGGCCTTCGGCGATCAGGCGGTCGACCACGGCGCCCAGCTCGGCGGGGTGCCAGCGCGCACGCTTGTCGACGATGGCGCCGGTGTGCCAGCCCTCGGCGATGGACAGCTCGCCGCCCTTGGCCTCGAAACAGCGCCCGGTGACATGGGCCGACTGCGCGCTGCCCAGCCAGACAACGATGGACGCCACGTTCATCGGGTCCCAGACGTCGAAGCCGCTCTCGGGCTTCTTAACCATGTCGGGCATCGCACTCTCGGTCATGGAGGTACGCGCCGCCGGCGCCAGGCAGTTGACGGTGATGCCGTAGCGTGCCAGTTCCGCCGCCTGCACCAGCGTCAGCCCGGCGATGCCGGCCTTGGCCGCGGCGTAGTTGCTCTGGCCGATGGAGCCTTGCAGCCCGGCGCCCGAGCTCGTGTTGACGATGCGCGCGTCGACCGGCTGGCCGGCCTTCTTCGCGTCGCGCCAGCGCCGGCCCAGCACGTTGGCCAGGCAGAAGTGGCCCTTCAGGTGCACGCGCATCACGGTGTCCCAGTCGTCCTCGGATAGGCTGAGGAACATGCGGTCGCGCAGCACGCCGGCGTTGTTGACGAGCACGTGCACCTCGCCGAAGGCGGCCACCGCGGCGTCGACGATGGCCTGCGCGCCGGCCATGGTGGTGATGTCGCCGCTGTCGGCCAGTGCACGGCCGCCTGCGCCAGTTATCTCGGCCACCACGGCTTCGGCCGCTTCGCGCCGGATGTCGTTGACGACGACGGCGGCCCCTTCGGCCGCGAAGGCCAGCGCATAGGCGCGGCCCAGGCCGCCGCCGGCGCCTGTGATGAGAACGGTTCGGTTGTCGCAGAGGCGCATGGGGTGCTGGCCGCCAGGGCCGGAATACGGAACAAGCCGCATGCTCCGTGCGACCGGCCCCGGGGGCATCGTCCCGATGGACGAGTCAGAAGTCCTCTGATCCGGGCAGGGGCCCGACGCCGATGGGGGCGCTGAGGGGAACGGTCGCGATCGGAGGCGGAGACGACTGCCGTCGCCCCTGGCGCAAGGGGCGCAGACTCCCGGCGAAGGCCAGCGGGCCGGACCGATGGCGTCATCGGAATCGCCGGGGTGAGCAAAGGCATCCGACCCCATCTCGACGGTCTGGCTGCCCCAAGACTGCCCGACGCCCAACCTGGCGATTCCGCATCCTGCGGCTGCAAGGCAGCCTTCCGCGGCCTTCGGTAGTCGGCCATCTGCAGGCGCTTGCGACCGGCAGCTTCGCAGCGAACTGAGGTGTACGCAACCATCCTGGAGCAGCCGGTCAATGGGTAGACGCTCTGACCACCAGGTCCCTCGTGGTGGCGCTGTCGCTCGCAGTGCGGGGCGAACAGCCTGGACGGCCAAGATGGGGCCCCAGCGGTTTGAGGAACCACAACCTGCGCATCGTCCGTTTAAGCGATTGCACGGCTAAGTCGAACGCTGACGATGGATGCCGGTTTCCTTCCCGTAGTCCAGCTCCCGACATGAACCCTGCACTGCCGACCCATTGCTCGAACGACGAAGTGGTCATCGTGTCGTTGGGCGCGGCAATGGCTGCGTCTGATGGACCGCCAAGCCAGATGGCGGCCCCGGCGAGGGATGTGGGTCCGACGGAAAGCCGGTGAGGTCGCTGCTGGAATACGACTATGAGCCGACCCGACTTCGATCCTGACGTGCGTCGAGCGCAGCCCGCTGTGGGCGACGTACGGCGGCAGATGGGCGGCGGAGTAGTCAGCTCCCGAGGTGAACCGGTGGGCATGGGCGGCTCCTTCAGCGTGCCAGAAATCATGGCCCGTTCCGCTTACCGACGGCCGGCGCACGACCCCGGCAACAGGTTCGATGGTCTGGAACGACAGGCATGATCGTCGCAACGGCCGGCCATGTGGATCATGGCAAGACATCCCTGGTCAGGCAGTTGACCGGCGTGAACACGGATCGGCTGGCGGAGGAGCAGCGCCGGGGCATGACCATTGCACTGGGCTTCGCCTACCGCAAGACGGCTGCCGGGGCGTCCCTTGGCTTCATTGACGTGCCAGGCCACCGTCGCTTCATCAACACCATGATTGCCGGCGTCCGCGGCGTCGACCTGGGCATGCTGGTGGTGGATGCCGGCGAGGGTGTGATGCCCCAGACCCTGGAACACCTGCGTGTGATGGATCTGCTCGGTGTGAGAGACATCCTGGCCGTCATCACCAAGACGGATCGGGTTGCACCCGAACAGGTGCATGCCCTGGGTGAGACGCTGCGCGGCCTGCTGCCCGCGGCGCCTGTGTTTCCCGTCTCCAATCTGTCCGGATTCGGTATCGCGGAACTGGCTGGCGAACTCGACGCTCGCGCCGCAGCACAACAGGAGGCGGCGGTTCGCGGCCACTTCCGCCTCTCGATCGACCGGGCCTTCGTGCTCAAAGGCACAGGGCTGATCGTGACCGGTACGGCCATCGCCGGCCGTGTGGCGGTGGGCGACACCTTGCGCCTGTACGCAGCCAAGTCCGGCACCGAAGGAATCAAGGTGCGGGTGCGGGGCCTCCATGCCCAGGACGAGGTCGCCAGCACGGGGCAGGCCGGTCAGCGTTGCGCCCTGAACCTGATGGGCGATGTGGAGCGGGACGATATTCAGCGGGGCGACATGCTGGCCGATCCCCGTTGCGTGGCACCGAGCCAGCGTCTCGATGTTCGCCTGCACCTGCTCGACAACCTGCCCTTCCCCTTGAAGCAGCTGCAGCCTGTCAAGCTCTATCTTGGCGCTCGACGCCTGTCGGCCAAGCTGTTCTTTCTCGAGCCAGAGACCGCAGCCTTTGACACAGGCCGGCCGATGGCCAGCCCGGAACGGTTGGTGCAGTTCATTCTCAATGAGCCCCTGCAGGTGTGCTGGGGCGATCGCTTTCTGATCCAGGACGACAGCGAGAGCGTGGTGCTCGGCGGCGGCGAAGTGTTGAGCCCACTGGCCCCCCAGTGGCACAAGCGCCGGGCTTCGCGCCTCGATCGGCTGCAAGCCCTGAATCGGAGCGAGCCGGCGGAGATCCTGCGTCATTGCTCCCAGCCGGGCTGGCCGCCGGTGAACTTGCGTGAGTTCGGGGTGTGTCTGAACCTGCAGGAGGCCGAGATCGATGAGCTGCTGCAATTGCCGGATCTGGCGGGTCGGGTGCGCGTGCGGCTGGAGGCGGGCGATTGGCTGATCAACCAGGATGATTGGATCGCCCAGCGGGAGCGTCTGTATCGTCAGGTGGTCGACTGGCATGCACAGCACCCCATGGACACGGGCATGCCCCACGCCGTGCTGCTGCGAGCCTGCAACGTGGTCGGAGGCGGCTTGGCGCCAGACATCGCTTCTGTGGCCCTGGAAGCCCTGGTGCACGATAAGCGCCTGCAACTGGCCGGCGGGCGCGTCAGATGTGCGAACCATCGCCCCGCAACATCGCCGGTGATGCAAGCGGCCTGGGGGCGCCTGCAGGCTTTTCTGACCCAGGGCGGCTTTCGTATTCCTCTGTTGTCGGAAATCGAGCGGGAGCTGCAACTGGGCCAGAAGGTGCAAACGGCCGTCATCGGGTTGGCGCTGAAGTCCGGCAACCTGCGCCAGATCAGTCCGAAGCGGGTGGCCTTGCCGGAAGTGCTGAAAGGCCTGGCCGTCGAGATCAACTTGCTGGCCGCTCGACAGGACAGCTTCACGGTGATCGAAGCGAAGACCCACCTGGATCTGGGGCGTGACCTCACCATCGAGATCCTCGAGTATTTCGACCGCATTCAATTTACTCAGCGCCAGGGCGGCACTCGCCGGATCCGCGACGCTGCGTTGCCCATGAGGATTCTGGCGTGATCAACGATGGAAGAGCGATGCCCCCGGTGGGGCACCTGGTCTTCAAAACCAGAGAGGTGCCGATGAGGTGCTTGGTGGGTTCGACTCCTGCCTCTTCCGCCATGATTCATGCGAAACCCCGCAAACCATCGAATCAGTTCCGGATGTGTCGGCCAAGGGAGGAGCAACCGTGAGCCACGGCGTACTGGATGACATCGAGAAGTGCATGGACAGCGGCTGGTCCGACGGCCTGCCCGTGATACCGCCCTATGGAAGTCTGGTGGATCCCATGCTCGAAGCCCTGGGCTGGCACGCCAGCGAGGTGGTGGGGGAGATTCCAGACCAGAGCATCAAGGTTCGAGCCGAGCAGGTGGCAGCCACCGCCGTGATGGCCGGTTGCAGGCGCGAATACGCGCCGGTGTTGCGGGCGCTGGCACTGGCCATCCTGGATCCCCGGTTCAACGTCAGCGGAGTGGAAGTGACCACGGGCGGGGCCAGCGTGCTGGTAATCGTCAGCGGCCCGGTCGTGGCGGCCCTGGGTTTCGTGCACGATGCCAACGCCTTGGGTGCCAACAGCCGGATCAACGCCACCGTGGGGCGCTTTGCCCAGATGTTGCGGCTGTTCTGCGGCAAGGGCGGTGGCGTGCTGCAGTCCCACGGCACCGTGGGCCATCCCGGCCGCCTGTCCTTCTGCATCGCGGAGCATCCAGAAACAGCCTGGGGGCCTTACCACACCCAATTCGGGCTGGCCGCCGAGGTCTCCGCCGTATCGATCATGTCGAGCGAAGGACCGAACTCCTGCAACAACCACTATGCCCGGACCGGGGGCGCGATCCTGGACACCATTGGCGACTGCATGACGCATTTTGGACAGACTGCCTGGTATTACCGCTCTTCGGGTTATGTGGTGGTCATTCCGCCAGACCACATGGCGCTGGTGAAGCCGGACTTCACGCGCGAACAGGCGCGCGCCTACATTCACAAGAATGCCCGGCGACAGACGGATGATCTGGTGAAGGTTGGGCGGATTGCCATTCCGCCCCTGGAGTACGCAGAAGTGGAGTTGGGCGCGATGCGCACACCGCTGAAAACACCGGACCAGCTGACCTTCATTGAATGCGGCGCCGCCGGCGGCAGATTCTCTGCCGTCATTCCGCGTTGGGCTGGCAGCCAGAGTGTCGTTTGCAGGCAGATCGAAGGCCTCTGAATCGAAGCGCTTTTACGGAGCTGAAGAATGAGCAATCCCAAGATAGACAAGGTCCCCGCCCAACAACTGATGAGTTGTGGCGAGGTCGCTTGCGAGGTGCTGGTGAACCCCATCCCCCGGCCCGAGCTGGATCCGATCCGGATCACGCTCAAGCCCAAGGTGCCTCGCGTCACCTTCCTGGACCACAAGAAGCCTAACTCCATGACCATCATGCAGTTTGCGCAGCAGATCCTGCGACAGCGTGGTATCGAGGTTCGGGAGGAGATCCTGCAGAAGGATGACGCCAGCATTCCCATGCCGACGGCGCTCCTGGCCTCCCTGTCTGAGGAGCCCGGACTCGTCCTGTGCGGCATCTCCGACTGAGGGAGTTGCTCGTCGGGCAGTTCGCTTGACTCCATCTTGTTGCAGCGGGCCGGCGTTGCCGGATTCGCTGTCTTGACCCAGCCTTTCGGGGACCAGGTCAGCCGGTGCATGGCCTATCAGCCGGCAGACCGGCCGTTGCCTGCCATCGTGATCGACCATCCGACCCAGATGGTCCCGGACGACGTACTGCGACAACGGGCGACCCAGATCGCCGAAGCTGTGGAGCGTCTGTTGAAGGATGAAGCACCATGAACCCGAGCGCAGTCCTGTCGATTCTGGGCACCGGCATCTACCTGCCGCCGGCCCGTTCGGTGCGCGAGGTGGCCGCTGCGGCGGGTGCCGACGTCAGCGCCTATGTGGGCTGGCCCAATGTCTGTCATGCCTTGGAAGACGATCATCCCAGCACCATGGGCGCGACCGCCCTCCAGGCCGCACTCGCCGATGCCGGCGTGTCGCCTGAAGAGCTTCGGCTGGTGCTGTTTGCCGGCATTTCGCGCGACCACTTGCCGTCCTTCTCCGTGGCCATGGAAATCATGCAAATCTGTGGTGCAACCGGCGCCTGCCTGGGCCTGGACATGACCATAGGTTGCCTCGGGGGGTTGTCGGCGCTGGACATGGCGCAGGGGTGGCTTGCGACCCACGGCGGCGGTGTGGCAGCCATCGTCACGGCAGAGCGGTGGTCCTACACCGTGGACCACGGCTCCGTGGCAAGCATGGGCCTGTGGGCGCACGGCGACGGTGCCAGCGCTGCCGTGGTATCCCAGGGCACGCCCCATGGGGCCAAGGCGATCTTCCAGGGTGCGGAATTCACGACCCAAGGCGACCTGAACGGCCTGGTGCTGGTGAAGTACGGCGGCACCCGCCATCCGGTGGCGCCGGCCGGCGCCAATCCGGCCGAACGCCTGTTCATGGGGACCTCGCGGGCCGACATCCGCGATCGCTATGCTCACGGCTATTCCAGCAGCCTGGCAGCCCTGAAGAAGCGCTTCGGCACTGCGCCCGACCGCGTCATCATCAACCAGACGGCCGCCATGTTCCTGCAGATGATCGCCCAGGTGATCGGCATCCCCATCGAGCGCTTCGTGCTGACCGGACCCGAGACCGGGCATGTGGGCTCGGCCGACCTGCTGATTGGCCTGGACCGCGTGCTGAAGTCAGGCGCCATCCAGGAACCCCATCTGCTGGCCAGTAGCACGCCCTACGCCTTCGGTGCGGGCCTGTTGATGCCTCCGACGTGACCGTCCAGGGCCGAATGCGAGAGTGGAGTGACTTCAGCAGCGACGGGGGCAGCATCGCTGCGCCTGGCGCACCGGCAGGCCCCACAGGCATTGTCGGCTATACGGGACTGCCCAAGTCCTCACATCGGGTCGATGGCTCCATCCCATGCCGCCTGAAAGCATTCCACTTGAACTGGCGCCTTGGCCAGTCAGGATGCAAGAAGCGGCCAGATCGGCCGGTCTCGAACGTCAACTGCCAACGTAGCGCAATCCACCGGTCGGTCGCAGCCTGATCGGTTGACGCACGCCGCCAGGGTCTGTCCCCAGGGACCAGCGGCTTTGCCTTGGGCGGCCTGTTGCTGGATGCCCAGGAGTTGCTGGGCCGCCGTGTGGATGTCGTCATCGACGCGAGCTTGCACCCTGCACTGCGCGAGCGTGTGATGGCGCGCGCCGTACCGCTGCGAACCCTGACCCGACGCCGACCGGGTGCTGCTGGCGCACATTCGCGACTGCCTGGACCGGATTCGCGAATACACGAACGCCGAACGCGCTTGGGCAGCGGCCGCCGACCCAGTACCCGTTGCCCGGATCCCGCGCCTCGTCAGCCCAGCCGTTCGATGATCGTGACGTTGGCCTGCCCGCCGCCTTCGCACATCGTCTGCAGGCCGTAGCGCCCACCGCTGCGCTCCAGTTCGTGCAGCAGCGTCGTCATCAGCTTGGTGCCGCTGGCGCCCAGCGGGTGGCCCAGCGCGATGGCGCCGCCGTTGACGTTGGTGCGTGCTTGCGGATAGCCGGTTTCCTTCAGCCAGGCCATCACCACCGACGCGAAGGCTTCGTTGATCTCGACGCGGTCGATGTCCTCGAGCTGCATGCCGGCCTTCTTCAAGGCGTGCGCGGTGGCGGGGATGGGTGCGGTCAGGTGCCAGATCGGGTCGTCGGCACGCACCGACAGGTGCACGATGCGGGCACGCGGCTTCAGGCCGTAGCGCCTGAGCGCCAGCTCCGAGACCACCAGCACCGCCGACGCGGCGTCGCAGGTCGAGCTGGAGACGGCGGCGGTGATCTTCGGATAGGCCGGGTCGACGGGCTGCAGCGTCGCCATCTTCTCCAGCGTGCTGGCACGCGCGGTTTCGTCCATGCGGAAGCTGCCACCGGCCAGCGGGTAAGGCACGACTTCGCGGTCGAAGCGGCCCTCGGCGATCGCGCGGAGCGCGCGGTCGTGGCTTTCCTTTGCGAAGACCTCCATCGCCTCGCGGCTGCAGTCCCAGTGGTCGGCGATGCGCTGCGCGGCGTAGAACTGGTTCACCGGCGCGTCGCCGAAGCGGGCCCGCCAGCCCAGGCTTTCGGCAAAGGGTGTCGTGAAGCCCAGCGGCTGGCCGGCGAGCATGGCCGACGAGATGGGGATGCTCGACATCGTCTGCACGCCGCCGGCCAGCACCACGTCCTGCGCGCCGCTCATCACCGCCTGCGCGGCAAAGTGCACCGCCTGCTGCGAGCTGCCGCACTGGCGGTCGACGGTGGTGCCCGGCACGTTGAGCGGCATGCCGGCGGCCAGCCAGGCCGTGCGCGCGATGTCGCCGGCCAATGCGCCGATGGTGTCGACGCAGCCGAAGATCACGTCGTCGTACTCCGCAGGCGGGATGTCGTTGCGTTCGACGATGGCGCGGATGACGTGCGCGCCGAGGTCGGCGCCGTGCACGTG
>DAORNK010000177.1:0-8514 GCA_035440985.1 Rubrivivax sp. | reverse complement strand
CCCCGCCAAGCCGCGGCCGGCGCCGCTCATCGGCCAGCCTGGTGGCATGGGCCTTGACCCTCGCCGGCTGCGGCGGCGGCAGCGGCGGCGCCGAGCCACTCGACCCCGGGCCCGCACCCACGGTCCAGGAGCAGCAGTGCCAGGCCCGCGGCTGGGCCCGCGAGGTCATCCTGACGCAGGGGCAGACCAGGCTCGTGCTGTGGAAGGCCCCCACCGGGCCCTGGACACGCGGTGCGCTGGTCGTGCTGCAGGATGGCGGCGACTTCGGGTCCCTTGCGTTGCAGGAGGGCGATGTCCACCGGGTCGAGCATTCGGACCCTTAATTTTAGATATTGCTAATTTAGCATCATCTTATATATTGCGTCAAGCCGGCCCCGGATCAGGCCCTGGCGCGCGGTTTTGCCGTCTTCCTGCTGGACTCGTCGGACCAGATCACCGACCACGAAAACCGCCTGTGCGGCAAGGTCTGGGACGACGAGGTGCGCGCGCGTGCCAACCTGGATCTGCCCTTCGTGGACGAGCTGCTGGCGCGCCTGATGCCGGCCCGGCGCCCGGCCGGCTCGCGCGCCGAGGTCTTTGTCACCGGGCACTCCTCCGGCGGCTACATGACGGTGCGCCTGGCCAGCCACTTCGCGGATCGAATCAGCGCCTTCGCGCCGGTCGCCAGCGGCGACCCCTACGGCTGGTATCGCGACTGCACTCGCCGCGCCGGCGACCGCCCGAACGTGGCCGGCGCGGGCTTCGACGCCGAGACACGGCGCCAGATCATCGAGCCGGATGCCTGCAGGGCCAGCGCCTACCCGAATGAAAGGCCCTGGGACGGCAGCGGCATCGCGGTGAAGCCACCGTTCAAGGTCTTCCACCACGCGCAGGACGGCATCAACGACCGGTCCTGCGTCGACAAGGTCCGGTCCCAGTTGGCGGCGCGGGGCTTCCCGCAAGAAGCCGCCTTCACGCTGGACGGAGGCCCACGCAGCGCGGAGGCCCACGCCTGGCAGGACGCCTACAACGCGCCGCTGCTGGACTTCTTCGAATCGCGGGCCGGTCAGGCCACCTCGAGCAGTCCACGCTTGCGCAGCAGCGGCGTGACCGTGGCCGCGCGCCCCCTGAAGGCCTGGTAGGCAGCGCCCGGCTCTACGCTGTTGCCGCTGCTGTAGATGTGGCGCTTCAGGCGCGCCGCGACTTCGGCGTCGAAGGGGCTGCCGGCTTCGACAAAAGCGTCGTAGCCATCGGCATCCAGCACTTCGGCCCACAGGTAGACGTAGTAGGCCGCGGCATAGGCCGAACCCGCGAACAGATGCTGGAAGTGCACGAGCCGGTGGTTCAGCTCCACGCCCTGCGGCAGCCCCAGCCTGGCCAGCAGATCGGCCTCGAACCGGCACAGGTCGGCCGGCGGTTCGGTATCGGGCAACGAGTGCACGGCCAGATCGACCAGCGCGCTGGCCGTGTAGCGCACCGTTTCGTAGCCCTGGTTGAACTGCCGCGCCCGCTGCAGCCGTGCCATCAGTTCCGCGGGCATGGGCTGGCCGGTCTGCCAATGCCGCGCATGGCGCTGCAGCACCTCGGGCTCGGTGATCCAGTGCTCGAAGAGCTGCGAAGGCAGCTCGACGAAGTCGCGCAGCACCTGGGTGCCCGACAGGGTGGCGTAGGTCACGTTGGACAGCAGGCCGTGCAAGCCGTGGCCGAACTCGTGGAACAGGGTGCGCGCGTCGTCCAGCGACAGCAGCGTGGGTTCCCCGCCTGCGGCGGTGCCGGCCCCGGCGAAGTTGTTGTTGTTCAGGATCACCGGCAGTTCGCTGCCGCCCCCTGCATCGGCATTGCGGCTTTGCAGGCGCAGCGAACTCATCCAGGCGCCGCTGCGCTTGTTGGGCCGCGCGAAGTTGTCCTGCAGGAACACGCCCACGATCCGACCCGTGGCGTCGCTCACCTCGTAGGCCTTCACATCGGGATGGTAGACGGGCAGGTCCGTCCGCGGCGTGAAGCGCAGCCCGAACAGACGCCCGGCGCAATCGAAAGCCGCTTCGGCCACCCGATCCAAGGCGAAATAGGGCTTGATCTCGGCATCGTCGAGCGCGTAGCGCTGCAGACGAACCTTCTCGGCCCAGAAACGCCAGTCCCAGGCTTCGATGGCATGGTCCACGCCTTCGGCGCGCATGACGGCCAGCAGTTCGGCGCGTTCACGCGCGAGCGCGGCCAGCGCGCGCGGCCAGACTTCGTCCAGCAGGCCCTGCACGGCCGAGCGGCTGCGCGCCATCGTGTCGGCCAGGGCATGGTCGGCGAAACAGGCATGGCCATGCAGCGTCGCCAGTTCGCGGCGCAGGCGCAGGATGTCGCGCGCCACCTCGCGGTTGTCGTGTTCACCCGGATGTTCGCCCCGGCCGGTCCAGGCCCGCCACACCTGCTCGCGCAGGTCGCGCCGGGTGGAAAAACTCAGGAAGGGCATCACCAGCGAGCGGCTCAGCCCGATGACATGGCCGGGCAGCCCGCGCGATGCAGCCGCCTGCCGGGCCGCCGCCCGCACGAACGTCGGCAGGCCGGCCAGGGCCGCCTCGTCCGGCAACTCGAGATGCCAGCTGGATTCGTCGTGCAGCACGTTCTGCGCAAAGCGCGTGGTCAGCCGCGCCAGGTCTTCCATGATCTGCGCATGGCGTTGGCGCGCCGCCGCCGGCAATCGGGCGCCGGCACGCACGAATGCCAGATGGGTACGCTCCAGCAGGCGCAAGGGCTCGGCGGCCAGCCCCAGTTCGGCGCGCCGGGCATGCAGCTCGTCGATGCGCGCGAACAGCCGGGCATCCTGGTAGACGGCACTGTAGTGGGCGGCCAGGGGGCCGGCCACGGCTCGCTGCACCGCCTGCAACGCCGGGCTGGTGGCCGAGGAAGTCAGGTTGTAGAAGGCCATCGCGACGGCGTCCAGCAGGCGTCCGGCGCGATCGAAGGAGGCCAGCGTGTTGTCGAAGCTGGCGGGTTCGGACTGCCCCGCGATGGCCGCCACCTCGGCCCGGTGAAGCTGCATCGCGTGGTTCAGCGCTGGCTCGAAATGCTCGGGCCGGATCTGCGCGAAGGGCGGCAGGCCGTAGGGGGTGTCCCAGGCCTGCAACAGGGGATTGTTGTTCAAGCGCGCACCCCGTCGCGGTCCGGGGCGGGGGACGGGGCAGACGGGTTGCGGGTGCTCATCGCACGCTCACTTGCCGCGCCGGATGGCTTGTTCGTCTTCCTCGCGGTAGCGGCGGTCGGCACAGGCGGCCACCCAGGCCTTGCGGTCGGATTCGATCGCTGCGGAAGCTTCGTTCCACTTGCCGTTGCGCTGGTTCCAGTCGTTGATGCGCACCTCCAGCGCCTGCGCCTTGTTGTTGAAGTTGCGCACGGCTTCATCGCTGCTGGCCTGCAGGGTGTTCTTCTCGACCTCGAAGTCGGCACGTTCCTTCTCGATGGCCGTGCGCTCGGCCGCGAGTTCCTTGCCCTGGCGCTCCCACTGCGGACCCTGCCGCTTCTCGTCGTTGTGGGCCGTCACGCGCTGATTCCAGCTCTCGACACGAGCCCCGTAGGCCTTGAGCCGGGCCGTGAAGTCCTCAGCCTTCTTCTTGGCTTCGTCCACCGGCACGCGCAGCTCGGCCAGTGTCTTCTGCTCGGCGGTGATCGATGCCTTGTCCTGATCCAGCGGCGCACGGGCGGCTTCATGCTCGGTGAGGCGGTTGCGGATCGCCTCTTCATCCTTGAAACAGGCCCGCAACTCGTCACGGGTCAGGATGGGGCCGCCGCTCGTGCCACTGCCGCCCATCTGCAGCGTCTTGCCGTCCGCAGCCGGTTTCGCAGGCGCTTTCGCAGCCGGCTGGGCGGCTGGCTTGGCCGCGGGTTTGGCGGCCGGCTTGGCCGGCGTGGTCTGGGCCTGCACCCAGGTGGAACCCAGCAGCAGGGCACCGGCGAGCACGAAAGGGGTGAGCTTCATCTTCGACCTCTGGGAAGCCGGCACCGGCCGGCCAAAGTATCAATGATGCCACCCTCGCCAGCGCCCGCCCCGGGCTGTGGCACAGTGCGCGGCTGCACCGCCTTCGATCGCTCCATGCCCTTTGCCGTCCCCCCGCCTGTGCCAGCCGTCCGCCGGCAAACCGCGCGCGCCTGGAGCCGCTGATGGCCCTCAAGTCCACCATCTACAAGGCGGCGCTGCAGATCGCCGACATGGACCGGGCGCTGTACGCGGACCACGCGCTGACGCTGGCCCTGCATCCCTCCGAAACCGAAGAGCGCCTGATGGTCCGCCTGCTGGCCTTTGCGCTGCAGGTCCCTGCCAGCGACCACGGCGGCGCCCTGCAGTTCGCGCGTGGCCTGTCGGACAGCGACGAGCCCGACCTCTGGCAGCACGACCTGACCGGCCAGCTGCTGCACTGGATGGAAGTGGGACAGCCCGACGAACGCCGCCTCGCCAAGGCCTGCGGCCGCGCACGCCGGGTCACGGTCTACTGCTACGGCAGCGCCAGCCCCATCTGGTGGGCGGCGCTCCAGCCCAAGGTGGCCCGCCTGGGCAACCTGACCGTCTGGCAGCTGCCGGCGGCGCAGGCCCAGGCACTGGCGACGCTGGCCCGGCGTTCGATGCAGATCCAGGTCACGGTTCAGGAAGGCCATGTCTGGGTTGGCACCGACAGCGACAGTGTCGAGATCCAGCCCCAGGCCCTGCAGGGGCCCTCCGCATCCGCATGAAGTTCCATCACCTGATCCGGCTTCTGCCGGCCTTGCTGGCCGGCCTGATGAGCTGCACCCCGACCATGGCCCAAACCGAACAAGACCCCTACCTCTGGCTCGAAGACGTGCAGGGGGACAAAGCCCTGGCGTGGGTGCGCGAACGCAACGCACTGTCCGAAAAGCGGCTGCAGGCGCAGCCCGGGTACCAGGCCACCGAACGCGCCATCCTCGAGGTGCTGGATTCGCGCGAGCAGATCCCCGCGGTGTCGCGCCGTGGCGACTGGTTCTACAACCTGTGGCGCGACGCCGACCACCCGCGCGGCCTGTGGCGGCGCACCACCCTGGTCGAGTACCGCAAGGCCCGGCCGGCCTGGGAAACGGTGATCGACATCGATGCCCTGGGCCAGGCCGAGAAGGAGAACTGGGTCTGGGCCGGCGCCACCTGCCACGGGCCCGACTACCGGCGCTGCCTGGTTTCATTGTCACGGGGCGGGGCCGATGCCACCGTGGTGCGCGAGTTCGACACCGTGGACAGGCGTTTCGTCGCCAAAGGCTTCGAACTGCCCGAGGCCAAGAGCAGCGTCGACTGGCTGGACGCCGACACGGTCTACGTGGCCACCGACTTCGGCCCCGGCTCGCTTTCCGAGGCGGGCTACCCGCGCATCATCAAGCGCTGGCGGCGGGGCCAGGCGCTGGCCGATGCGGTGACGGTGTTCGAAGCCGGGCCGCGCGACATCTTCGCGTGGGTCAGCGTCGACCACACCCCGGGCTTCGAGCGCACGACCTTCGGGCGCGCGTCGAGCTTCTACCGCGATCAGCAGTTTCTGCTGCAGGGCACGGCCTTGCAGGCCATCGCCAAACCCGAGGATGCCAAGTTGGCCTTCTGGCGCGAGTACCTCCTGCTCGAATTGCGCAGCGACTGGACCGTGGCGGGCAGGACCTGGCCTCGCGGCGCCTTGCTGGTCACCCCGGCGGCGGCGTTCCTCAAAGGCGAGCGGCAGTTCACGGCCCTGTTCACGCCCAGCGCCACACGCTCGCTGGAGGACTACACCGCCACGCGCAGCCGACTGGTGCTCAACGTGCTGGACAACGTGGCCAGCCGGCTCGAAGAGTGGTACCTGGCCGATGGCCGCTGGCAGCGCCGCAGCGTGGCTGCCCCCCACCCTGGCCGGCTGTCGGCGCACGCCCTGCACGACCCGCTGCTGCCCGAGGACCCGCTGGCCGAGGCCTACCTGCTCAATGCGGCCGACTTCCTGCAGCCCGATTCATTGCAGCTGGGCCGCACCGGCGGTGACGAGCGCGAACACATGAAGTCCAGGCCGAGCTTCTTCGATGCCAGCGGCATGCGCGTCGAACAGCGTTCCACCATCAGCGCCGACGGCACCCCCATCCCCTACTTCGTGGTCTGGCCCAAGGGCGCCAAGGCCGATGGCCAGAATCCCACGCTGCTGTACGGCTACGGCGGCTTCGAGCTGGCCCAGACCCCGTTCTACAGCGGCTCGATGGGGCGCGTGTGGGCCAGCCGGGGTGGTGTCTTCGTGCTCGCCAACATCCGCGGCGGGGGCGAGTTCGGCCCGGCCTGGCACCAGGCGGCGATCCTGTCCCACAAGCAGAAGAGCTACGACGACTTCGTGGCCGTGGCCGAGGATCTGATCGCGCAGCGGATCACCTCGCCCGCCCACCTGGGCATCCAGGGCGGCAGCAACGGTGGCCTGCTGGTGGGCGCGGTGATGCTGCAGCGGCCGGAGTTGTTCAACGCCGTGGTCTGCCAGGTGCCGCTGCTGGACATGCGCCGCTACCACCTGCTGCTGGCAGGCGCTTCGTGGATGGCCGAGTACGGCAACCCCGACAAGCCCGAGGATTGGGCCTTCATCGGCCGCTACAGCCCGTACCAGAACGTCAAGGCGGGTGTCAGGCTGCCACCGGTGCTGTTCACCACCAGCACGCGGGATGACCGGGTCCACCCTGGTCACGCGCGCAAGATGGCCGCACGCATGCTCGAACTGGGCCACGCGCCGCTGTACTGGGAGAACATCGAAGGCGGCCATGGCGGTGCGGCCGACAACGCCCAGCGGGCCCGCATGTCGGCGCTGGAGTACACCTTCCTGTGGCAGCAGCTGGGCCGCCGCTGAAGCCGGGCAGCCGAAGGCCGTGCCGCTGACCTGGATCGACGACGATACGCCGCTGCCATCCCCGCAGGGCGCGTTGGGGCCCGACAGCGAGGCACCGGGCCTGGTGGCCGCCGGGGGCCAGGTCCACGAGGCACGTCTGCTGGAAGCCTACCGGCAGGGCATCTTCCCCTGGTACAGCGCCGGCCAGCCGGTGCTGTGGTGGAGCCCCGATCCGCGCATGGTGCTGCCGGTGGCGGCCTTCCGGATGTCGCACTCGCTGCGCAAACGCCTGCGCCAGTTCCGCCGCCGGCCGGACTGCGAGCTGCGCTTCGACCATGACTTCCGCGCCGTGATGATGGCCTGTGCCCAGACCCCGCGCGAAGGCCAGGACGGCACCTGGATCGTGCCCGACATGGTGCAGGCTTACACCGCGCTGCACCGCGCCGGCCATGCCCACAGCGTGGAGACCTGGATCGAGGGCCGATGTGTCGGCGGCCTGTACTTCGTCAACATCGGCGGCATGTGCTTTGGTGAGTCGATGTTCTCGCACCGCACCGACGCCAGCAAGCTGGCGCTGGCCGGTCTGGTGGCGGCCTGCCGCGCGCGGGGCGTGGCGCTGATCGATTGCCAGCAGAACACCGGCCATCTGGCGTCGCTGGGCGCGCGCGAGATGCCGCGCACGGACTTCCTGGCCCACCTGGCCCGCGTGGGCGTCGAAGCGGCGCCGGCGGATTGGACCTATGATGATTCAGCCTGGGATCTGCTGGAAGAACCACAGCCTGGGCCAGCCACGGACCCGCCCCAACCCACTGCCCTGCCACGCCGGTGACACACCTCCAGGACCTGCCGCTGCGCTCACTGCAGTTCTATGCGACGGCACCCTATCCCTGCAGCTACCTGCCGGACCGCCAGGCCCGTTCCCAGGTGGCCACCCCCAGCCACCTGATCCATGCGGAGACCTACTCCGGCCTGGTGGAAGCGGGCTTCCGGCGCAGCGGCCTGTTCACCTACCGCCCGTATTGCGACGGTTGCCGGGCCTGCGTGCCGCTGCGCATTCCGGTGGCGGACTTCAGGCCTTCGCGCAGCCAGCGGCGCAGCGTGCGCCAGCACGCCGCGCTGAAGGCGCGGGTGCTGCGCCTGTGCTTCACGCCCGAGCACTACCAGCTCTACCTGCGTTACCAGAGCGGCCGCCACACCGGCGGCGGGATGGACCACGACAGCGTCGACCAGTACACGCAGTTCCTGCTGCAGAGCCGCGTCAACTCACGGCTGGTGGAGTTCCGCGAGCCGGGCCCCGATGGCCAGCCCGGGGTCCTGAAGATGGTGTCCATCCTGGACGTGCTCAGCGACGGGCTGTCCGCGGTCTACACCTTCTACGAACCGGAGCCCCGCGCCAGCTACGGCACCTGCAGCGTGATGTGGCAGATCGAGCAGACCCGGCTGCTCAACCTGCCCTACCTCTACCTGGGCTACTGGATCGCACAGAGCCCGAAGATGGCCTACAAGAGCCAGTTCGAGCCGCATGAACTGCTGCAGGAGGGGCGCTGGCAGCGCGCGCCGCTGCGGCGCTCCTGATCCCTCATCGGGCCTTCACGCGGCGGCCCACAACCCCGCGGCCGATTCGCAGGCCAGGCCGTCGGCACGCAGCTTCAGCAGGTGCGCCAGCAGCGAACGCGCGGCCACCGGCAGGCGGTTGACGGGCACATCGTCGTAGACCAGCCCCAGC
>DAORNK010000176.1:0-8628 GCA_035440985.1 Rubrivivax sp. | reverse complement strand
GGCCAGCACAGCGGGCGCAAGCGCCGTGAACAGCGCGCGCCCGGTCTCGGTCAACTTGCCGTCGCGGCGGGCAGGCTGGACCAGGGCCAACCCGGCACCAGCAACCGCCAGCAGCGCGCCAGCGGCCAATCCGACCTTCATCAAGGATCGTCTGCGCATGGCCGCCAGTGTTGCATCATTGCGCGCGGCTGCCGTAGAGCGCGGTGACTAACCATTGGCCGGGCAAGCGCGCGACACTCGATCCCGCATGAACCCCAGGGGTGAACAGATCCTGCGTGGGCTGCAGAGCGTGGCCCACGAACGGGCGCTGCGCGCGGCGGACCCGGCACTGGGCGCGGCGGTCGTCGCGCTCAAGGCCTTCCAGCACAGCCGCTTCGAGACCAGCTACGCCGATCTGCTGGCCCACCCGCGCTATGGCCGGGCGGCCCGCTTTTTCCTCGATGACCTCTATGGCCCGATGGACTTCACCCGGCGCGACGACCAGTTCGCGCGCATCGTGCCGGGTCTGGTGCGGCTGTTCCCGGCCGACATCGTGACCACCGTGGCCTGTCTGGCCGACCTGCATGCGCTGTCGGAGAGCCTGGACAGCCAGATGGCCCGCGTGCTGGGCGCCGATGCGCCGGACGCGCACCGCTATGGCCAGGCGTGGCGTGCGGTCGGTCAGCCATCGCAGCGCGAACGGCAGATCGTGCTCATGCTGACCGTGGGCACGGCGCTGGATCGCTACACCCGCAACCCCCTGCTGCGCCACAGCCTGCGCCTGATGCGCGGCCCGGCCCATGCCGCCGGCCTGGGTGTACTGCAGGCCTTCCTGGAACGGGGCTTCGACACCTTTGGCGAGATGCGCGGCGCCGGCGAGTTCCTGCAGACCGTCACCCGGCGCGAGCGCGAGCTGGCGGCGCACCTGTTTGCCGGCGGCGATGTCCCCGAGGTGACGCCTTCGCCCCCAAGAACGGCCCCGCGTTAGGACAACCCCCGTAGCTGCGCGGGCACGCACGCGGCGACGATGCGGCTTTCCCGCTGGCGCCTGTGCCGCCCCCCGCTTCCCGTGCAAACACCCTGGACTTCCCACTACCCGCCCGGCGTGCCGGCCGAGGCCCACATCCACGCCTACGGCAACCTGGCCGAGCTGCTGGAGGCCGCGTTCCGGCGTCACGCCCGGCGCGACGCGCTGACCTGCATGGACAGCCGGCTGAGCTTCGGCGATCTGGACCGGCTCTCCACGGCAATGGGCGCCTGGCTGCAATCGCTGGGCCTGCGCCCCGGCGACCGTGTCGCGGTGATGATGCCCAACGTGCCGCAATACCTGGTGGCGATCGCGGCCATCCTGCGCGCCGGCCTGGTGGTCGTCAACGTCAACCCGCTGTATACGGCCCGCGAGCTGCAGCACCAGCTCACCGATTCGGGCTCGGTCGCACTGATCGTGCTGGAGAACTTTGCCCACACGCTGGAAGAGGTCATCGACGAATGCGGCGTCCGGCATGTGGTGCTGGCTTCGATGGGCGAGCTGCTCGGCTTCTGGTACGGCCGCTGGATCAACTTCGCCGTGCGTCACCTGGCCAAGATGGTGCCCGAGTTCGCCCTGCCGCTGGACGGCGGGCGTACGGTGACGCGCTTTGCGGCCGTCATCGAGGCCGGCTCACGCCTGTCGCTGAAGCGCCCGGAAATCCGCGGCGACGATGTCGCCTTCCTGCAGTACACGGGCGGCACCACCGGCGTGTCCAAGGGCGCCACGCTGCTGCATCGCAACGTGGTGGCCAACATCATGCAGTGCGAAGCCTGGTTCAAGCCCATGCTGGACAAGGTGGGCGACCGGCCGCTGACCATCGTCTGCGCGCTGCCGCTGTATCACATCTTCGCGCTCACCATCTGCGCGCTGATGGGCGCGCACTTCGGCGCAATGAACCTGCTGATCCCCAACCCGCGCGACATTCCCGGCCTGATCCGCACGCTGGCCAAGCACCAGATCAACATGTTTCCGGCCGTGAACACACTGTTCAATGCGCTGGCCAACGACGCGGACTTTGCCCGGCTGGACTTTTCAGGCCTGGTGGTCAGCAATGGCGGCGGCATGGCGGTGCAACGCGCCACTGCCGAGAAGTGGCTCAAGGTGACCGGCTGCCCCGTGGTCGAAGGTTATGGCCTGTCGGAGACCTCGCCGGTGGCCACCAGCAACCGGCTGGACCTGCAGGAATTCACCGGCACCATCGGCCTGCCCATCCCCAGCACCGAGATCGCCATTCGAGACGACGATGGCAACGACCTGCCGCATGGCAGCGCGGGCGAGATCTGCATCCGCGGCCCGCAGGTGATGGCCGGCTACTGGAACCGCCCTGACGAAACCGCCAAGGTCATGACGTCCGACGGCTTCTTCAAGAGTGGCGACGTGGGCATCATGGACGAGCGGGGCTACGTGCGCATCGTCGACCGCAAGAAGGACATGATCCTGGTCAGCGGCTTCAACGTCTACCCCAACGAGATCGAGCAGGTGGTTAGCCTGCTGCCCGGGGTGCTGGAGTGCGCCGCGATCGGCATCCCCGACGAAAAATCGGGCGAGGCGGTCAAGCTCTTCGTCGTGAAGGACGACCCCACGCTCAGCGAGGACGACGTGGCCAGCTACTGCCGCGACAACTTCACCGCCTACAAGCGGCCCAAGTACATCGAGTTCCGCGACGAACTGCCCAAGAGCGCGGTGGGCAAGATCCTGCGCAAGGACTTGCGAACGGCTTGAGGCCGATGCGATGGCGCGTGCCGCACCTGGCGGCCAGGCCTCACCCCGCAACGGGGAAAGCAGATGTAAGTAAGCGGGTGTGCAGACACAAAGTCGCGCCACACTCGCGTACGGCCGCTTTGTGACGAGCCGATCGCGGCGGGACGCCGCAGATCGCTGTCCTGCGGAAATGGTCCGGCTCACTCGGGCTCCGGTACCTGGAGCCTGAGTTCGGCGCGGGATGCCCCGTTGGTGACGTCCCCGCCCGCTGCGGATCTGCGCCTGGTGAAGAGATGACCCGGAAGCATCAAGAGCACTCCGATGGATCAGGAAACGGGTAGGGGGTAGGACGTGACACCAGCGTTGGGTTCGGCCGGCAGGCGAATCATCCACCGCTCGGCGCGCGCGGCACTGCAGCTCGCGCCTCGCGAAGTGCGGTTCGGGCTGATCCGCTCGATGGTCGAGTGTGAGGACGAGCCGCACCCCAAACTGGTGCTGAAGATCGCCGAGACGCGCGAGGAACTCGAAGCCTGCTTCAGGCTGCTGCACGACGCCTACGTCAGCAGTGGCTTCATGAAGCCGCATCCTTCGGGGATGCGGGTGACGCTCTACCACGCGCTGCCGACCACGACGACCCTGTGCGCGAAGTTCGATGGCAAGGTCGTCGGCACCGTGTCGATCGTGCGCGAGGGCGTTTTCGGCTTTCCGATGCAGACGGCCTTCGACCTGGGGTCCGTCCGGGCGAAGGGCGGGAACATTGCCGAGATCTCGGCGCTGGCGGTTCACCCTGACTTTCGCAAGACCGGTGGAAAGATCCTGTTCCCGTTGCTGAAGTTCATCTACGAGTACTGCACGCGGCACTTCGATACCCGGCATCTGGTCATCGCCGTGAATCCCGATCGCATCGAACTGTACGAAGCCCTGTTGCTCTTTCAACGACTTCGCTCGGCGCCCATCGAGAACTACGACTTCGCCAACGGGGCGCCAGCCGTCGGGGCCAGTTTGGATCTGGGGTCTTCGCACGACCGGATGCAGGTGGTCTACGGAGACCGGAGTCCGCAGAAGAACCTTCACCACTATTTCTTCGGCTGCACCCTGGCCAACATCCGGCATCCGGATCAGCCCTATTTCACGACCAACCATCCGGTGCTCACGCCGGAGCTGATGGATCACTTCTTCAATCGCCAGACCCGGGTTCTTGAAGAGCTAGACGAACAACGCCGCTGCCTGCTTCGCTCGATCTACGCGCTTGAAGCGTATGCGCCGGTCCTGCCTGCGGTATCGCCCGAGGCGGCCGAACGATTCGCGACCGGGCATGAGCAGCGGTTTTCGCTTCGCTGCCCGGCGCACATGCAGCTGGGTGCCGGCCAGAGCATCGCCATGAGCGTGACACGGCTCGCTGACGACGTGTTCGAAGCCGAATCGGCCCATGTGCTTCCGCACGCCGCACCCAGCCGGGTGGTCGTGCAGTTGGGCCACACCGTGCAATCGGTGGTGACAGCCACCGTGAACCTGATGAAGGTGCTGCCGGCGGTCCGCCACTACACCTTCCGCATCGAGCGACCGGACGCCGCCTGGGAGCGCTGCGTGAACGCGTTGCGTCACGGCCAGACGCATGCCGATCTGGCGCTGGCTTCAGCGTGATCTTGATGTGCATGCGTCCGTTGATGAAGGGTCTGGAGCGAACCGTCCTGACACCGCTGGCGCTGGACCCGGGTCAGCCGGACCTTCGATGGGCCAGGAGGATCCGGACACCGTCTTCGGAAGGTTTGTGATGAGCGACGACACATCGATCCCGACAACCGTACGTTGCGCCTACGACATCCGGCATCAGACGCCCGAACACCATGCGGCCTGCCTGTCGTACGTGCGGCATCGCTACAAGATCAAGGGGCCGATCGCGGTCACCTTTCCCGGCTCGTGCGGCAAGGCGCAGCCGCTTCCCGAGTGGGACGAGGTGCGCAGCAACTCCCTGCCCGTCTGCGCTTGCGGCCGGGACAGGGCGGTCTTCCCGCCGCTTCAGGTGAGCCCCGTCCCGGTCGGCTCGTTGCCGGCTTCGTTGCCCGATCCGATCGTCGTCGCTCAGGAGGACCAGATCCTGATCCGGTCGATCCAGGGCGCCGGCCATGCGCACTACTCGGTGGCAATCGAAGATGGCCAGCTGATCGTCGAATCCGACCCGATTGCCGGCATCGGCGATCTGCTCTTGGGAGGGTTCGCCGATGCCGAAGAGCCGAAGATCAGGACGGCAGCGCTGTCCGAACTCGCTGCTTCGCTGTCCGATGGCACCAAGGCGTTGCCGTTCTGCATCCAGCACGAGGGCCATGCGCGCCTGGTCTTCGCGGTGACAGCCATCGATGCCCCGGCCCGCCGAGTCAGCATCAGACTGGGCGCGACGATGGAAACCGTTGTGCCGGGAGACGGCATGGACTAGAAAAGAGAAGGGGCGGCCAGCGCCGCCCCCTTCGTGCGTTCAGCCCCGCCACCGGGGCCTCATGTCGCCATCAGCTCATTCGGCCGTGTCGCCACCCGAAGCGGCATCCACCTGCGCCAGCTGCATGGCGGCCAGTTCCTCGGCCTCCTGGATGGCAATGGCCCGGCGCTCGGACTCGTCCATCTCTTCCTTGGCCTTGCGCGCGGCATGGAATGCCATCCCGGTACCGGCCGGGATCAGGCGGCCGACGATGACGTTCTCCTTCAGGCCCCGCAGCTCGTCGCGCTTGCCCATGATGGCCGCCTCGGTGAGCACGCGGGTGGTTTCCTGGAACGAAGCCGCCGAGATGAAGCTGTCGGTGGACAGGCTGGCCTTGGTGATGCCCAGCAGCACATCGGCGTGGGTGGCCGGTAGCTTGCCTTCGGAGCGCAGTTGCTCGTTGGTGTTGAGCAGTTCGGAGCGTTCGATCTGTTCGCCCGCGATGTAGCCGCTGTCGCCCGGGTTGACGATCTGCACGCGGCGCAGCATCTGGCGCACGATCACCTCGATGTGCTTGTCGTTGATCTTCACGCCCTGCAGGCGGTAGACGTCCTGCACCTCGTCGACGATGTAGCGCGCCAGCTCCTCGATGCCCAGCAGGCGCAGGATGTCCTGCGGATCCGCCGAACCGTCGACGATCAGTTCGCCCTTGTTCACCACCTGGCCTTCGTGCACCAGGATGTTCTTCTCCTTGGCGATCAGCTCCTCGTGCACACGGCCTTCGGGGTCGGTGATCTGCAGGCGGTTCTTGCCCTTGGTCTCCTTGCCGAAGCTGATGGTGCCGGTGATCTCCGCCAGCAGGCCGACATCCTTCGGTGAACGGGCTTCGAACAGCTCCGCCACGCGCGGCAGGCCGCCCGTGATGTCGCGCGTCTTCTGGCCTTCCATCGGGATGCGCGCCAGCACTTCGCCCGGCGCGAGTTCCTGCCCATCGCGGATCTGGATCAGGGCCCCCACCGGGAAGCCGATGGTCACCGCATGGTCGGTCCCGGGGATCTTGACCTCGACACCGGCGGCGTCCAGCAGCTTGACCTGCGGCCGCACGACCTTGGCCGCACCGCGGCGCTTCGGGTCGATGACCACCAGCGTGGACAGGCCGGTGACCTCGTCCACCTGCTTGGCCACCGTCACGCCCTCTTCGACGTTCTCGAACTTCGCACGGCCGGCGAACTCGGTGATGATGGGGCGGGTCAGCGGATCCCAGTTGGCCAGCACCGTGCCGGCCTTGATCTGCTGGTCGGGGCGGATGTTCAGCGTGGCCCCGTACGGCAGCTTGTGGCGCTCGCGCTCACGGCCATGCTGGTCACTGATCACGATCTCGCCGGAACGCGAGATCACCACCAGCACACCCTTGCCGTTGGTCACGTAGCGCATCGTGGCGTTGAAGCCGATGATGCCGTCGCTCTTGGCGTCGACGCTGCTGGCCACCGCCGCGCGCGAGGCCGCACCCCCGATGTGGAAGGTACGCATCGTCAGCTGCGTGCCCGGCTCGCCGATGGACTGCGCGGCGATCACGCCGATGGCCTCGCCGGTGTTGACCAGGCCGCCGCGGCCCAGGTCGCGGCCGTAGCACTTGGCGCAGATGCCGAAGCGCGTGTCGCAGGTCAGCGCCGTGCGCACCTTGACTTCGTCGCAGCCGGCCGCTTCCAGCACGTCCAGCGCCTCTTCGTCCAGCATCTGGCCGGCGCTCAGCAGCACTTCCTGGGTCTCGGGGTGCAGCACCTCAACCGCTGTGACGCGGCCGAGGATGCGGTCGCGCAACGATTCGATGATCTCGCCACCTTCGACCAGCGCACGCATGTTCATGCCGTTGCTGGTGCCGCAATCGTCTTCCGTGACGACCAGGTCCTGCGTCACGTCGACCAGGCGGCGCGTCAGGTAGCCGGAGTTCGCGGTCTTCAGCGCCGTGTCGGCCAGGCCCTTGCGGGCGCCGTGCGTGGAGATGAAGTACTGCAGCACGTTCAGGCCTTCACGGAAGTTCGCCGTGATGGGCGTTTCGATGATGCTGCCGTCGGGCTTGGCCATCAGACCGCGCATGCCGGCCAGCTGGCGGATCTGCGCGGCGGAGCCGCGCGCGCCGGAGTCGGCCATCATGTAGATGGAGTTGAAGGACTCCTGGTCCACCATCTTGCCGTTGCGATCGGCCACCTTCTGCTTGGACAGCTGGGCCATCATGACCTTGCCGACCTCGTCGCCGGTCTTGCCCCAGATGTCGACCACCTTGTTGTAGCGCTCGCCGGCGGTCACCAGGCCCGAGACGTACTGCTGCTCGATCTCCTTGACTTCCTTCTCGGCGCGCTCGATCAGGCCGGGCTTCTCCTTGGGCACCAGCATGTCGTCGATGGCGATCGAGATACCGGCGCGCGTGGCCAGCCGGAAGCCGTTCTGCAGCAGCTTGTCGGCGAAGATCACGGTGTCCTTCAGGCCGCACTTGCGGAAGCTGGCGTTGATCAGGCGCGAGATCTCCTTCTTCTTCAGCGCCTTGTTGATGAAGGCGAAGGGCAGGCCCTTGGGCAGGATCTCCGACAGCAGCGCGCGGCCGACCGTGGTGTCGACGAGCTTGGTCTCGGGCGTGAAGGCACCCGTGTCCTTGTCCTTCACCCACTCGGTCATGCGCACGCTGATGCGGGCGGTGACTTCCACCACGCCGTTGTCCAGCGCACGCTGCAGCTCCTGCATGTCCGCGAAGACCAAGCCTTCGCCCTTGCCGTTGATGCGCTCGCGGGTGGCGTAGTACAGCCCCAGCACGACGTCCTGGCTGGGCACGATCGACGGTTCGCCGTTGGCCGGGAACAGCACGTTGTTGGACGCCAGCATCAGCGTGCGGGCTTCCATCTGGGCCTCGATGGACAGCGGCACATGCACGGCCATCTGGTCGCCGTCGAAGTCGGCGTTGAAGGCCGAGCACACCAGCGGGTGCAGCTGGATCGCCTTGCCCTCGATCAGCACCGGCTCGAAGGCCTGGATGCCCAGGCGGTGCAGCGTCGGCGCGCGGTTCAGCAGCACCGGGTGTTCCTTGATGACTTCTTCAAGGATGTCCCACACCACCGGCGTGCCGCTCTCGACTTCCTTCTTCGCCGCCTTGATGGTGGTGGCGATGCCCATCGCCTCCAGCCGGCTGAAGATGAACGGCTTGAACAGCTCGATGGCCATCAGCTTGGGCAGGCCGCACTGGTGCAGCTTGAGCGTCGGGCCCACCACGATGACCGAACGGCCCGAGTAGTCGACGCGCTTGCCCAGCAGGTTCTGGCGGAAGCGGCCGCTCTTGCCCTTGATCATGTCGGCCAGCGACTTCAGGGCGCGCTTGTTGGCGCCCGTCATGGCCTTGCCACGGCGGCCGTTGTCCAGCAGCGAGTCCACGGCTTCCTGCAGCATCCGCTTTTCGTTGCGGGCGATGATTTCAGGAGCCTTGAGTTCCAGCAGGCGGCGCAGACGGCTGTTGCGG
>DAORNK010000175.1:0-8696 GCA_035440985.1 Rubrivivax sp. | reverse complement strand
TCGGCCTGCATGTCGTCGGCGTAGCGCACCGAGCCGAGCGCGGTGCCGAAGAAGCCCGCGTCCAGCGTGGCCACCACCGCGCCCGCAAGGCCCGTCGGCGAAGGCTCGATGGCCAGTGCCAGCACCAGCAAGTGCACCTCGCCGCCGCTGACGGGCAGTTCGGCAACCATCAGCAGCGACGGGTCGGATCCTTCCTGCAGGCGGCGCAGGACCGCAGCCTGGGCCATCCCCTGGCCGACCGGCTCGGCCTGGCTGCTGGCCAGCACCTGACCGCCGGCGTCGATCCACTGCAAGGCATGCACGCCCGGCATCGCGTTGCGCAGGGCCTGCATCTGGAGGCTGAGCGCGTTGGCCAGCTGTCCGGCTGGCCAACGCCGGGCCTCATCGCTTACGAAGCGCAGCGCCGCGTGGGCCCCTTCCAGATTGCGCGCCAGGTTGAGCTCGGCGGCACGCGCCTGACCGCTCAGCCGGTCACGTTCGCGTTGTAACAGGTTGGCCCGGCTCGCGGCGGCCCATGCCAGCAGTGCCGCCGCCAGCGCAGCCGAGGCGAACGCCCAGATCCAGGCCTCGCGCCTGACACGCTGGTGCGTTCCATCGAATGCGCTTTGAGCTTGCATGTGCAGCAGGTGCAGGCAGACTACCACCGCTTGCCACCGCTGGCCTGCGCGGCCGCGGAACGCCCGGGCGTAGAATTCGGCACCGGGTCTCGATTCGTCGACACCCGGTTTTTTTGTGCCCGGACCATCAGCACGGCAGGAGACAGGCCATGGAGATCTTTGACTACGACAACATCCTGCTGCTGCCGCGCAAGTGCCGGGTGGACAGCCGTGCCGAGTGCGATGCCTCGGTTGAATTCGGCGGCCGGCGCTTCCAGCTGCCGGTCGTTCCAGCCAACATGAAGACGGTGGTCGATGAGCCGATCAGCCGGATGCTGGCCGAGAGCGGCCACTTCTATGTCATGCACCGTTTCGACCTGGACGCCGTGGCCTTTGCGCAGCGCATGCGCGACCGCGGGCTCTTCGTTTCGCTGAGTTCCGGCGTCAAGCCGGCCGACTACGCCATGATCGATCGGCTGGCTGCCGATGGCGTGGGCGCCGACTACATCACCATCGACATCGCCCACGGCCATGCCGATAGCGTGCGCCAGGCCATCGCCCACATCAAGCAGCGCCTGCCCGGGGCCTTCGTGATCGCCGGCAACGTCGCCACGCCCGAAGCCGTCATCGATCTGGAGAACTGGGGCGCCGACGCCACCAAGGTCGGGGTAGGGCCGGGCAAGGTCTGCATCACCAAGCTCAAGACGGGCTTCGGCACCGGCGGTTGGCAGCTCAGCGCGTTGAAGTGGTGCGCGCGAGTGGCCACCAAGCCCATCATCGCCGACGGCGGCATCCGCCACCACGGCGACATCGCCAAGAGCGTGCGCTTCGGCGCCGCGATGGTGATGGTGGGCTCGCTGTTCGCCGGCCATGAAGAATCACCCGGCGCCACGGTGGAGGTCGACGGCAGGCGCTACAAGGAGTACTACGGCAGCGCCAGCGACTTCAACAAGGGCGAGTACAAGCATGTCGAGGGCAAGCGCATCCTGGAGCCGATCAAGGGCCACTTGCCGGAGACGCTGCGCGAGATGCGCGAAGACCTGCAAAGCTCGATCAGCTACGCCGGTGGACGCGTGCTGGCCGACCTGAAGAAGGTCAACTACGTCATCCTGGGCGGCGAGAACGCAGGCGAGCACCTGTTCATGTAGCTAGAACCGCCACGCAGCCGCCAGGCTGGCCGACCAGCCGTTGCGCTGCGTGGTGAGCGGGCTGTCCGCTGCAGGACCGAGTTGCCGCGATGCGCTCAGGCCAACCAGCAGGGTCCATTCCGGCCCCAGATCGTGGCGCAGGCTGACCGAGCCCGTCACGTCGCGCCATCCCGCCCGTGCTTCATACACCGGGCGTCCGGTGCGCGCCGCCTGCTCCTGCGAGACGCCGTAGTAGGTCTGCATGTAGCGGTCGCCGGCCAGGGCCAGGCTGAGGCTGGCAGCGAGCTGCGTGGCCGGCGTCACACGCTGCTCCCATCCGAAACTGATGTCGCCGAGATTCCCGCCCCCGCGCCCCAAGGCGTCCAGGCTCCAGGAAAGGCCAGCCCGCCAGGGGCCATCCAGCCGCCAGTTGGCCACCAGCCTGGCGCGCACGGTGGCGGGGATGTCGCCCATGCCGGAAAGGCTGTTGCTGGTGTCTTCGGCGCGCCCGCGGTCGTAGCGCAGCGAGAGCTTCACGCTCAGCCGGTCCCGTGCCAGCAGGTCCACCCCCAGGCCTCGCACCACGTCGTCGGCACGGCGCGTGACGAATCCGCTGGCATTGGTGATCGTGAACCGGCCATAGCGCAGAAAGAGCGCCGGGGTGACCTTCAAGACGCGGTGCTGGGCGCCTGCGTACTCGGGCCGATACTGCGCCGACAGGCCGATCGCCCCCTCCCAGCTGACGGATGTGGGTGTGGGTGCCGGTGCGGCCGCTGCGGGCGGTTCGTCCAGGGGGCGAGCCGCAGTGGGCTCTTGAGCCTGCACCGCCAGCGCCAGCGGGCAGGCCAGCAAGGCGCATGCCCTGCCCACGGGCCACGCAGCCCCGCGGGGTTTCAAGGTCGGGATGGCTAGAATCAGCGGCATGCAAGTGTCCGGGTTCAGCATCGGTTCACCTCGGTGGCAAGCGTCCACCCGCCGCCAGGCCACGCGCGACCGAATTATGGGCACCGCCACCTGAAGGTGGCCTGAAGCGCGGCGTCGACCTCGCCGCGCCCGCGTCACGCGGCCGGCTAGACGGGCCCCGCCTGGCCGCATCCCGTCCTCTCCCATTCAGCCTGCCGCGTCCAACGGCGAGCCTTCTCCCATGAGCACCGCACCTGACTACCGCAAGACCCTGAACCTGCCGGACACTCCGTTTCCGATGCGCGGCGATCTGCCCAAGCGCGAGCCGGGCTGGATCCAGGCCTGGAACGACGCCACGCAAGGCGGCGGACTTTACAAACGCTTGCGCGCCGCGCGCCACGGGGCGCCGCTGTTCGTGTTGCACGATGGCCCGCCCTACGCCAACGGCACGCTGCACATCGGCCACGGCTTCGGCAAGATCCTCAAGGACATGGTGGTCAAGTCCAGGCAACTCGCCGGCTTCGATGCGCACTTCGTGCCGGGCTGGGATTGCCACGGGCTGCCGATCGAGAACCAGATCGAAAAGACCCATGGCCGCGGACTGCCACGCGACAAGGTCCAGGCCCTGAGCCGTGCCTACGCGCAGGAGCAGATCGCGCAGCAGATGGCGGATTTCCAGCGGCTGGGCGTGCTGGGCGACTGGGGCAACCCCTACCGCACGATGGACCCCGGCAACGAAGCCGGCGAGATCCGCGTGCTCAAGCGCCTGCTGGAGCGCGGCTACGTCTACCGCGGCGCCAAGCCGGTCTACTGGTGCTTCGATTGCGGCTCGTCGCTGGCGGAGTTCGAGATCGAGTACGCCGACAGGAACTCGCCCACGGTGGATGTGGCCTTTGCTGCGCACGACCCGGCCGCGCTGGCGATGGCCTTCGGCCTGGCCACGCTGCCCAAGCCGGCTTTCACGGTGATTTGGACCACCACGCCTTGGACACTGCCTGCCAACCAGGCCCTGAACCTGAACCCGGCGCTGGTCTATGCGCTGGTGGATACCGAGCGCGGCGTTTTCCTGGTCGCCGAAGCCCTGGTGGACGCCTGCCTGAAGCGCTGGGGCCTGACCGGCAGCGTGCTGGCGACCACCGTCGGCGAAAAGCTCGCCGGCATCGAGTTCGACCACCCGCTGGCCGAGGCACACGCGGGCTATCGCCGTGTCTCTCCGGTCTACCTGGCCGACTACGCCACCGCCGAAGACGGCACCGGCGTCGTGCACTCGGCCCCCGCCTATGGCGTGGAGGACTTCAACTCCTGCGTGGCGCACGGTCTCAAGCACGACGACATTCTCAACCCGGTGCAGGGCGATGGCGTCTACAAGGCCGATTTGCCGCTGTTCGGCGGCCAGCACATCTGGAAGGCCAACCCGCTGGTCGTCGAGGCGCTGGCGCAGGCCAGCCGCCTGCTGGCCACCAGCCGGATGGCACACAGCTACCCGCACTGCTGGCGTCACAAGACGCCGGTGATCTACCGCGCCGCGGCGCAGTGGTTCGTGCGCATGGACGAAGGCGAAGGGGTCTGCACGGTCGCGAAGGCCCCGGGCACGCTGCGCCAGACCGCGCTGCACGCGATCGACCACACCGGCTTCTATCCCGAGAACGGCCGCGCCCGCCTGCGCGACATGATCGCCCACCGGCCCGACTGGTGCATCAGCCGCCAGCGCAACTGGGGCGTGCCACTCCCGTTCTTCCTGCACAAGGTGAGCGGCGAACTGCACCCCGACACGCTGGCGCTGATGGAGCGTGCCGCGGTACTCGTGGAGCGTGGTGGCGTCGAAGCCTGGAGCCAGCTCGAGCCCGCCGACTGGCTGGGCACCGAGGGCGAACACTCGGCGGCGCACTACGCCAAGAGCACCGACATCCTGGACGTCTGGTTCGACTCCGGCTCCACCTTCAGCCATGTGCTGCGTGGCTCGCACCAGGGCCCGGCGGACCACCCCGGCCGCCACGACAGCGGCCCCGAGGCCGACCTGTACCTGGAAGGCCACGACCAGCACCGTGGCTGGTTCCACTCGTCGCTGCTGCTGGGCTGCGCGCTGGAGGGCCGCGCACCCTACCGCGGCCTGCTCACGCATGGCTTCACGGTGGACGGCCAGGGCCGCAAGATGAGCAAGAGCCTGGGCAACTTCGTCGAGATGCGCAAGGTGACCAGCACGCTGGGCGCCGAGATCATCCGGCTGTGGGCCGCAGCCACCGACTATTCGGGCGACCTGTCCATCGACGACACCATCCTGGCCCGGGTGGTGGACAGCTACCGTCGCATCCGCAATACCTTGCGCTTCCTGCTGGCCAACACCTCGGACTTCAATGCCCCGCAGCATGCCGTGCCTGCCGCGCAGATGCTGGAGATCGACCGCTGGGCGCTGAGCCGCGTGGCCGAACTGCAGGCCGAAGTGCTGCAGCACTTCGAGCAGTACGAATTCCACCCGGTGGTGGCCAAGCTGCAGGTCTTCTGCGCCGAAGACCTGGGCGCCTTCTACCTGGACGTGCTGAAGGACCGGCTCTACACGACGGCCCCTGGTTCAGCGGCGCGGCGCAGCGCCCAGACGGCGCTGTGGCACATCACGCACGCCGTGCTGCGCTGGATGGCGCCGTTCCTCAGCTTCACCGCCGAAGAAGCCTGGAAGGTTTTCGCGGGCGGCGACTCCATCTTCATCGAGACCTTCTGGCAATTGCCGACACCGGACGCGGCGCTGCTGGCGAAGTGGGCCCGGGTGCGCGAACTGCGCGACCTGGTCAACAAGGAGATCGAAGCGCTGCGCACTGCCGGCGGCGTGGGCTCTTCGCTGCAGGCCCGCGTCAGGCTGACGGCGCCGCCGGAAGACCATGCCCTGCTGGAGTCGCTGGGCGATGACCTGAAGTTCGTGTTCATCACCTCGGGTGCCGAGCTGGCGGCCGGCGCTGCGCTTGCCATCGAGGTGCGCGCCAGCAGCGACACCAAATGCGAACGCTGCTGGCACTGGCGCGACGACGTCGGCCAGGACCCGGCCCACCCCACGATCTGCGGCCGCTGCGTGAGCAACCTGCACGGCGCCGGTGAGACGCGCACGGTGGCCTGACATGGCTCGAGGCCCTTCCACCGGCGGACCCGGCCTGCTCTTCTGGCTGGGCCTGGCCCTGATCGTCATCCTGGCCGACCAGGTCACCAAGACGCTGATCGTCGGGCAGTTTGCGTTGGGCGATGTGCACCGCGTCACCGACTTCTTCAACCTCGTGCGCGCGCACAACGCCGGTGCGGCGTTTTCCTTCCTCAGCAACGCCTCGGGTTGGCAGCGCTGGTTCTTCGTAGCAGTGGGGCTGGTGGCCTCCGGCATCATCGTCTGGATGATCCGCAGCAACCCGGGTCAGAAGCTGTTCTGTTTCGGCGTGAGCATGATCCTGGGCGGCGCCCTGGGCAACGTGATCGACCGCCTGATCCACGGCCACGTGGTGGACTTCCTGCAGTTCCGCTTCGAGTTCCTGGCGCCGCTGTTCCACGGCGGCTACTTCCCCAGCTTCAACCTGGCCGACAGCGCCATCACGCTGGGCGCCGCCTGCTTCATCCTGGACGAGCTGCTGCGCGTGCGACGTTCGAAATAGCGTCGCTGGGCCAGTAGATGCCCGATGGCGGGCGCTGCGGCCCCTTGGTACAAGCGCATCTGCCGCGACTACCGAAGGTCCCCATGCCGGAAAGCCCACAACCGCACAGCCCTGCCGCCGAAGGCACCGATGCCGGGCTGCGTGCGGAGCCCGGCGTCCTGCTGCGCCAGGTCGGCTTCGGCGATCCGCTGCGCTGGTTGAACCAAGGCTGGCAGGACTTCCGTCGTGCGCCAGCCATCGGCTTGTTCTACGGCCTGTGCTTCGTGGCCATGGGCTGGGCGTTGCTGGCGATGTTCGAGTACTCGCCGGCCTACGTGCTGGCGCTGTCGGGCGGCTTTCTGCTGGTCGGACCCTTCCTGTGCCTGGGCATGTACCGTGTCAGCCAGAAGCTGGAGAACGGCGAACGGCCGGGCTTCGTGGATTCGGTACTGGCCTGGCGCGCCCGCACCGGGCAACTCGGCATCTTCGGCGTGGTCCTGCTGGTGCTGGAGATGCTGTGGGCACGCAGCACGCTGGTGGTGTTTGCCGTCACCTTCGACGGCGTGCCCGATTTCAAGGGCTCGCTGCTTGCGCTGGCATCACCCGAGAACATCGTCTTCACCATCGTCTGGTTCTGCCTGGGCGTGCTGTTTGCGTCCCTGATCTATTCGGTCAGCGTGGTCTCGATGCCGATGATCCTGCATCGCCGTACCGACGCCATCACGGCCGGCCTGACCAGCATGCGGCTGGTGTTGACGCAGACCCCGGTGATGATGTGGTGGGCCATGCTGATCGCTGGCCTGGTGCTGGTGGCGCTGCTGCCCTGGTTCGCCGGCCTGCTGGTCATCGGCCCGGTGCTGGGGCATGCCTCGTGGCACGCCTACCGCGCCACGGTGCAGGACTGAGCTAGCGCCGATCCTCCATCGCATGCGCGATGGTGGACAGGTCCACGTACTCCAGTTCGCTGCCCGCGGGCACACCGCGCGCCAGCCGCGTGACCTTCAGGCCCCGCGCGCGCAGCGCGGCGGCCAGCGCGTGGGCCGTGACCTCCCCTTCGGCGGTGAAGCCGGTGGCCAGGATGACTTCTTCGACCACGCCGTCGGTGGCGCGCTGCAGCAGCCGCGCCGCGCCGATGTCGTCCACGCCGATGCCGTCCAGCGGGCTGATGCGGCCCATCAGCACGAAGTACAGGCCGCGGTAGCTGGCGCTGCGCTCCAGTGCCGCCTGGTCGGCGGGGGTCTCCACCACGCACAGCAGGCGCGGGTTGCGACTCGCGTCAAGGCAGGTGCTGCAGACATCGGACTCGGTGAAGGTGTGGCAACGCTGGCAATGCCGCATGCGCTGCAGCGCGTCCTGCAGGGCAGCGGCCAGCCGCGCTGCAGCGGGCCGGTCGTGCTGCAGCAGATGGAAGGCCATGCGCTGCGCGGACTTCACGCCCACACCCGGCAGGCGGCGCAAGGCGTCGATCAGGCCTTCGAGCGAGGGTTCGGTCATGCCGAGTCAGGCGCGACCCGTTCCGACTAGAACGGAAACTTCATGCCCGGCGGCAAGGGCAGACCGGCGGTCAGCTTGCCCAGCTTCTCGCTGCTGACTTCTTCGGCGCGGCGCACCGCATCGTTGAAGGCCGCGGCCACCAGGTCTTCCAGCATGTCCTTGTCGTCGGCCAGCAGGCTGGGGTCGATGGCCACGCGCCTGACCGCGTGCTTGCAGGTCATGGTCACCTTCACCAGGCCGGCGCCGGACTGGCCTTCCACCTCGACCTGCGCCAGCTCTTCATGCGCGCGCTTCATGTTGTCCTGCATAGCCTGGGCTTGCTTCATCAAGCCGGCGAGTTGGCCTTTCATCATGGCGGTGCCACCTTCTGTTGGAGTCAAACGGGTTTGATCGAACCCGGCACGATGCGTGCCGTCTTGAACTGGCTCAGCAACTCACGCACCACGGGGTCGTTGTGGATGGTCTCTTCAGCCTGCGCCTGGCGATGCTCGCGCTCGGTGGCGTCGCGGCGAGCCGGGGAATCGTCGGGCACGCCGGGCTCGAACTGGATCTGCACCGGATGGCCGACGGCTGTGCCCACCACGGCGGCGAGCTTGTCGGCCAGCGCCACGGAGCGCAGCGGTTCGCGCTCGACACGCAACTGCCACAGTGGTGGCGTGCGGCTGTCGTCGATGCGCTGCAGGCCGGCCTGCATCGCTGCCTCGCGCAGCAACGCTGTCAATGCGCCTTGTTCGCACAGGCGGCGCACCAGGGCGTCCCAGCGGTCGGCGGACTCAGGCGAGGCTGGCGCCCCTGGCGCCACTGGCGCAGCGGCAGGGGTTTGCAGCACTGGCGCGGGCTCCGCCACGCGCAAAGGCTCGTGCGCCGACGCCGGCGTCTGGGCCGAAGCGGCCAGAGCCGGTGAGCAGGGACGGGGATTCGCAGTCGTCGCCGACGAAGTCCGGAAGCTGGCGGAGCGGACGACCAAAGCC
>DAORNK010000174.1:0-8713 GCA_035440985.1 Rubrivivax sp. | reverse complement strand
CGCCGCAGGGCGCACCACGTTCGCTGGGGCTGATATCGGCCCAGGGGGTCACGGTGCTCCAGCGCGAGCGCCTGCCGCGCCATTTGCTGGATGCCGGCCGGACTGCGGCGCTGGCCGTCAGCCTGGAGCCGCCGGGCGGCTCACCCACCGGCGCGCCGACCGGGCCGGTGCTGTACGCCGGCAAGCTGCAGCTCTGATCGGGCCTGAAGACCGCGCGTCGCGCGGCCTTCCAGCCCCGGCAGCCACGCCATGCGACTTCGGGCCGTGCTTCACGGTCCGCCGTCACACGTGCGACGGGCGATGCGTTAGCATGAACCATGACGTTCGCACGAGCCTGCGCGGTCTTCCTGACCGCGCTGCTGGGGCTGGTGGGCATCGCACCGGTGCCTGCCGCCGAACCCATCCGCCTGGGTCTGGATGCCGAGTTCGGCCACAAGACCAGCACCTCGGCACAAGCCGTGCAGATGGGGATGCAGATCGCCATCGACGAGATCAACGCGGCGGGCGGCTTGCTGGGGGGGCGCCAGCTCGAACTGGTGACGCGCGACAACCGGTCGATTCCGGCCATCGGTGTCGACAACCTGCGCGAACTCGCCGCGCTGCCCAACCTGGTGGCTGTTTTCGGTGGCAAGTTCAGCCCGGTGGTGCAGGAGTGGCTGCCCGTCGCGCACGAGCTGGGCCTGCCCATCTTTGCCACCTGGAGCTCCGCCGATTCCATCACCGACCACGACCACGTCCCGAGCTGGAGCTTCCGGCTTTCGCTGAAGGACGCCTGGGCCGCGCCGGTGATGCTGCGTCATGCGCGTGAGGAAAAGCGCGCCAGCCGGGTGGGGGTCTTGCTGCCGAACACCGTCTGGGGCCGCAGCAACAGCGCGGCCCTGCGCAAGGCTGCGCCGGCGCTCGGGGTGCAGATCGTCGCCGAGCGCTGGTACAACTGGGGCGACACCGACCTGCAGCCGCAGCTGAGCGAACTGATCGCGGCCGACGCGCAGGCGATCATCCTGGTCGCCAACGAGGTGGAAGGCGCACTCTTCGTGCGCGAGATGGCTGCCCTGCCGCAGGCGCAGCGGCTGCCCATCGTGAGCCACTGGGGTGTCACGGGCGGCCGATTCGCCGAACGGGCGGGCGACGCGCTCGAACGGGTCGACTTCGCCGTGATCCAGACCTACAGCTTCATCGGCGACACCTCCCCCGCTGCACGGCGTGTGCTGGCCGCGCTGCAGCGGCACGGCATCACCCGTGCCGAAGACGTGAAAAGCCCCGTCGGCGTGGCCCATGCCTACGATCTGGTGCACCTGCTGGCCCAGGCCATACGCAAGGCCGGCAGCAGTGAGCGCGCCAAGGTGCGCAGCGCGCTCGAGCAGCTGGGGCCTTATGCGGGCCTGGTGAGGCGCTACACGCGGCCCTTCACGCCGCAGAACCACGATGCCTTGAGCATCGACCAGGCCTTCATGGCGCGCTTCACGGCGGACGACCACCTGCTACCTCTGCCAAGGGCCCGCGGAAAGACGCGCTGATGCCTGCGCTCGAACGCGTCCTGCAGCGCTGGTTCGGCCCCGACGTTGCGCTGGCGCGGCGCATCGGCGCCAGTGCCTTTCTCGTCGGTGTGGCCGCCATGCTGGCCAGCGGCGGCCTGTCGCTGCTGTTCAGCCTGAGCGCCATTCCGCGGGCCGGTGAGCAGGCGAACCGGCAGGCGCTACAGCTGTTCGCGACGCAGGTCGAGGCCCGCATCGAAGGGCACGAGCAGGCCATCCGCTCCATCGCGGGCAGCACGCTGGTCTGGACGGCGATCAGCGATTCCTACGGGCGCGAAGCCTATCTGCGGCCGTTCCTGGACGATCAGGAGAAGACCCTGGGCGGCCACCATCTGCAGCTGCTGGACTACCGCGGCCGCCGCATCTATGGCGACGAACTGCCGCTGGACACCCGGCAGGAGGTCCAGCAGCTGGCCCGGCAGGTGATGACGCAAGGGCGCGTGATGGGAACACTGGCCGGCCCGGCCCGGCTCCAACTGCTGTCAGGCTATCCGGTGCTCTACCCCTATACGAAGGAGCCGATCGGCGTGCTGGTCTCACTCGCGGACTTTTCGCATGTCTTCGAGCCTTTGGCCGCGCTGCTGGGAGGCATGCACCGCCTGATACTGCTGGCCGACGGCGCCACGGTGAGTGACAGCGCGCCGGGCAAGCCGCGCCACCAGGCCGTGCGCCAGAAGCTGGCCATGCCCGAGGGGATGGCGAACGTCGCACTCGAGCTCGAATACGCGTCCACCGAACGGGCCTGGGTCACGGGCCTGCTCGCACAGATCCTGCTGCACGCTCTGCTGGGCACGCTGATCGCCTTTGGCCTGTGGCTGATCGCCAGCCGCGCCGCCCATAGGCTCACCGCGCGGTTGACGCGGCTGGCCGATGCCTGCGATGCCGTTGCCCCGGGGCAGCATGCGGCCATACCGCAGGATGCCGCCGGTGACGAAGTGGGCCGCCTGGCGCGCACGCTGCGCCACGCGATCGAGGCACAGGAACGTCTCAACGACGAACTGGAACATCGTGTGGCCGCGCGCACGGCCGAGCTCAAGCTGGCCAAGGAGGAGGCGGAACGGCTGTCGCAGGTGAAAAGCCAGTTCCTGGCCATCATGAGCCACGAACTGCGCACGCCGCTGAACGGCGTGCTGGGCATGGCCCACGTCGGCATGCGCAAGGCCAGCGGGCAGCCCCGCATCGAACAGGCCTTCGACACGATCCTCAAGTCCGGCCACCAGTTGCTGGGCATCATCAACGACATCCTCGACTTCTCGAAGATCGACTCCGGCACCATGCAGCTGGAAGTGACGACCGTCGACCTGTCGCGCATCGTGCAGGAGGTCGCCGAGCAGCTGCGTGAGCGGATCGAGGCCAAGGGCCTGCAATTCACCGTTGCCCTGACACCGGATCCCCCGGGCGCCATCCGCAGCGACCCGCAGCGCCTCAGGCAGATCACGCTCAACCTGCTGTCGAACGCCGTCAAGTTCACCGACGCCGGCCAGGTGCGGCTGGAGGCGCAAGTGCAGGACGCGCAGCTGGTGCTGCGGGTCACCGACACCGGCATCGGCATGTCGCCGGACGAACTGGCGCGCATCTTCAATGCCTTCGAGCAGGTGGATGGGTCGATCCGGCGCAGCCATGGCGGTGCCGGTCTTGGGCTGGCGATCACCAGGCGGCTGGTCGACCGGATGAAGGGCGAGATCCGGGTGCAAAGCAGCCCCGGCGTGGGCAGCGTGTTCGAGGTGCGGTTGCCGGCCTCATGACCCGCGGTTGCTGCGCTCCCGCCGGGCGGGCTCGGATTGTTCCTGTGCGGGCTTGGTGGGCCGGATGGGAGGAAACGGCGGCGGAAAGCCGACGAAGGCCAGGAAGACCAGGAGAGGCAGGAGCAGATAGAAGAGCGGCCGCTTCCAGTTCAGGTCGATCTTCATCGATGCGAGATGAGGGTGCGGCCCGAGCGTTCAAGCGCCATCCCTGCCAGGCAGGGGGTGCGTTGGATAGCATGGCCGCCATCGCCGTGCCGCCGCGGCAGGAGATGCCATGACGCGCTTCGTGATCGACCCCCCCACAGCCCTGAGCATGGTCAACCAGGAACGGGCCGTGCCGCCCCAGCACCGGCTGTTGGCGCCCACACTGCTGCGCTCGCAAGCGCTGGCCTTGCTGTATGCCCAGGTGGCGCGCGGCGACCTGGCACGATCGGAAGCGGACCGCCGCCTGGACCGGTTGCGCGGCCTGCGCCTGCGACTGCTGGGCGACCGCGTGCTCCAGCGGGTGGCCTGGGATCTGGCGGCCGAATTGGGCTGGGCCGACACCTTCGTGGCGGAATACCTGGCGCTGACGCGCCTGCAAGGCGATGCCTTCGTGACAGCCGATCCCGGTCTGGCATCGATCGCCCGCCGTGTGGTCCCGGTAGCCAGCCCGCAAGATCTGCTGAACTAGTATCCGGTCCCGCCGGCGGCCCTCAATCGAGCAGATCCTCGTGCATCTGGAACCGTGGCCGAGCTCGCCACCCAATGGGAGAGTGTGCGAATCGCGTCCGCACTTCGCTGCGCAGCAGACGCACGGTCTTGAGCTGCCAGGCACTCCGATGCGGCCGACTCAGGACGGAAGCCTGAGCAACTCCGTCTCCTGCGTCCCGGGGCCGCTGGGGTGCTTCGGCCCGCGCACTGTCTTCGTCTTCAGGAACGGATGCACACCAGGGCTGGTCCAGTAGGTTTCCTGGCCGTCCAGACTGTTAGTGCACTCCGTGCGGAACGCGTCGAACGTGCCGGCCGGGACGGTGATCTTCTCGTACGCCATCACGGTGCAGTTCCACTCCCACTCAACGACCCGGCCGGTGGCCACGGTCGTCATCTTCTGCAGGCGTTTCCAGTGGGTGCCGACTCCGGCCGGAATCGGGAATCCAAGCGGCGGGTCGTAGGTCACCATCGGCTTGCCGTCGGGACCGAGGACCGCGTGCCAGCTACCGTCGGTCGGCCCCTGCATCAGGGTGCGCGCCCCGGTTCGCAGCGCGACCACCCGGGATCCGTTCCAATCAGCATCGGGCATCCGGGTCGTTGCTGTCTGCATGTCCTTGCCAAAGCTGCCGGTGTTGTGCTGCTGTGCCGCCCAGCTCGTGCCGACGGGCGCAGGGCTCCAGGACGTCACCGTCGGTGCGACCGCTGCACAGCCGCCCAGAGTCACCACCAGAGCGACCCAGCAACTCGTCATTCTCGGAAATGTGAGGGTTGTCATCGCAGGCCTCCTAGAAATGCCACAGGGCGGGGGACTGGCGGATCAAGCACGCCCCGGGCCCCGGCGTACGCCAGCTCCGCGAATCGCCCAGATGGGATCTGACGCCGATTCGCGAGCGTTCCGATTGCGACTACTCAATGATGCGAGGCGCAACCAGACTCCGTGTGCCCTCCGCCATGGACCTTCCAACGAGTGCTTGCGCACGGGGCTGACCGGCAGCTGCGGAAAGGCGAGCTCAGGACCGCGGATGTCGTTGACGGATCGTCCCGAACCGGCCGCATGCCTGTGACCGTGGGCGGCAACGCGCCGAAGGGCGGACGACCGAGCAGGCGAGGTCGGCAATGGATCGCATGGCAGCCGGTGGTCGCCGGTCGCTGCGGGTCGAGGCCGGCCAGGACCCGTCCGTGGAAACTTTGAGAAGCGGTCGTTGGCGTCGAGTCGGCGCCTCTGGCCTCTGAAGAGCCAGTGGGCACAACGCGCGCTCACAGTTGGTCAGACCCATCGACAGGCGAGAATAGAGACTGCTTGAGATCCAACACGCATGTCCCCTCCACGCGTCTTCTTCAGCTATAGCCACGACAGCCGCGAGCACCGCGAAGCAGTCCTGGGATTGGCGGAGAGGATGCGCCTCCATGGCGGGATCGACGCGAGAGTCGACCGGTACGTCGCCGGGTCGCCAGACGAAGGCTGGCCGCGCTGGATGCTCAACGAGATCGACGCTGCCGATCACGTGCTTGTCATCTGCACACCAGCCTACTACCGCCGGTTCCGTGGCCATGAGGTGCCGGGACAAGGCAAGGGAGCGGACTGGGAAGGGGCGATCATCACGCAGGAACTGTATGACCGCCGGAGCGTGGGTAGGAAGTTCGTGCCTGTGCTTCTCGGTCCTGCGCACGAGACGTGCATTCCCGAGCCCCTTCGGAGTGCTACGCACTACACGCTGGCCTCGTCAGATGAGTACCGCAGGCTATGCCTGTTTCTGCGCGGCGAAGCAGGTGTCGATCCGAGCCCTGTGGCGGTCGTACCGCGAACGCCTCGTGCCACGGCGAGACCGATCGAGTTCGACGACGAGAGGGCCCTGCGCAGCCCCATTGATGACCTAGGCACGGCTGCTTCAAGAGCGCGCGCCGTATGGGGACGTGGGGCGTTACTCGCCAAGTTGATCCCGACGCTCAAGGACTCTGGGCGGCTAGTACTGTTCGGCATGCGCGGCATAGGCAAGTCGCGCGTCATCGAAACCATTGCGCGACACGAGCCCTGGTCGGACTGGGGCGCTCCTCTTCATGTCTTCGCGGGAGCAACGCGACACTATGCCGATGTGTTCAGGACTGTGGCCCAGTCGCTGGGGGTGTTGGACGAGAACCCACGGCCGCCAGTCGGTTCGGTCGATGAGATGGTTGCTGACCTGTCGAAGCGCATCGGCAGTCTTCGGCCAATTCTGGTATGGGTCGACCACGCGCATTGCTGGTTCGACCGCGGCCAGTGGGCCAGCCCTGAGCTACGGAGACTTGTCACGGCACTAGAACGTGTCACCGCCGGGAAGTGGAACTGGATCTTTGAGTTTCGTGAGCATCCACCAGACGAATGGAGGCCAGCTGCATTCGAGGTTCCTGGCCTCGACAAGGAGGCACTCGCCAAGTGGTTCGAAGCCGCGGCTCCGGAAGAGCAAAGGCAGGATTGGGCTCTGTCTGGCGATCGACTAAGAGCGATGTACCAGTGGCTTGGCGGGGGCCACGGCCAGCAAGCCCACCCTCTGGCAACCAGCCTGTTGATTGAAGTCGCACTTGGCACGCATTCAACACCGCTCCAAGTTCGCCAGCGACTCATTTCGGAACCAGCGCGGCAAATTGAGAACCTGCTGTCTGACCTCTTCGAGAATGTCTTGTCCGAAGCGGAGCGGCAGCTGTTGCTCGCGCTTGGCCTGTATCGCAATTGGGTTCCGCACGACCATCTTGCAGCGCTCGAGGCTGGGCTCGCTGCAGAGGATGCTTGGTTCGGCTTGGAGAGAAGGTGCCTACTACCCAGCGATGAGCATCAGGAGCGATTCTTTCTTCATGGCTTTGTGTCCGACTGGCTCAGACAGAGGCTGGGATATCCAGCAGACGACAGCGATAGAACGGGCACGGCGCGCGGACCTGCCGCAAGCCGGAGGGCGCGAGAGCTTCATCGCTTGATCGCGGACTGCTGGCTTCGACAGCTGGAGCAAGCACAACATCGATCGATCCTGAACACGGAACGCGCGGTGGAGGCGTTCCATCACCTCATCGCAGGCGATCAGTCAGATCGTCTGCATGAAATTGCGCCTGGGCTGATCGCTGGCCGAGAGGACGGCGCGCTTGAGCGGTTGTGGTTGCTGTGTGACTCTCTGCACGCGAGCCGACGACCCCGCCAAGAGCTCGAGCTCGTCCTTAGGGTAATCCTCGAACTTGATCCGCGTTCTCATAAGGCTCTGCGCTTCTTAGGGGAGACGCTCCAACGAGTCCGAGGGCCAGGCGATGCCGAGGCCATTGAGTGCTTTCGACGGGCATTTGAGTTGCGCTCCGACTTCGCGCCATACCTCTGCAATCTTGGGGTGGCACTCAAGGCGACTGGAGTGGCAGGCGCGCGCAAGTTCCTTGGGATCGTCGATGCGGCCAGGCGTGAGTGCCAAGCGGCTGTGAATGACCAAGTCATTGCCGTTGAGGCACAGTGTCTAACGGCTTTGTCTCCGGACTCCGATGAACCTTCACGACGCCGTCGAGCTCGCATTGAAGGCGGTAGTCAGCACGAAGCAATCTACACCGACGAAGCCGAGTGGCAATTGAGACGACGGCCACCTGACGCCGCCGAAGCACTTTGCATTCTTGATATCGCCCTTCATCGCGGTTGCCACGGGGAGTTTGCCGCGGTGGCCAGAGCGAAGGCGTTGGAGATCTTGGGGCGTAGTGAAGAGGCCCAAGAAGTACGCGCTGATCTGATTCGCAGAGGCGCGCGAAATGCTGCTGTCTATCACGGTGAGGCACTGTCGCTTCTCCATCGGCGGCGTCCCGATCCCGTCCGCGCTCTGGAAGTCCTGGACATGGCCGATCGGCTGCAATGCGCAGACGATTACACAGCCTCTATTCGCGCGAATGCACTGGAGCTCGCAGGCCGTGGGGATGAAGCATCACAGCTTCGCACGAAGCACATTGAGTCCGGGAGTCGCAGCGAGGTCTTCTACACGGACGAGGCGGACTGGCAGCTCTCAAAGAAGCCCCCTGATGTCGAGGAGGCGATGCGTATCCTGGCTCTCGCAGAAGCGCGCGGTTGCGCGACCGACTACACGGTATCTGTTCAGGCGAAGGCGCTGGAAGCGGCTGGACGTACTGAGGAGGCATCCGCTTTGCGGCAGCAGCAGATCACCGCGGGCAGCGCCAACGCCGTCTTCTTTGTCGCCGAAGCGCACTGGCAGCTTCGCAAGCATGAAGGGGAAGCGGCGATCAGGATCCTCGACCTCGCGTCGCAGCGTGGCTGCGCCGATGAGCACGCCGCATCCGTTCGTGCTTCCGCGTTGGAGGCATTGGGGCGAGACAAAGAGGCGTCTGAACTCCGAACAACCTTGATTTCCGGTGGATCGCGGAGTGCAGCGATCTACAACGCCGAAGCCGAGTGGTTGTTATCCCAGGAGTCACCACGGGTTGACGAGGCTCTTGAACTGTTGAGCGTGCCGTTGCGAGACGGATTCGCCGATCAGTTCACGACTTGGGTCGAGGCACGGGCACGGCGTCTCCTGTCCGATCGTGGTGGCAGCCGATCGTCTTAGCTAGCCGCTCTCGCTCGCATGCAATGAAGCCTTGTGCTCAGGTGTCCGGATTGCGGCGAGTCGAGCGAATGACTTCTTCGGGTCGCGGGCTGCCGGCCACCTGTAGTTGGTGAACGACCGCTGACAGTCTGAGGACTAAACCGCTCTCGCGGTAGGCGCTCCGGCCACGTCGTGGTGGTTCGTT
>DAORNK010000173.1:6136-8814 GCA_035440985.1 Rubrivivax sp. | reverse complement strand
AGCACCTGGCGTGGCCGCAGTTGGCGCCGGGCCTGCGCCACATCGGCCATCCAGACGGCCGGGTCGCGCGAAGGCATGCCGAAGGACACGGTGCTGGTCCAGTCGGCCAGGGTGCCCGCGTGAGGGCGGGCGCGCGCGTGCACGGCGTTGGCTGCTCCGCCCAGCGCCGCGGCATCGGCCGGATCCACGAACAGCCAGTTGGGCATGGGGTGGCAGACCCGGTGGCGGCTGCGCACCGTCTTGTAGGTCAGGATGTCGTAACCGCACTGCGCATAGAAGTCGATCCACCGCGCATTCAGCAGCAGGCCGGCAGCGATGCCCAGCCGCGAGGCGACCTCCAGGCCGAAGAAGCGCTGGCCGGTGGTGGCCGGCACCGCGGGCACCGGCCCGGCCCAGGTCGGGCCGTGTTCGTAGTTCCAGGCATAACTGCGGTCGGTGCGGTAGGTGCCCAGCCGGGCCAGGGCGGGCGCGCGTGCGGTGGCGTTCATCGGGGGGCCTCGTGTGCAGGGTCGGCCAATGCCGGCATGCCGGGCCAGGCGGGCATCGCCGCGCTGGCAAACCCCGGGACATCCAGCGAAGCCAGTGCGATGCGCCCATCGCGGATGCGCAACCGCATGGCGCCGTGGCTGTCTTCATAGACGTCCGGATGGGCCGCCAGAAAGGCCAGCTGCTCGTCGCGCGGCAGGGCGGCCATGCCGTTGACATAGTGGTGGCCGTTGCGTTCGACGTGCGTGATGCCCAGCAGGTTGACCAGGGCCAGGTCCTGCTGCACCGACAGGCCGGCCTGCGTGGTCAGGTCCTCCGCGGACATGAAGTAGCGGCTGCCGCCTTCGGCCGCGTTCCAGGCCGCGCAGCGTGCGGCGTTCAACAGCGACTTGTAGAAGCCCTTGCAAGTCTTGCTCGAGATGCCGGTGTAGCCGCACTCGCGTGCGCGCTCGAAGGCGTCGAGCTCGCCGTCGGATTCGTCGACGATCACCGGCCGGTCGGCGGCCAGTCGGCGCACGTCCACGTCCAGCGCCAGCTTGCGCGCGATGGGTTGTTCGATGAACAGGATGCTGCGCAGCAGCCGCGCCAGCGCCGGTGTCCGATGCAGGCGCGCCAGCAGTTCGGCCACGCCCTCGGCGTCGGCGTATTGCTCGTTGCCGTCCAGCGAGGCCATGTAGTCGTGGGGGCTGCGGTCCAGCACCGAGGCGATGGCCGTCAGGCGCGCCAGATCGTCGTCGATGCGGCCGCCGACCTTGAGCTTGAAATGGCGGTGGCCGTAGTGGGCCACCACCTGTTCCAGCGTTTCGGGCAGACCGTCGTCCACCGGGTGCTGCAGATCGGCTGCGGTGATGGCGTCGACCAGGCCCACGGTGTGGCGTGCGGCGATGGTCGCCGCCGGCTTCAGGCCGGCCAGGAAGTGCGGCCAGTCGAAGCCGGCGAAGGGCGCGAGGCGTGCGCCCATGCCCGGCAGGTTGGCCTGCACGGCCGCGTAGAACGACACCCCCAGCGCGCGGCACAGTGCGTCCAGCACGGCTCGGTCCAGCAACGCCGGGCCGTAGCTGGCCAGCAGCGGGTTGAAGCCCAGAGCAGCGCAGCGGGCCTGGTGGGCATCGTGGTGGCGCGCAAAGTGGCCGAAGGCCGTGTCGGGACTGCGGTCGGACAGGTAGGCGTTGCGCGCGGTGTGCAGCACGCGGCGCAACTGGTCGAAATTGTCCTCGTTGCTCAGCGCCAGGTTCTTGTCGAACCACTTGGGCGCCATCAATTCGGCTGCGCCGCCCCAGGCGCTGCGGCCGTCGGGCAGTTCGATGCGCACCTGGGCAAAGGCCTGAGGGCATTCCGTGAGGGTGACGACGCCGAAGCGGAAGGGCAGGCGCAGCCGGACCGCACGCTCGTGCAGCTGGATGTCGCGGATGGACAGCAGCGGTGCATCAGCCATCGCGGGCCTCCAGCAGGCCGCGCAGGTAGCCGATGGCCCGTGCCGCGCAGCCAGGACCGTCGGGCCGGTAGTCGAAGGGCTCGACGGCCAGCACGCCGTCGTAGCCGACGGCCTGCAAGGCCGCCAGGATGGGGGCAAAGCGCATCGCGCCCTGGCCCGGGCCCTGGCGGTTGGGGTCGTTGACCTGCACATGGGCCAGCTTGCCACTGGGCCACCAGCGGCGGATCAGATCGGCCACGGGCTCGGCTTCGGCCTGGCCGGCGGCGCTGCAGTCGATCATGGTCTTGAAGGCCGGTGAGGCGATGGCGTCGACCAGTTCGACGGCCTCGGCCACGGTGTTGACCAGATCCGTCTCGGCACGCGCCAGCGGCTCCAGGCAGTAGGTCACACCATGCGCCTGCGCGGCCTGCGCGGCGCGGGCCAGGCATGCGCGCGCGCGGTCCAGCGCCACGGCCCGTGCCTCACCGGGCGGCACCGAGCGCTGCCTGGGCGAACCGTGCACCAGGTAACGCCCGCCCATCGCGGCGCACAGGCCCACCAGGTGCACCAGCGCATCGGTGGTGCGGCGGCGCAGGGCCGCATCGGCACAGACCATCGACAGGCCGGCCGGTGCCACGAGCAACCAATGCAGACCGCTGATCGCCAGGCCATGGTCCTGGGCGATGCGCGCGAACTCACGGGCCTGGGTTTCGGTGAGGGCAAGCGGGTCGGCCGCCAGCGTGAACGGTGCGACTTCCAGCGCGTCGTACCCCAGCCC
>DAORNK010000173.1:0-6076 GCA_035440985.1 Rubrivivax sp. | reverse complement strand
CACGGCGCGGGCTTGCGCGGCAACAGCCGCCGCACGAAAGGCAGCCGCAGCAGCACGATGAACACGATGACGGCCGCCAGCGCCGCCGAGATCGGCCGCGTGACGAAGGGGGCCAGGTCGCCGTCGGACAGCACGAGGCCCCGGCGCAGGCTCTTCTCCATCAGGTCGCCCAGCACGATGCCCAGCACCAGCGGCGCGACCGGAAACCGGTACTGGCGCAGCACGAAGCCCAGCAGGCCGAACAGCAGCATGGTCCAGACGTCGAACAGCCGCGAAGCCAGCGCAAAGGTGCCCACCGTGCACAGCACGAACAGCATCGGCGTGATGATGGTGGTGGGCACGCGCAGCACCTGGATCAGGAACTTGGTCAGCGTCAGGCCGTACAGCAGGATGCCCAAGGTGGCCAGCAGCATCATGGCCACCACGTCGTAGACGAACTGCGGCGACTCGATCATGATCATCGGGCCCGGCTTCACGCCGTGGATGAGCATCGCGGCCATCAACACCGCGGCCGGCGCCGAGCCGGGCACCTGCAGCGTGAGCACCGGAATCATCGCGCCCGGCACGCAGGCGTTGTCACCGGTCTCGGCGGCCATCAGCCCATCGATCGAACCCTTGCCGAATTGGTCCTTCTGCGGGCTGACCCGCTTGGCTGCCGCGTACGAGGACCAGGCGGCGACGTCTTCGCCCACGCCCGGCACGATGCCGATGAAGGTGCCGATGACGCCCGAGCGCAGGATCGTGCGGCGGTACTCCCAGATGTCCCGGAGCCTGGGCATCACGGTGTCCAGCGGGTTGAGCTTCACCGGCGGGCGGCGCTCCTTCATCGACACCAGGATCTCCGCGAACCCGAAGGCCCCCACCAGCGCCGGCACCAGCGAGAAGCCGCCCGCCAGATCGCGGTTGCCGAAGGAAAACCGCTCGAAGGCATGGATGCCGTCCTGCCCAATGGTGGCAATGAACAGGCCCGCGAACCCGGCGATCCATCCCTTGAGAGGGTCGCCCCCGGTGAGCGTGGCCGAGACGATCACGCCGAACACGGCCAGCCAGAAGAACTCGTAGGCGCCGAACTTCAGCGCCAGGTCGCCCAGCAGGGGCGTGAACCAGGCCAGGAAGAACATGCCGATCAGCGTGCCGAACACCGAGCCTGTGGTGGCGATGCCCATGGCACGCCCGGCCAGCCCCTGTCGGGCCAGCGCATAGCCGTCCAGGCAGGCTGCGGCGGAGGCCGGTGTGCCGGGGATGTTGAGCAGGATGGCGCTGCGGCTGCCGCCGTAGATGGCACCGACGTAGGTGCAGATCAGCACCAGCAGGGCCTGGTTCGATGGCATCTTGATGGTCAGCGTGGTCATCAGGGCCACGCCCATCGTGGCCGTCAGCCCCGGCAGGGCGCCGATGATCACGCCGACCAGGGTCGAAGCCAGCACGAAGAGGATGGACTCGAAGGTGAGGAAGGCACCCAGCGAGTGACCGAAGGCGATGAGTCCGTCGAACATGTCAGGAGCGGCGGGCTGCAGCAGGATGCCCAAGGCGGTGTGCGCTGGGCCGGTGTGCCCGCTTCACGGCAGCCGCACCAGGAAGATCTGCTCGAAGGCGAACGTCACGACCGCGCTGGTGCAGGCACCGTAGACGATGGCGCGCCAGATCTGTGCCCGCCTGCCACGGCCGAGCCCGGCCTGCCGCTGTGCGTCGAAGAGCAGGATGAAGCCGCTGACGAAGACGAAGGTCGCCAGCCAGAACGGGATGCCGTGGCCCACCAGCACCAGCGCATACAGCAGAGTCGCGCCCAGCACCAGGGCCAGGTCGCGTCGACCTTGTGCCTGCGGGGCAGGGCCGGGACCGCGCAGCGCACCACGCCGCACCGAGCGCAGGGCCAGCACCAGGCCCAGCACGAAGATCGCGGCACCCAGCAGGCCGGGCACCAGGCCGGGCGCTTCGTAGCGATTGATGTGCAGCCGCTCCAGCCGGTCCATCGTCCAGGCGCCGCTGGTGATGGCGCCGCCGAAGGCGATCCAGATCAGCGCGGCGATCAGGTCGGTGCGCGGGTGCAGGTCGTCCTGGGGGGTGTTTTCGATGCTCATGACAGACCGGCAGGCGGCTCTACGGGCCAAGCCCCCCAGCGCGCTGCGCCATCGGGCAGCGCGGGGGCCTGGTGGAAGGCGCCTTCGCTCAGGGCTTGGGGATGCCCAGGGTGTCGGGTGCCACCTTGGTCTTGCCGCCGGAATGCAGCAGCCAGACGTTGGCCTGGACGGCCGGGAACACGGCAGTCTGCGCCGCCGCACCGGCTGCCGGCGCGAACAGCGCGCCACGGTTGGCGGCGTACTTCTTCAGCGCGTCGCTCTTGAGGATGTTCTCGGCCCAGATCTTCTCCAGCGTCTTGACCACTTCGTCCGGCACGCCCTTGGGCAGGAAGATGCCGAAGTAGTTGGCCGGCATCTTGAAGCCGGGCAGGGCCTTGGTGATGGGCTCGATGGTGCCGAAGCCTTCCAGGTCCAGCGGCTGGTCGGACACGGTGGCCAGCGGGCGGATGCGCTTGCCGCGGATCATTTCGGCCTGTTCCACCGCCAGCTGCGTGGTGAGATCGGTTTCACCCGACACCGTGGCCACCACCGCCGGGTTGCCGCCGTCGTAGGTGACGTGGCGGTACTTGACGCCGGTGGCGCGCGCGATCGCTTCCATCGCGTTGTGGCCGGCGGAGGTGACGCCGGCCGTGGCCACCTTGACCTCGCCGGGCTTGGCCTTCATCGCGTCCAGCAGCTGCTGCACGTTCTGGTAGGGCGTGGCCGCGCCCACGCCCACGACCTGGATGTTGGCCACGTTGAGGAACAGGTGCCAATCCTTGATCGGCACGTCCAGCATGCCCAGGCTCTGGTAGGCACCCAGGTCCTGCGCGGCGCCGGCTGTCCAGGTGTAGCCGTCGCGTGGTGCATCCCAGGCGTTCTTGCTGCCGATGGAGCCCGAGGCGCCAGGCTGGTTGACGATGATGATCTTCTGGCCGAGCACCTTCTCGATCTCGGCCGCGGTGACGCGGGTCACCTGGTCGGTGGAGCCACCGGCGGCCCAGGGCACGATGAGGTTGATCGGGCGCGAGGGTTTCCACTGCTGCGCCTGGGCCGTGCCCACCAGTGCCAGGCCGATGCCGGCGGCCACCAGGGTCTTCAGGAAAGTGCGTGTGCGCATGTCGGTCTTCCTCGGGCTGGGGATGGAGTTAACTGGGCAGTTAATATGGCTCTGTACCGGGGCGCTGTCAATCCGATAGGTTAGTGCGCCGCTCAGGCAGACAGCCAGCGCTGCAAGTGCTGCCGCACGAACGCATCGTCGTGCAGATCGGGGTGCTCGTCGTGCACCCGGTCCAGCTCTTGGGCCTGGCCCGGGCCGAGACCCTCCGCCGGGTCCAGGCACCAGATGCCTTCGAGCAGCCCCTGGCGCCGCAGCACCTCGTGGCAGCCGGCAATGCAGCCCCGAAAACCATTGGCCACGTCGAACAACGCCGCATTGCAGTCGGTGACGCGCGAATCCATGGCCAGCAGATCGGCCGGGATGGGGCCGGCGGCGCGTGCGACCTGGATGCGCTGCAGCAGTTGCACCGCCCGCTGCGTCCACACACTCCAGTGGCCCAGCAGGCCGCCCTGGATGCGCACGGTGATGTCCACCCCGGCCCGCCGCACGGCGAAGGGCAGCAACAGGTCCAGCACGATGTGGTCGTCGTTCCCCGTGTACAGCGTGATGCGCCGCTCGGCGCCGGCCTGCACCACGCCGCGGATCACGTCCAGCGTGCGGTAGCGGTTGAAAGGTGCCATCTTGATGGCCACCACGTTGTCGATGGCGGCAAACCGTTGCCAGAAGCGCGCCGGCAGCTCGATGCCTCCGACGGCGGGTTGCAGGTAAAAACCGATCAGCGGCATCTGCGCGGCCACCGCTTCGCAGTGGGCAATGAGTTCGTCCTCGCTGCCGCCCTTGAGTGCCGCCAGGCTCAGCAGCCCGGCGTGATAGCCCAGGGCTCGCGCCACCTGCGCTTCGGCCTGGGCCTGCACCGTCTGGCCGGCCAGCCCGGCGACCATCACGAGCGGGCGACGGCCGCCCAGCGGAACCCAGTCGCGCGCGGTCTGCATGGCCAGCTCCAGCACCGGCGCATACAGGCCGCGCTCGCGGATCGCGAATTGCGTCGAATGCACGCCGACGGCCAGACCGCCGGCGCCGGCATCCAGGTAGTAGCGGGCTGGCGCAGCGGGTCGAGCTGCCGGCGGGCGTCCAGCGCCAGCAGATGCGCCGGGATGACCGCGCCTTGCCGCAACACGGCCAGCACGTCGGCGGGGATGCCGCTGCGGTGCATGCTCAGTACTTCCCGTCCCGGGCTTCGTAGTGCGTGGGCTTGCCCAGGCTGGTCATCTTGCGGGCCACCCAGTCGGCGGTCCAGTCCAGCAGGCGGCCCATGGGCACGGCCGGTGGGCCGAACAGGCGTACGGCCTCGCTGGTGTCGACGAGCCAGGCGGTGGGCGCTTCCTGCCCCACGAAGACCGGGCTGATGCCCAGGCGCTGAGCCAGGGCGAGGGCCAGCTCGCGGATGCGCACGGCCGGTCCGCTGACGTTGAGCCCGCGGGTCGGCACGCAGCAGTGCGCCAGGGCGCGCAGCGCCCAGTCGTTGGCGTCGCCCTGCCAGATCAGGTTGGCGTGACCCATGCTCAGGTCGATGGGCTGCCGGTCCACGATCTTGCGCGCGATGTCGTGCAGCACGCCATAGCGCATGTCGATCGCGTAGGACAGCCGGATCAGGCGGCCCGGCGTGCCGTACCGGTGCGAGAAGTGCTGGAACAGGCGTTCACGGGCCACGCAGGAGTTGGCGTATTCGCCCGGCGGTGGTGTCAGCGGCGCGGACTCGGCTGCGCCAGGGCCCGACACTTCGGTGAAAGGGTAGACGCAGGCGGTGGAGAAGGCCACGATGCGCGCGGCCGCATAACGCTCGGCGACCAGCGCCGGCACATGCGCGTTCATCGCCCAGGTGAGCCACTCGCTGCCGCTGGAGCCGAATTTGCGGCCGGCCATGAAGACCACGTTGGGCACGTCCGGCAAGGCGGCGAGCTGCTCGCGCTGCAGCAGGTCCGCGGCGATGCAGTCCACGCCCTGGGCCCGCAGGGCGGTGCGCAATCCGGGTTCGGTGAAGCGCGCGACGCCGATCACCCGCTTGTGCGGTGCTGCCCGCCTGGCCAAGCGCGCCAGCGTAGGCCCCATCTTGCCGCCCACACCCAGCACCAGGATGTCGCCCGGCACCGTGGCCAGCGTGGCCACCAGCGCGTCCGATGGCGTGGTCATCACCTCCTCCAGGTGTTCGACGCTGTCCAGCCGGTTCGGCAGCATGCATCAGTCCTTTCGCAGATAGCCCAGCACGAACTCCGTCATGTGCGCCAGGCGCGCGTCGCGCGCCCGCCGGGCCTTGAGGTCGCGGCCGAAGATGGCCGACAGGGTGTGGTTGTTGGCCAGGTAGAAGTAGGCCAGCCCGGCGATGGAGATGTACAGCTGTACCGCGTCCACCCCGCTGCGGAAGACACCGGCCTGCGCGCCGCGCTCGACGATGTCGCTGATCATGGCCACGAAGGGCGAATGCATGCGCCGCACGCGGGTGGACTGCCGCAGGTGTTCGGCCTGGTGCAGGTTCTCGCTGTTGAGCAGGCTCAGGAACTCCGGGTGCTCCAGGTAGTAGTTCCAGGTGAAGGCGACCAGGCGCTGGATGGCTTCCCGGGGGTCGAAGGCGTCCAGGTGCAGGGCCTTCTCGGATTCGCGGATGTGCTCGTAGGCGGCTTCGAGCACGGCGCGGAACAGTTCGTCCTTGTTGCCGAAGTAGTAGTACAGCATGCGCTTGTTGGCGCCGGCCAGCGCGGCGATGCGGTCCACGCGGGCACCGCCGAGGCCCACCCGCGCGAATTCCGCCTTGGCCGCCGCCAGGATGCGGGCACGGGTCTGCTCGGGGTCGCGCGGGGCGCTGATTCGGGTGGGCGCCGGCATGGGGCCAGTTTAACCATCCGGTTAATCGTGCGCACGCTGCGCCGCGGCGCCCGCTTCAGAGCAGGCCATGGTGACG
>DAORNK010000172.1:380-8850 GCA_035440985.1 Rubrivivax sp. | reverse complement strand
ACGACTACGCACTCTTCATGGCGCTGCGGGTGGCGTTTGCCGGCCAGCCCTGGTGGACCTGGCCTGCCCCGCTGCGCCAGCGCGACCCGGCCGCCTTGCTGGCGGCGCGCCGGCAACACCAGGCCGAAGTCGGCTTCTGGCGCTTCGTGCAGTGGTGCTTCGACACCCAGTTCGCCGCCTGGAAGGCCCATGCCAACGCACGCGGCGTGGCCCTGGTGGGCGACCTGCCGATCTTCATCGCCCACGACAGTGTCGACTGCTGGACGCGCCCGGACCTGTACTGGCTGGACGAAGCCGGGTTGCCGACGGTGGTGGCCGGCGTACCACCCGACGACCTGGGCCCCGAGGGCCAGCGCTGGGGCAATCCGCTGTACCGCTGGGACCGCATGGCCGCAGAAGGCTACGCCTGGTGGACGGCGCGCGTCAGGCGCGCGATGAGCCATGCCGATGTCTTCCGCATCGACCACTTCCTGGGCTTCAACGCCTACTGGGAGATCCCCGCCGAAAGCCCCACGGCCCGGATCGGCCGCTGGGTGCCGGGACCTGGGCGGGCGCTGTTCGAGACCATCTCGCGCGCGCTGGGGCCGCTGCCCATCATCGCCGAGGATCTGGGCCTGATCACGCCGGCCGTGCGTGCGCTGCGCGACGGCTGCGGCTTCCCGGGCATGAAGATCCTGCAGTTCGCCTTCGGTGGCGACGGCAGCCATGAGTTCCTGCCGCACAACTACACGCCCGACGTGGTGGTCTACACCGGCACGCACGACAACGACACCGCCCGCGGCTGGTGGGACAACGCCCCGGCCCATGAGCGCGCGCTGTGCACCACCTACCTGAACTGCGGCGACGACGACGTGCACCTGGCGATGATCCGCGCGGCCAGCAATTCGGTGGCGCGGATGGCGGTGTTTCCGCTGCAGGACGTGCTGGGCCTTTCCAGCCCGCACCGCATGAACCTGCCCGGCACGCTGGGCGGCAGCAACTGGGCCTGGCGCTTCACCTGGGCCGACCTGCCCGCCGATACGGCGGACGCTCTGGCGCGCATCAGCGCCGCCGCCGGGCGCGCGCCCGCACGTTCTTGAGCCAGAGCAAGGCAGGCTGCGGAGCACCCGGCTAGAGTGCAGCCCACGGTCACTTGGCGCCGCAAGGCGCCAAGGGATGAAATGCCGCTGCAGCCTGTGGCCGCCATTTCGTCCGAGCCACAGGCCCCAACCATCGAAGGATCAAACGATCCGACTTTTCTTGGAGCCGTGATGACTGCCAACACCCCGCCCCGCCGCCGCTCCTGGGCAGAGCCGTACAAGATCAAGATGGTGGAGCTGCTCAAGACCACCACGCCCGAGCAGCGCCGGCGCGCCATCGTCGAAGCCGGCTACAACACCTTCCTGCTGCGCTCGGAAGACGTCTACATCGACTTGCTGACCGATTCGGGCGTCTCCGCGATGAGCGACCGGCAGTGGGCCGGCATGATGCTGGGCGACGAAGCCTACGCCGGCAGCGCCAACTTCTACCACCTCGAAGCCACCGTGCGCGAGTGCTACAGCTACCGCCACATGGTGCCCACGCACCAGGGCCGCGGCGCCGAGCACATCCTGTCCAGGCTGCTCGTCAAGCCCGGCGACCACGTGCCGGGCAACATGTACTTCACGACCACCCGGCTGCACCAGGAACTGGCCGGCGGCACCTTCGTCGACGTGATCATCGACGAAGCGCACGACCCGCAGAGCACACACCCGTTCAAGGGCAATGTCGACTTCGCCAAGCTCGACGCGCTGGTGGCCCGCGTGGGCGCCGAGCGCGTCCCCTACGTGAGCCTGGCCACCTGCGTCAACATGGCCGGTGGCCAGCCGGTGTCGATGGCCAACCTGAAGCAGCTGCGCGACTGGTGCACGCGCCACGGCGTACTGCTAGTGCACGACATGACGCGCGTGGCCGAGAACGCCTACTTCATCCAGCAGCGCGAGCCGGGTTACGCCGACCACTCGGTGGCCTCGATCGTGCACGCCATCTGCGCGCTGACCGATGCCGCGACGATGAGCGCCAAGAAGGACGCGCTGGTCAACATCGGCGGCTTCCTGGCGATGAACGACCCCGACCTGTACCGCCGCGCCTGCGACATGATCGTCGTCTACGAAGGCCTGCACACCTATGGCGGCCTGGCCGGGCGCGACATGGAGGCGATGGCCATCGGCATCCGCGAGAGCGTCGACGACAACCACATCCGGGCGCGTGTCGGGCAGGTCGAGTACCTGGGCGAGAAGATCGCGGCGGCCGGCGTGCCCATCGTGCGGCCGATCGGCGGCCACGCGGTGTTCCTGGACGCCCGGCGCATCCTGCCCCACCTGCCGCAGGAGCAGTACCCGGCACAGGCGCTGGCCGCGGCGCTGTATGTCGACGCCGGCATCCGCGCGATGGAACGCGGCATCGTCTCGGCCGGGCGCGACGCCAAGACCGGCGAGAACCACAAGCCCAAGCTGGAGCTGGTGCGGCTGACCATCCCGCGCCGCGTCTACACGCAGGCGCACATGGACGTCGTCGCCGAGAGCGTGATCGACGTGGCCGAGCAATCGAAGTCCATCGCCGGACTGCGTTTCACCTACGAGCCCAAGGAACTGCGCTTCTTCCTCGGGCGCTTCGAGCCAGTCGCCTGACGAGGCCGGCAACGCGCACCACGACGGTCTGCGACACCCTGCGCGCACACGAAAAAACCCGCCGTGGCGGGTTTTTTCTTGAATGGTGCGAAGGGGTTACATGATCCAGGGCATGCCGACGAGCATGAAGACTGCGAAGTAGATGACCCCGAAGATCGCACCCAGGCGCCAGAAATCCTTGCTCGGGATATAGCCGCTGCCGTAGTAGACCGGGCTGGGGCCGGTGGCGTATGGCGTCAGGATGCCCATCAGGCCCAGCGTGAGCGCCAGCAGCAGCGCAAAGGTGCGGATGTCGATGCCCGGGATGCCCATGCCGACCGCCAGCATGACCGGCAGCATGGCCGTCACGTGCGCCGTGACGCTGGCGAACAGGTAGTGGGTGAAGAAGAACACCGTGACCAGTGCGATCATCGCGACGGTGGGTGAATAGCCACTCATCTGCGCGCCGATGGTGTCGGCAAACCATTTCACGAACCCGGTCTTGTTCAGGCCGTCGGCCAGGGCCACCAGCGTGGCGAACCAGACCAGCGTGTTCCAGGCCTGCTTGTTGGCCAGCACGTCGTCCCAGCTCACGACCTTGCCCACGACCATCAGGCAGATCACGACGATGGCGACGGTCGTGGCATTGATGACGTTCGCGCCCCAGATCCACAGCGCCAGCGCCAGCAGCACCAGCACGGCCAGACCGATCTCGCGCCCGCTCAGGCCGCCCATCTTGGACAGTTCGCCGCGCGCCCAGTCGGGAACCTCGTCACCACCCTTGACTTCGGGCTTGTAGAACACATAGGCCAGCAACGGAATGGCCACCAGCAGGATGATGCCGACCGGCGCGAAAGCGCTGAACCAGTCCATCCAGGTGAAGTTGACCTTGGCCGTCTTGCTGATCAGTTCCACGGCCAGCAGGTTGGGGGCCAGGCCGGTGAGGAACATCGAACTGGTGACGCAGGTCGCGGCGATCGCCACCCACATCAGGTAACCGCCGATCTTGCGCGACGACGGGTCATTGGGCTTGCTGTCGTAGAGGGCCGGCAGGTTGCGGATCACCGGGAAGACGGTGCCACCGCTGCGCGCCGTGTTCGAAGGCGTGAACGGCGCCAGCACGGTGTCGGCAATGGTCACCGCATAACCCAGCAGCAGCGTGCTCCTGCCCATGACCTTCACCAGCCACAGCGCGATGCGCTTGCCCAGCCCGGTCTTCTCGTAGCCCAGGGCGAACATGAAGGCCGCGAAGATCAACCACACCGTGGTGTTGGAGAAGCCCGAGAGTGCCCAGGTCAGCGAGGCGTTGGCCGGCTTGAAGCCCGCCTTGGCCAGTTCGGCCGGCGCAAAGAGCACCCAGGGCGACAGCACGGACACCAGCGCGACACCGATCAGGCCGACGGCGGCACCCGGCAAGGGCTCCAGCATCAGCCCGACGATGACGCCGGCGAAGATGGCGAAGAAGTACCAGGCGTGGGGTGCCAGGCCGGCCGGCGGCGGGATCAGCGCCAGCACGATGGCCACCACGACAGGCAGCAGGAATTTCCACAGGGGGGTGCCCTCGGGCTTGGGCTTGGCGGTTGGCGCGGCGCCCGCACCCGGACTGGCATGAACAAGGCTTGACATGGTCTTCTCCTGGTTGCTGGGCCTGCCGCGCACAACAAGGGCCACGACCGGCTCAGCCAGGTGGATTGCAGCCTTCGTGCCAGCACGCGCCAGCCGGCGGCCGAAGCAAATTTCCTTTGTTGACAAGGGCTTGCAGCGCAGGCCCGCGAGGCGTGTCCGGCTGGCGCACGAAAACCCGGACGACCGCGCCGGCGCGATTCCGGTTTTCCGTACCGGGTCCTGCGGCGCGGCCGTGGATCAGGCGTCGCGGAAGTCGGCGCCTTGCATCTGCAGGCGCTTGAGCTTGTCGTACAGCGTCTGCTTGGGCAGCCCCATGGCCTTGGCGCTGGCCGTCACGTCACCCCGGTGCTGGCGCAGCGTTTCGGCAATCAGGGCACGCTCGAACTGCTCCATCTGTTCGTGCAGCGACTGGGCCGGACCGGGTGCTGCCACCCCGGCACCCGGCGTCAACCGGGCGCCACCCAGGCCGAGCACGAAGCGTGTGGCCACGTTGCCCAGTTCACGCAGGTTGCCGGGCCAGTCGTGCGTCATCAGTTCGGCACGCTGGGCGGGCTGCAGCTCGGGCACTTCGCGCCCGTAGCGGCTGGCCGCCAGCAGCGCGAAATGGTCGAACAGCATCCCGATGTCCTCGCGCCGCTCGCGCAGCGGCGGCACTTCGACGAAGGCCACGCCCAGGCGGTAGTAGAGGTCGGCGCGAAAGCGCCCTTCGTCGCTCATCGTCTTCAGGTCGGCCTTGCTGGCCGCCAGCACGCGGCAGTCCACCGGCACGAGCCGGTTCGAGCCCAGGCGCTCCACCACACGCTCCTGCAGCACGCGCAGCAGCTTGACCTGCACCGCTGCCGGCATGCTCTCGACTTCGTCGAAGAACAAGGTGCCGCCGTGGGCGCTTTCGATCTTGCCGGCACGCGCCTTCTGGGCGCCGGTGAAGGCGCCCGCCTCGTGGCCGAAGAGCTCGTTCTCGACCAGGGTGTCGGGCAGGCCGCCGCAGTTGATGGGCACGAAAGGGCCGGCCTGACGCGGGCTGAAGTCGTGCAGGCAGCGCGCCACGAGTTCCTTGCCGGTGCCGGTTTCGCCGTAGATCAGCACGTCCGCGGTGGTGGCGGCCAGCGCAAGCACGGTGCGGCGCAGCGCCTGCATCGCCGCGGATCGCCCCACCATCACGAGCTCGATGTCACGCCGCGAGGCCAGCTTTTCACCCAGCGTGCGCACCTGCAGCACCAGGCGGCGCTTCTCCGCCGCGCGCTGCACGATGGACACGATGCGCTCGGAGGCCGCCGGCTTCTCGATGAAGTCGTAGGCCCCCTGGTGCATGCACTGCACGGCCATCGCGATGTCGCCATGGCCGGTGACCAGGATCATCGGCAGGTCCTTGTCGATGGCCTGCACTTCGGGCAGCCAGGCCGTGGCGTGCTGGCCCGGCAGGTTGACGTCGCACAGCAGCACCAGCGGCGCGTCATGGCGCACGACGGCGCGCGCCGCTTCGACGCTGCCGAAGGCCAACACGGTGAAGCCGGCCAGTTCCAGCGCCTGCGCCGTGCCATGGCGCACGTCGTCGTCGTCTTCGACGAGAACGACCTGGATTTCGGGGACCAAGGGGTTGTTCATTCGGTTTCCGTGCTGGCCAGAGCCGGCGCTGCGGGCAGATCGATGCTGAAGCAGGCGCCGCCGGGGGCAGGATGTTCGGCCGCGAGCTCACCACCAAAACTGCGCACGATGCGCCGCGAGATCATCAGCCCCAGGCCCAACCCCGCCCCTGGCGGCTTGCTGGTGGCAAAGGGCTCGAACAGGTGCGGCAGCATCGCAGGCGGGATGCCGGGCCCGCTGTCGCTGACACGGATCGTGACGCGGCCGGCCGCGGCACCGGCCCGCACCCGCAGTCGGCGCTCGGGGCTGGCGGCCATGGCATCCAGCGCATTGACCATCAGGTTGACCAGCACCTGCTCGACCTGGGCCGGGTCGGCCAGCACGGCCAGATCGGGCGGGTCGATGGCGATTTCGACGTTCACACCCAGGCGACGCAGGCGTTCGGCCAACAGACCCTGCGCATTGGCCACGGCCGGGGCCAGCGGCGTGGGCACCGGCCGGTCACCCGGTTTGTGGGCAAAGGTCTTGAGCCGCCGGGTCAGTTCGCCGAGTCTGCCCACGAGATGCGAAATGCGCTGCAGGTTGCCCCGTGTTTCGTCCAGGCGCTGCTTGTCCATCAGCACCACGGCGTTGTCCGACAGCGTGCGCAGCGCCGCCAGCGGCTGGTTGAGCTCGTGCGCCAGCCCGGCTGAGATCTGGCCCAGCACGGCCATCTTGGCCGCGTGCACGAGTTCGGCCTGGGTGTCGTGCAGGCTCTGCTCGACGGCCTTGCGCGTCTCCACCTCGGCTGCCAGCGAGGCGTTGGCTTCACTGAGCTGGCGCGTTCGTTCGACGACACGGGTCTCCAGCGTGTCGTGCGCCGCCTGCAGGGCGGCCTGCGTGGCCAGCTTGTGCATCGCGGCGCGCCGGCTCTGCCACGCTGCCATCGCCAGCAGGCAGGCCACGGCCGCCGCCAGCCCCGCCATCAGCGCCTGATTGCGCGCCCGTGCATGGGCCGGCGCCAGCGAGTCCAGCGCCACCATCTGCCAATGCTGGGCCGGCATGGCGCGGGTCGTGGCCAGGTGTTCGACCTCGCCCAGCCGCACGTGTTCTCCATTGCGCACGGCGCTCAGGCCATTCGCCCAGGGCACGAGGGGCGGATCGGCGGCGTAGGGCTTCTCGGCCAGCACCTCGGCGCGCGCCTGTGGCGACAGGGGCATCAGTGCGCTGAACTTCCAGGCCGGGTTCGAGGTGAGGAGGACCACGCCGCGTTCGTCGGCCACCAGCACCTCGCCGGGCAGGGTCGCCCAGCTTTGTTCCGCCGCCACCAGATTGACCTTGACGGTGGCCACGCCCAGGGTGGTCTTGCCGCTGCGCAGCGCATAGGACAGGAAATAGCCCGGGATGCGGCTGGTCGCGCCAATGCCGAAGAAGCGCCCGCGGCCTTCCGCCAGGGCGCCTTTCATGTAGGGCCGGTAGCTGTAGTTGTGCCCCACGGTCGTCACCGGCTGGTCCCAGTCGGCGGCGGCCTGCGCGTTGCCTTGCGCATCCAGAACGAAGAGCATGTCCGCGCCGGCGATGGCGTTGATGCGCACCAGCGAGCGGTTGGCCTGGTCGCGCAAGACGGGGTCACCGGGATGGGCCAGCAGTTCCATCACCGCGGGCGTGGTTTCCAGCAGCGCCGGCAGGAAGTCGAAGCGCGCCAGCGTGCCGGACAGCGATGCCGCCGCCGTATCCAGCCTGCGCGTGGCGGCACTCTGCAGATCCTGCACCGCGGTGCTCAGTGAAACGACGAAGGCCAGCCAGGCCGTGCAGGACGTGACCAGCAGGATCATCAGCACCGCCACCAGCGGTGCCTTCAGGTTGAGTGCGACGGCCGATGAGGGCTCGGCGGTGGAGGTGGCCATCGTGCCAGTCTGCCACGACGCCGAAGACCGCACCTCGCTGCCCACCCAGTCGCGCGCAGGCGACGTCTGCAGGGCTCCGCCGGTCCGGATTCGAGGTCACGCCCGGCGCCGTGGTGCAACATTGCGCCATGTGCACCTCTGTCTTGCCGAACCGCCGCCGCATGCTGATCGCCCTGGCCCTGCCGGCACTGCCCGCCACCGCCCAGCCCGCGCCGCTGCAGATCGCTGCCGCCAGCAGCCTGGCCGACGTGATGCCGACCCTGGTGCAGGGCTTCGAAGCGCTGCAACCCGGCGCGAAGGTGAAGTGGCGCAGCGACGGTTCGGGTCTGCTGCTGGAGGCCATGGCCCAGGGCCAGGCCACCGACGTGCTGCTGGCCGCCGATGCCGACACCGTGGCCAGTGGCGTGCGGCGGCACCTGCTGCGGCCGGACCCGGTGCGGGCCTTCGCAGGCAATACGCTCGTGCTGCTGGTGCCCGCCGCTTCCAGGCTGCCCATTCACCGTCTGGCCGACCTCGCCCGCACCGAGATCAAGGCTCCTTTCGACTGCGTCATCGCCTCGAAACGCACCGAGATCGGCAGCTACGTCAATCCCGGGGCCGTCATCGCCGCGGTCTTCGAATCGAGCCCTTATGAAATCCGCCTGCCCATCCCCGTCGACCAGCTTCCCCTGCTCGATCTGAAAAACGGCGTCGGTGAGCCGGGCGGCGTCGAGATCACCAGCCGCATCGGCGACGGCACCCACACCT
>DAORNK010000172.1:0-319 GCA_035440985.1 Rubrivivax sp. | reverse complement strand
CCGATCCGCCCGAGGGCACTGGACTGCTCCAGCCCGGGCTTTTTGTCAGAGCCCACGTTCAGGGTCGTGCCCTGCCGGACGTCGCCAAAGTGCCCTTCGCCGCCTTCGTCGATCTCAACCGCGTCGCCCTTGTCTCTCCCGACAACACCCTCCAGTTCCGCGAGGTGAACGTGATCTTCCGCGAGGGTGACACCGTCTACGTCAGCAGCGGCCTGAAAAACGGCGAGCGAATTTGTCTCACCGAGCTGCCCTCGATGATCACCGGACTGAAGGTCGAACCGAAGACCGCGGACCCGGCCTCGCCCGCATCCGGAACCCC
>DAORNK010000171.1:0-8888 GCA_035440985.1 Rubrivivax sp. | reverse complement strand
GGCTCAGGCGCCGGCGACGAAGTCGCGCAGCACGGCCAGCGCCTCTTCGGGCTGGTCGCGCCAGGCGCCATGCCCGGCCCGGGGAAAGGTCACGAGGCGACCCCAAGGCGCGGGAATCGCGGCGGCGATCTCCTGCGCATCGGCCAGCGGCGTCACCGGGTCCTGTTCGCCGGCCATCACCAGCACCGGGCACTGCACCTGCGCCAGGCCGGGCAGCAGCTGCATCTGCTGCTGTTCGCCGCCGGCCGAAGCGAACAGGATCTCTTCGACAAAGCGGATGCGCTGCCGCGCCTGGCTGTCGGCCGGTGGCTGCACGTTGTACAGGGGCATGCACAGGCGCTGGTAGGTGACCCAGGTGGCCGGGCCGGGGGCGGTCCAGAACGCGTCGGCCGCCGCGCGCGCAGCAGGCCCGCCCAGCTTCTCGAACATCGCCAGCTTGCGCGTGAGGCCCAGGTGGTGGCTGGTGCTGGACAGCACCACGCGGGCCGGGTGCCGGGGGTGGCGCGCCAGGTAACGCTGGGCGACGAAGCCGCCGAAGCTCTGGCCCAACACCACGGGCTTGACGATGCCCAGCGCATCGCACAGGCGCACCACGTCGTCGGCAAAGGTGTCCAGCGTCCATTCGGCCGCCGGCCGGCGGCTGCTGCGGCCGTGCCCGCGGTGGTCCACATAGACGATCTGCGCCACGTCGGCCAGGCGGCTGAACAGCGGCTTGAAACCGCTGTGGTCGTAGCCCGGGCCGCCGTGCAGCAGCACGAGCGTGGGCTTTTCGCGCATGCGCGGCCCGTCGGGCACGAGGCCGCAGCCTTCGATGTCCACGAAGAGCCGCACGCCGGGCTGGATGGTGATGTGCATCCGGCCACTGTAGGCCCAACCGCGGCCGCGGGCCTGTGCGGCCCTGCGATACTGGCCCGTCGGCAGCCGAGAACCTGCGCGGGGGAATCTCTTGAACGCACCCACCCTGGCCGAGATGCAGCAAAGCCTGGCTCTGGCGCTGGCCAGCATCGAGGCCGGCTTCCTGGCCACCGACCGCCAGGGGCGCATCACGCGGCTCAACGAAGAGGCCACCCGCGTGCTGGGCTGGACCGAGGCCGAGGCCCTGGGCCGCAGCTACTGGGACGTGTTCGCCCGCGAAGGCCGGCCGGCCAGCCACCGGCTGACCAACCCGGTCGACCTGATGCTGCAGCAGGGCCTGAGCGTGCGCGATCAGCAGCGTGTCGTGGCGGTGGCGCGCGACGGCCGGCGCACGCTGCTGCACGTCAACGCCGCCCTTACGCATACGGAGACGGGCGAGGTACACGGGATGATCGCGGTGTTCCGCGATCTGAGCGCGCAGACCGAGGCCGAGACCCGGCGCCAGCAGGAACAGGAGCGCCTGCGGCGGGTGTTCGAAGCCTCGCCCAACGGCATCCTGCTGGTCGACAGCCATGGGCGGATCGCGCTGGCCAATCGGCGTGCCGAGGCGATGTTCGGCCATGCGCCGGGGACGCTGGAAGGGTTGGACGTGGCGGCGCTGGTGCCCGAGCCTGTGCGCGCCGAGCACGGCCCGTGGATGGCCGCTGTCTTTGCCGAACGGCAGGGACGCGCGATGGGCGCGGGCCGCGACGTGCACGGCCTGCGCCGCGACGGCACGCGGGTGCCGCTGGAGATCGGCTTGAGCCCGATCGCGATGCCCGATGGCGACTTCATGCTGGCCACCTTGATCGACATCACCGAGCGCAAGCGGCGCGACGACGAGCTGCGCCGCAGCAACGCCGACCTGGAGCAGTTTGCCTACATCGCCTCGCACGACCTGCAGGAGCCGCTGCGCATGGTGGCCAGCTACACCGAACTGCTGGAAGAGCGCTACAAGGGCCGGCTGGACGAGCGCGCCGACAAGTACATCTTCTACGCCGTGGACGGCGCCAAGCGCATGCAGCGCCTGGTGGCCGACCTGCTGGCCTTTTCGCGCGTGGGTTCCCAGGGCAAGCCGTTGAAGCCGGTGGACACGGCTGCCGTGCTGGCCGAGGTGCTGCGCGTGCTGGGGCCGCGCCTGCGGGAGGCCGGCGCCGAGGTGCAGGCCGACACGCTGCCGCCGGTGATGGCCGACGAGGACCAGCTCTACCAGCTGCTGCAGAACCTGGTGGGCAACGCGCTGAAGTTCCGCTCCGAAGCGCCGCCGCGCATCCGCATCAGCGCCGTGCGCGAAGACGAAGCCTGGCGCTTTGCGGTGGCCGACAACGGCATCGGCATCGAGCCCCAGTACAGCGAACGCATCTTCCAGATGTTCCAGCGCCTGCACGAGCGCGGCCGCTACGAAGGCAGCGGCATCGGTCTGTCCATCGTCAAGCGCATCCTGGAGCGCCACGGCGGCCGCATCTGGCTGCAGTCCACGCCGGGCCAGGGCAGCACGTTCTTCTTCACGCTGCCGGCGCTGGCACCGACGGCCGAAGGCCGCTGACGGCGGCCTGCAGGTGCCGCGCGTTCAGGTCCGGGCCAGGAACTCGGCGATCTTCAGCGGCAGGGTGCGGGTGTCGATCGGCTTGGCCACGTGGTCGTCGCAGCCCGCGGCCAGCGCGCGTTCGCGGTCGCCGGCCATCGCGAAGGACGTCACGGCGATGATCGGGATGTCCGCCGTCCGGGGGTTGGCCTTGAGCAGGCGCGTCAGCTCGAAGCCGTCGATGCCGGGCATCTGCAGGTCCATCAGGATCAGCTGCGGCCGCTCGCGCCCGATGGCCACCAGGGCCTCGGTGGCATCGGAGGCGGTGACCACCGCATAACCGTGCAGCGTGAGCAGGTGCATCAGCAGGGCCAGGTTGGGCGGGTGGTCGTCCACCGCCAGGATCAACGGGATCTTCACGCGACCCTCTCAATCGTTCATGGGTTGGCTGGGAACGTGGCGGGGCAACACGGCGTAGAACTCGCTGCCCTGCCCGACGACACTGCTCACGCCCACGCTGCCGCCTTGCGCCTCGACCAGCCGCTTGGTCAGGGCCAGCCCCAGCCCGGTGCCGCCGTGGCGCTTGTTGGCACCGGCTTCGAGCTGCTGGAACTCCATGAACAGGCGCGCCTGGTCGGCCTGCGTGATGCCCACGCCCTGGTCGCGCACGTCCAGCCGGAACATGCCGCCGACCTCGGCGCGCGTGCGGACCAGGACCTGGCCGCCTTCGGGCGAGAACTTGAGCGCGTTGGACAGGTAGTTGTAGAGGATCTGCTTGAAGCGCCCCGGGTCGAGCTGCACGTCGACCAGCGATGCGTCATGGTCGATGCGCAGCTGCACGCGCTTCTGCGAGGCCAGGGCGCCCAGGCTGGCGCAGACCTCGGCGACGAGCCGGCCCAGGTCCACCGCCTCCGGCGCGAACACGACCTTGCCAGCCTCGACCTTGGACAGGTCCAGCACATCGTTGATGAGTTGCAGCAGGTGCTTGCCGCTGCTCTGGATGTGCCCGATGAAGGTCCGGTACTGGGGCGAGCTCGGGCTGATCATGCCGTCGTACAGCAGTTCGCTGAAGCCGATGATGGCGTTCAGCGGCGTGCGCAGCTCGTGGCTCATGTTGGCCAGGAAGGCGCTCTTCAGGCGGCTGGCTTCCTGGATGCGGCGGTTCTCGAACTCCAGCTCCGCGCTGCGCGCCTGCAACGCTTCGGCGCGCTTGCGTTCGGTGATGTCGCGCACCGAAGCGAGGTAGGCGCGCTCGTCGTTCCACTCCATGCGCACGACGCGCATCTCGCAGACGCGTTCGCCGTCGGGGCGCGCGATGCGGATCTCCGCAGGCACGTTGTCGGCCACCGAAAAGCCCAGCGACTCGCCCTGCAGGTCCTCGCGGCTGCGGCCGAAGAGATCCACCGCCGACTGGTTGACGTAGAGCATCAGGCCCGCGTCGTTGACGACCAGGATCGCGTCGGGCGTGGCGTCCAGCACGCGCTGGAACTGGCGCTGCTGCTCGCGCCGCCGCTCGATGATGTGCGCGATGCTGCGCCAGAACAGCCGCGTGTGCGACTCTTCCTTGGCAAAGACGTCCTCGGCGCCTTCGGCGATGGCTTGCGAACGCAGGTGCTCGTCCACCACGCCGGTGACGACCACGATGGGGGTCTGCGACAACACCACGCGGATGCGGCGCACGGTGTCCACGCCGCGTGAATCGGGCAGGTTGAGGTCCAGGATCACCAGGTCGACCGTGCGCGCCGACAGCAGCAGCAGCGATTCCGCCAGCGAGGCGGCGCGCAGCACCTCGAAGGCCTGCGCGGGGGCGCGGGCCAGGCTCTCGCAGGTCAGCTCGGCATCACCGGCGCTGTCTTCGACGAGCAGGACGCGGCGTTGCAGCGTGGCCATCGGGTGCGCGTGGTTTCAGAGCTCAGGGCAGACGGGCATCGGCCAGCGGTTCAGGTCGACGGCACGGCTGCGCCGAACATGCCGTCCAGGCGCGCGCGCTCTTCGTCGAAGGTGTAGGTCGGCGTGCCGCTGAGGATGCCGTGCACGCCGCGGAAGGGCGCCTGCACGTGCATGCCGGTGTCGTCGATGGTGTACTCGCGGATGTTCTTGTCGTGCGCCGTGCCGCGCATCTTGAGCACCGTCAGGCCGCGCCGCATCTGGCCCTGCAGCTCGACGTAGCGCAGCAGCACGATGGTGTCGGTGATGGTGGAGATGTGCGTCTCGGTGATCGATTCGCCACCGGCCAGCATGCTGGTGGTGTTGGTGAACAGCCCCGTGATCTCCAGGTGCTTGATGGTGCTGGTCAATGCGATGACGAATTCGCGGAAGCTCTTGGGCGTGGACACGCGCTCGAAGGCCGACATGCTGTCGATGGCCACGCGCTGCGGCTTGAAGTCGCGCATGTCGCGCTTGATCTGCAGCAGGTGGTCTTCCAGGCCCATCACCTCGGGGTAGCGGCAGATGATGTGCAGCAGGCCTTCGCGCTCGGCCTTCTCGAAGTCGACGCCCCAGCTGGCGGCGTTGCGGGTGAGCTGCTCGCGGCTTTCCTCGGCGGCGAAGAGCAGGGCGCGTTCGCCGGCTTCGATGGCGGCCTTGATGTACTGCGACACCATCAGCGTCTTGCCGGTGCCGGTGGCGCCGCTGACCAGGATGATGCTGTCGCGGTACATGCCGCCCGAGCACATCTGGTCGATCTCGGGCACGCCCGAGCTGACGCGGATGTTGGACGAATGCTGCTTCAGCTCGATGGCGCTCAGCGGGATGATGGTGACGCCGTCTTCGCTGTCGATGGTGAAGGGGTACTCGCCCTTGTGGTGGGTGGCACCGCGGAACTTGAGGATCTCCACCGTGCGGCGGCGCTTTTCATGCTCCAGCCGGTTGCGCAGCAGGATCACGTTGTCGGCCACGAACTCCTCCACGCCCCAGCGTCCCACGTCGCCATCTTCCTGCGTGCGTTCCATCGTCACCAGCGTGGTCACCCCCAGCGTGCGCAGTCCAGCGGCGATGCGGTGCAGCTCGCGGCGCACGGTGGCGGGGTCGGTGAGCTGCGGGAACAGCGCACCGATGGCGTCCAGGATCACGCGCTTGGCATTCACCGAGTGGATGGCGCTTTCGATGCGCGCGAGCAGTGCCGACAGGTCGTAGGGCCCGACGGCCAGCGTGTCCTCGCCGGGCTCGGGCGTGGCGTCCACCACGGCGATCTGCTTGTGGTTGAGCAGGCCTTCCAGGTCCCAGCCGAAGGAGCGCACGTTCTGCATCAGGTCGGCCGGGGCTTCCTCGAAGGTCACGAAGACGCCGTTCTCGCCGTAGTCGCGCACGCCGGCGAGCAGGAACTGCAGCGCCATCACGGTCTTGCCGCTGCCGGCGGTGCCCGACATCAGCGTGCTGCGCCCCTTGGGGATGCCGCCGTTGGCGATCTGGTCGAAACCGACGATGCCGGTGGGCAGCTTGGTCAGTTCCATCGGAGGGTGGGCCGTCGTCATGGATGCGCTTCCTTGTCCAGCAGTTCCAGGTTCAGGCCCAGCAGCACTTTCTCGCGGTCGGACAGGTCACCGATGATCTTGCGCATCGGCTCCGGCAGGCGCTTGACGAGGGTGGGCGTGGCCAGGATCTTGTCGCGCTCGGCGAGCTCGGGGTGCTCGAGCACGTCGATCACCTCGACCTCGTAGGCACTCTGGATCTCGCTTTCGCAGATGTCGCGCAGATTGTTGATGGCGCGCTGTGACTGTGGCGTGCGGCCCGTCACGAAGAGCCGGAGCTTGTACAGCATCATGGTTGGGAATCCTCCAGTGTGCGTCGCCGGTGACCAACCCGGTAGTAGTCCACCAGCAAGCCCATCATCTGCAGTGCCAGCAGCCTGGATTCGTAGACGATGGCCCGCGCATGGGGGTCCTGGTACAGGGCCAGGGCCCGGTCCAGTGCCGCCACGTGCATGTCCAGCAGGTCGCGCGGGCCGCCCCCCAGGTCGCCGAGTTCGGTGACGAGGATCTCCATCGTGGCCTGCGGTGCCTGGAGCCGGTCGGTTTCGCGCGAGAGATAGGGTTGCAGCAAGCCGAAGTAGCCGCGCACCAGGCGCTCGAACGCCGGCGCATGGCGCTGCGCCACCGCCCCGGTGCCGGCCAGCGCGGCGGTCACCGCCGTGCCCTGCGAAGCCGTGGACAGCGTGCGGTAGCGACTCAGCGTGTCCTGCAGATGGCGCACCTGCGCGTCGCGGATGCGCGTGATGGCGTAGCCGAGCGCACGGCGCAGGTTGCGCGAGCGCACCTCGGCCTTGGGCAGGTAGTCCTGCGCGCCGGCGTCGATGCAGTCCATCGCCAGCTGTTCGTCGTCACTGCCGGTCAGCACGACGATGGGCACCTCGCTGGCCACGTCGCGCACCGCCTTGACGGTGTCCACGCCGGTGCAGTCGGGCAGGCGCAGGTCCAGCACCACCACGTCCACCGGGCGGGCGCGCAGGGTATCCACGGCGGCCGACATCATGGGCGCGTGCACGATCTCGTAGCTGTCGCGCTCGGCGTCCATCAGCAGTTCGTTCACCAGCTGCACGTCACCGGGGTTGTCTTCCACCAGCAGCAGCACGCGCGTGGGCGGCAGCGGTGCGGTGGCTTCTGGCTGGGCGGCGGGTGACATGGGGCGCAGGATCGATGGGAATTTGTTGCCGACGAAGGCCCAGCGCAACAGGCGTCAGGCTTTGTGACGAACAAGGGGAAGAGTGGTCCGGATCAGGGTAAACCAACAGTCGTCAGTTTCTGGTGCCGTGTCGGCACTTTGCCTACAGGCGCGCGGCGCTACGCGGCGCAGGCGGGCAGGATCTGCAGCAGCCGTTCGATCTCGCCGTCCTTGAGCAGGAAGTGATCAGCGCCCGCGGCCAGGCAGGCCTCGCGCCAGGCCGGTTCGCGGTGCGAGGTCATCATGATCACCAGCGGACGCGGGCGGCGCGCCTGGGCCCGGATGGCCTTGAGCACCTCCAGGCCGCCCAGGTGCGGCATCTCGATGTCCAGTACCACCGCGTCCGGGGCGGTGCGCTCGAACAGGGCCAGCGCTTCGACGCCATCGGCCGCGCTGGCCACGACCTGGGCGCCGGCCTCGGTCAACAGCTCCGCCACCCGTGCCGCCATCTCGGGCGCGTCGTCGGCCACCAGCACGGTCGGTCTGGACCCGCGGTTCATGGGCTGCAGCGTGCCAGGGGTTTGCCGCGCTGTCTGTAGGCCCGACCGACCGGCTTTGTCAGCATTTGGCTGACGGGCGAGGGCACAAGCTCTCAGCGCGTCATTCGACGAGCCGGTGCTGCAGCGCGTAGCGCGCCATCTCCACGTGGCCGGTGAGGCCGGTCTTCTCGCGGATGCGTGCCAGGTAGGTGGCCACGGTCTTGCCGCTGAGGCCCAGTTCGTAGCCGATCTCCTTGACGGCCTGGCCGCGGGCGATGCGGCAGAAGACGTCCAGTTCGCGTGCCGACAGGCCTTCGTGCGCCAGTCTGGCCTTGGGGGCCTGCAGCGCCCGGGCCACCGCCACCGCGGTCTGCGCGTGCAGGTAGGCGCCGCCGGCAGCCACGCACTGGATGGCGTGCAGCAGTTCATCGGCCGCCTGGTGCTTGTGGATGAGACCGTTGGCCCCGGCCTGCATGGTCTCGATCACGTACTGCAGTTCGCTGCTGCCGGTCAGCACCAGCACCGGCAGGGCGGGCCGGGCCAGGCGGATGCGGGCCAGTGTGGGCAGGATGCCGGGGCCGGGCATCAGCACGTCCAGCAGCACGAGGTCGAAGTCATCGCCGCAGGCCTGCTCGATGGCGGCGTCGGCATCGCCCACCTCGACCACCTGCAGGCCCTCGTAGGTGTCCTGCAGCAGTTCGCGCAGGCCGCGACGCGTGATCGCGTGGTCATCCGCGATCAGCACACGCTTCATCACAGCACCTGGCCGGTGCCGGTGCAGGGCACGCGCACGGTGGCGACCGTGCCGCCGGTCGGGTGCGGACCCAGGCTCAGGCGGCCACCGACGGCCTGGGCGCGCTCGGACATGCCCAGCAGGCCCAGGTGCGTCTCGGTCCCCTGCGCCGTGCCTTCGGCCGCGGCCAGGCCCTGGATGCCGACCCCGTTGTCGCTGACCTGCAGGACCTGCTCGCCGCCTTCTTCGGTCAGCGAGATGCACAGCGCACTGGCGTGGGCATGCCGGGCGACGTTGGTGAGCAGTTCCTGCAGGATGCGGAACAGTGCCGTGGCCACCGGCGGCGCGACGGGTTGCACGGGGCCCAGTTCGAGCCGCGTCTCGATGCCCGAGCGCGCCTCGAAACGCAGGGCTTCGTCGCGGATGGCCGCCGGCAGGCCCAGCGCGTCCTTGGCCAGCATCTCGCGCGCGATGCGCTCCAGCACGCGCGCCTCCGCGTACTCCTTTTCCTCGAAGATGGTGTCGAAGAAGCCCCAGCGGATGAAGCTGTCGCCGCTGGCCGGTTCCAGCAGCAGCGCCACCAGGCGCGCGCGCGGCT
>DAORNK010000170.1:4725-8961 GCA_035440985.1 Rubrivivax sp. | reverse complement strand
GGCCCACGCGCAGCGAAGGCACGTCTTCGGGGGCCACGGCGGCCTCGAGTTCGATGCGCGACAGGTCCACGATCTCCAGCAGGCGGGCATCCAGCGCGACCCGTTCGCCGGGCTGCACCAGGCGCTGCGACACCAGGCCGCCGATCGGCGCGCGAATGCTGCTGTCGTTGACCGCCTTGCGCGCGATCTCGGCCGCGGCACGTGCCGCCTGCAGCGAAGCGCGCGCGCTGGCCGCACTGCTGGCCGACGTGTCCAGCGCATTGCGCGAGATGAAGCCCTGGTCCACCAGCGCCTTGTTGTTGTCCAGCGTGCGTTGGGCGATGTCCAGCTGGGCTTGCGCCGCCGCCGCCTGGTCTTCGGCCTGGCGCAGCCGCCACTGGAATTCGGTGGCGTCCAGTGTGCCCAGCAGCTGGCCGGCGCTGACGCGGTCGCCTTCGCGCACCGTCAACGAGACGACTTCAGTCGCCACCTTGGCCTTCACGTAGGCGCTCTGCACGGCGCGCAGCCCGCCGTTGATGACGAGCTGCGTGCTCAGTTCGGCCTGCGTCGCGGTGGCCAGGTCACCCGGCGCCAGCTCGATGGCCGCAGCCGCGGCAGGGGCTGCGGCTGGGGCGGCGGCGCGGGGCACCCGCGTCTTGCCGAGATAGACCGCGAGGCCGATGACCAGCAACACGGCCAGGCCCAGGGCCAGGGCCTTGGCGTGGCGGCTCACCGGCTTCCCCTTCGTGCTGCGCGCTCGGGGATGAACGCCTGCGAACGGCCCGGTGCACTCATGCCACGTCCTCGCGGCGCACTTCCAGTCCGCGCAGCACCAGGTCCAGGTGGGTTTGCAGCATCAGGCCGGGATCGATGTCCAGGCTGCCGTGGACCGGACAGGCGCCGAAGGAGTGGCGGTGCACCGCCATGAAGATCAACGGGGCGATCAGCGCGTGCGCCACCTCGTGCACGGGCATGGCGCGAAACTCGCCGTTCTCGATGCCGCGGGCCACACAACCGCTGAAAAGCCGATCGGCCGGGATGATGACTTCGTCGGTGTAGAACTGCGCCATCTCGGGGAAGTTGCGCACTTCGGCCAGCACGATCTTGTGGATGCCGGCCGCTGAGGTGCTGCCCACGCGTTCCCACCAGATGCGCATCAGCGTGGCCAGCAACGCCGAACTGCTGCCGGCAAAGGTGCCGGCCAGTTCTTCGCCTTCGGCGATCAGGCTCGACAGGTTGTGCCGCACCACGGCCTTGAAGAGCTCTTCCTTGCTCGGGTAGTACAGGTACAACGTGCCTTTCGAAACGCCCGCCAGTTGGGCGACTTCGTCGGTGCGTGTGGCGGCGTAGCCTTTTTCGACGAAGAGGGCGAGCGCCGCGTCCAGCAGTTCCTGCGGGCGGGCCTGCTTGCGGCGCTGGCGTGCACCGCCCTCAGTCAGGCGGGGAGTGGGATTCATCTAGTTAATGACCGATCGGTCAGTAAGATGCTACGCCCGGCCGCCGGCAGGGTCAAGCCGGGTCGGTGCCAAGTCGGGGCTGCGACGCCGCCCGTGGTCAGGGCCGCAGGCCCAGGCCGAACAGATCGCGCAGCGCGTCGCGGTAGAGCTCGTGACCCACCACGTCGGTGTCCTCGTGCACGGCACCCTCCACCAGCAGGAACCGCTTGGGTGGGCGGGCGCGGTCATACAGGGCCCGGCCCAGCCCCGGTGCGACCATGGTGTCCAGACTGCCGTGCACCACGAGCACGGGCGAGCCGACCTGGGCGATGCGCGATGCGGCGTCGAAGTGCTGCGTGATCAGCCGCCCGACGGGCAGCCAGCCCCAGCGTGTGCTGTTGAGCAGGTCCTGGGTCGAGGTGAAGGCGCCTTCGACGATCAGCCCGGCTTCGTCAGGGACTTCCTGCGCCAACCGCACGGCGACCACCCCGCCCAGTGAATGCCCGAACACGTAGCGCTGCGCCTTCGCTTGATGTTGGGCCAGCCAGTCCCAGGCAGCCCGCGCGTCTTCCGCCACCAGCGATTCAGACGGCAAGGCACTGCTGCTGCGTCCGAAACCGCGGTAGTCGATGCCCAGCACGGAAAAGCCCAGCGCATGCAGCTGCCGCATGCGCGGCGCACTGGCGCGCACATCCCAGCGCACGCCGTGCAGGAACAACAGCGCCGGTGCGTCGGCTTCGGGGCGCGGCAGCCACAGGCCGTGCAGGCGCACGGGCGCGCCGGCCTGTTCCGGTTCGGCCGAGACGAAGTCGATCCAGATGTCCTGCATGCCGTGGGCGGCTGCCACGCCAGGACCCCAGGCCGCGTCCGTGGGCTGGAAGATCCAGCGTCGCTGTTCAATGTCGACGACCGCGCAGCCGCTCAACTGGGCCCAGCACCAGGCCAGCACCGCCCAGCGGGTCAGCCGGCAACGATGAAGGCAGGTGGAACGGCACGCACGGACGAAGGACTCGAAGGAGCGCATGCCGGCATGTTCGCACGGCGCTTGGCTATCATGCGCCGCCCCTCCCGCCTCGAAAGCCCGCGCCTTGGACCCTCTGTTGCTGATCAAAGCCGCCATCATGGGTGTGGTGGAGGGGCTGACCGAGTTCCTGCCCATCTCGTCCACCGGGCACCTGATCCTGGCCGGCTCGCTGCTCGACTTCACCGGTGAAGCCGCCAAGGTCTTCGATGTGGCGATCCAGAGCGGGGCCATGCTGGCCGTCATCTGGGAGTATCGGGAACGCCTGGCGCGCACCGTGCGCGGCGTCACGACCGACGCCCAGGCTCAGCGCTTTGCACTGAACGTGCTGGTGGCCTTCCTGCCTGCAGCGGTGCTCGGTCTGCTGTTCGGCAAGATGGTGAAGGCCCACCTGTTCAAGCCGGTGCCGGTGGCGCTGGCCTTCATCGTCGGGGGTCTGATCATCCTGGCCGTCGAGGCCTGGCACCGCCGGCGCTTCGGTGCACGCGACATGGCCGGCACACGCCGGGCGCGTGTGGAGACCGTCGACGACATGCGTCCGATGGATGCCTTCAAGGTCGGCCTGTTGCAGTGCCTGGCGCTGATTCCCGGCACCAGCCGCTCGGGGGCCACGATCATCGGCGCGATGGTGCTGGGCTTTTCGCGCCGCTGCGCCACCGAATTCAGCTTCTACCTGGGCATTCCCACGCTGATGGCCGCCGGCGCCTATTCAGTGTGGAAGGAGCGCCACGCCCTGCACGTGGCCGATCTGCCGATGTTCGCCGTCGGCACCGTGGTGGCCTTCTTCAGCGCGCTGCTGTGCATCCGCTGGCTGATCCGCTATGTCTCCAGCCACGATTTCACGGGCTTCGCCTGGTACCGCATCGTGTTCGGATGCGTCGTTCTGGTCACCGCCTGGGGCGGCTGGGTCACTTGGGCGGCTTGATCACACGCGCCGGAAGAGCAGGTCCCACACCCCATGGCCCAGCCTGAGGCCACGGTTCTCGAACTTGGTCAACGGGCGCCAGTCGGGCCGCGGCGCGTAGGCCGGCGCGGTGTTCGCCAGTGCAGGCTGTTGCGACAGCACCTGCAGCATCTGCTCGGCATACGGCTGCCAGTCGGTGGCGCAATGCAGATAGCCGCCCGGTGCCAGCCGCGAAGCCAGCAGGGCCACGAAATCCGGCTGGATCAGCCGGCGCTTGTGGTGCTTCTTCTTGTGCCAGGGGTCGGGAAACCAGAGGTGCACGCCGGCCAGCGTGGCCGGTGCCACCATCTGCCGCAGCACCGGCACCGCGTCGTGCTGCACGATGCGCAGGTTGCTCAGCCCGCTCTCGCCGATGCGCTTGAGCAGCGCACCGACGCCAGGTGGATGCACCTCGATGCCGATGAAATCGGTGCCCGGTTGCGCAGCGGCCACGGCGGCCGTGGCGTCGCCCATGCCGAAGCCGATCTCCAGCACGCGCGGGGCGTGCCGGCCGAAGGCCGCGTCCCAGTCCGGCTGCTCCGTGGTGAAGGGCAGCATGTAGCGCGGCCCCAGCTCGGCCAGCGCGCGCACCTGGCCCGAGCCCATGCGGCCGGCGCGCAGCACGAAGCTGCGGATGGGGGGGTGGTGGTGGGGCTTGTCGGTGGCGTCCATCGGGCGGCGATTGTGCCCGCAGCACGGCACCGGCCTGCGCACTACATGAGCGTGTAGCTGGTGTAGTACCAGCGCCCCGAAGCATCCACCGCCGCCAACCACAGCGTGAGGCCGGCCACGCCGGCCGGTACCTCGGGCTGTGGCAATTCCAGGCTGGCGGACAGCCAGGTCTTGGGCGCGAAGTC
>DAORNK010000170.1:4365-4711 GCA_035440985.1 Rubrivivax sp. | reverse complement strand
GCATCGACGATCACGCTGCGTACGAAGACGACCCGCAGGTCCGGGTTGGCGGCAGCCCAGGCCGTCCAGGCGAGGGTCGTGGACGACAGCAGAGCGGTGCCGGGCAGCGGCTGGCTGGTGCTCACACCATCCAGCACCGGGAAGCGGGCCGCTGCCGGCAAGGCGCCAAACGCGCCACGCAGCACCGCGCTGCGGGTGGCCGTGCTGCCGTCGGCGGCGGAGAGGCTGAGCTTGTAGCGCGCGTTGAGCGCCAGGTCAGCAGCCCCCAGCCACAGGCTGACCCCGCTGAACACCGTGTCGTCGGCCAGCGCGCCGGTCGCGGCGGCCGAAGCTTCACCGCTGCTGG
>DAORNK010000170.1:0-4336 GCA_035440985.1 Rubrivivax sp. | reverse complement strand
CGCAGGGCACCTGCGTCATCGCGTAGCCTCCCGGCGTCTGCACGGTGGCGGCGGCGACGGTGGCGCCCACTTGCACCTGCACACCCACCAAGGGCGTGCCCGTGGCGCCAGCGGCCGGGCTGCCGTCTGACCCCAAGGCCCGCCAGGCCACGGCGTTGGCGGCCGTGCTGGCGATCTGGCCGTTGCCGATGAGTTGCCACTTGGGGTTGGCCTTCACGTCGTAGATGACTGCGTCGGCGAAGCTGTCGGCCTGCGCGCCGGCCGCGTCGTTGACGCGGGCGGCCACCAGTACGCGGCTGCAGCCTGTCTTGGCAATCGTCTCGTCGGCGCAACCGGTGACCTGCAGCCGACCCAGTTGCATGCGCCGGGCGGCCCAGTCGGCAAGACGCGCGGCCACCGCGCTGGCACCGCTGCCGTTGTGCTGCGTGTACTTGCCCAGCAGGGCCGTCACGGCGGTGCTGTCGGCCGCGGCGCCCTCGGCGATGGCCTTGTTGATGGCCGCCACCAGGTCGTCCAGCAGGCCCAGCGTGGCCAACAAGGCGGTCGGGCTGGTGGTCGCCTTGAGCGTGCTGGTGATGGCCGTGGCGGGTGCGCCGCCGGTGGTCTTGGCCAACTCGGCCTTGGCCGTCTCCAGGTCCACCGTCACTTCGGCGGGTACGCCACTGAGCTTGTTCGACAGCTGCAGCTGCACGCCGCCCTTGCTGCCGATGCCGTAGCCCATGACCAGGGTTTCGAGGGCCAGGTCCACGCCGGTCTTGGCCGCGCTGAAGCTGGTGTCGTTGAGCAGGTCCAGCTTCTTCGCATCGCCGGTCTTGGCATCGCTGAGATTGGTCTTGACCAGCGACTTGACGAAATCGGAAGCCGCAGTCAGCGTGGCCAGGCTCTGCAAGGCCGTCGTCTTGTCCTTCGCGGCCGCAAACACGGTGCGCGGCTCCGCGCCCAGTGCGACAGCCAGGATGGCTTCGCTCAGCGGCGTGACGTTGGCGACCACGGCCGAACTGAGCGTGGGCACGGCGCCGTGCAGCACCAGGGGTTGGCCAGCGGCGTCCGTGCCCACGGCCTGCAGCAGCAGCGGGCCGGTGGCCGGCTGCAGGGTCAGCGCAAAACTGCCATCGGCCGCGTTGGTTGTCGTGCGGCCGACCAGGGTGCCGGTGGCGTCCACCACCTGCAGCTGCGCACCGGCCATCGGTGCACCGAGGGCGGCCACGCCGCTCAGTCGCGCCGTCACCGTCGTGCTGGTCGTGGTGCTGCCCGAACCGGTGCTGGCGCTGGCGCCGCCACTGGGCGCTGGCGCAGCGCTGTCACCGCCGCCGCCGCCACAGGCGGCGAGCAGCAGTGCCAGCGTGCAGGCGACCGGCCAGGTGCAGGTGGCGTGGGGTGAGGGGGGGCGGATCAAACTGGGCATGGCTTGCTCTCGGGCAGCCCGTTGCCGAAGCCGGCAACGCGACACCACAGCATCGCGCGGACGGCAGGTGCGCCATGGCCGGATCAAACGCGGCAAAGCCGCACTTTTCTCGCGGCCGGTTCCTGGCCCGGCGGTCGCGCCGGTACACGAGCAATTGGTTCAGGTATCGAACTAAATCTGACTTGAGTCAACGAAATTGAGCAATCCAGGTCTAGCCTCTCGGCTGATCCGTTGGCAGCCATTGACCCACAAGGAGATTCACCATGAGCTCGGACCGCCCCACGTCTCAACCCCGCAGTCGCCGCCTGTTCCTGCAGTCATCGGGCGTCGCCGCCGGGGCTGCCCTGGGTTCGCTGGCCGCACCGCTGACCGCGCAGGCGGCCTGCGCCGCTGCGCCGCAGACCTGGGACCAGACCACCGATGTCCTGGTCGTGGGCACCGGCTTTGCGGGCCTGACGGCGGCCATCGAAGCGCGTCTGGCCGGCGCCGAGGTCCTGGTGATCGACAAGATGCCGGTGCACGGTGGCAACTCGATCATCAACGGCGGTGACTTCTGCGCCGCCGGCACGGCGATGCAGAAGGCCGCGGGCATCAACGATTCGCCCGAACTGATGCTCAAGGACATGCTCAAGGCCGGCAACGACCTGAACCATGCCGAACTGGCCCGCCTGGTGGCCTATCAGTCCGCCGAGACCCTGGCCTGGTGCCAGGACTTCTGCGGCGTGCAGTTCACGCAGATCAACTTTCACGGTGGCCACTCGGTCAAGCGGGCACACCAGACGGTCAACGCATCGGGTTCCGAACTGGTCAACAAGTTCATGAAGAAGGCCCGAGAGCTGGGTGTGGTCGTGGAGCAGCGCAACAAGCTGGTTCGCGTCGTCAGCGATGACAAGGGACGCGTGCTGGGCGTGGAAGTGCGCAAGGGTTACCGGTTCCCGAACGAGCAATCGGGCACACCGGCCTTCATCAAGGCGCGCCGCGCGGTGGTGCTGGGCTCCGGCGGGTTCTCGCGCGACGTGGCACTGCGTACCCTGCAGGAGCCGCGCCTGACGGAGAGGTTCGAATCGACCAACCATCCCGGTGCCACGGGCGAAGCGCTGCTGGAGGCCTGCAAGGCCGGCGCGATGACGGTGCAGATGGACTGGATCCAGCTCGGCCCCTGGACCAGCCCCGACGAGAAGGGCTTCGGCCATGTGCCGCACTTCTGCGAACGCCTGGTCGGATCGGCCCCTATGATCAACCCGAAGACCGGCAAGCGGTTCTTCAAGGAGACCGGCAATCGCAAGGAGCGCGCCGACGCCATCATTGCGCTGGGCGGGCCCGTGCTCATCTTCAGCGACGAACCCACCGCGGTGCGCCAGGTGTACGGCGAGTCGCTGCACAAGGGGGTCGAAAGCGGCGCGGTCAAGAAGTACGCGACGCTGGAAGAGGTGGCCAAGGCCTACGAGATGCCGCTGGCGCCGTTCCTCGAGGAAGTGGCCAAGTGGAACAGCTATGTGATGCAGAAGAAGGACCCGGACTTCGGCTGCATGATCTTTCCCGAAGCCACGCCGGTGAAGACCGCGCCCTTCTACGTGGCACGCCTGTGGCCCAAGGTGCACCACACGATGGGTGGCCTGGCGATCAACAAGGAGGCGCAGGTCATCAATCTGGATCTGAAGCCGATGCCGGGCCTTTACGCCGCCGGTGAGGTCACCGGTGCCGTGCACGGCGCCGTGCGCCTGGGCGGCGTGGCACTCGCAGACTGCTGCGTGTTCGGTCGCATCGCGGGCCGCAATGCAGCGAAGGAAAAGGCCTGGGGCTGAATGCCCGGTGAGGGCCAAGGAGTGCACGATGTCCTCGACCTGGATCCGGCAAGCCTGGCTGGTGATGGCATGGCTTGTCCTGTTGGCGGCGCCGGCGCAGGCCGCGGCGCCCACCCGTGACCTGGCCGCGCAGCCGCAGGACTGCGCGGCCTGTCACAAGGGCGAGGGCCGCTACGGCGGCGCCATGCCCGCCAAGCACAAGCCGGTGCAGGGCAAGAAGCTGGCGCAATGCATCGAGTGCCATGAGAAGAAGACGCCGGACAGCCTGATCACCAAGCTGCCCGGCAGCCACCTGCATCTGCTGGCCGGCGTGAGCTGCGCCGATTGCCACGGCAAGACCACGAAACCGGTCCTGGTGGAAACCGCACGCTGCCTGTCCTGCCATGGCAATGGCGACAAGGTTGCCGCGCTGACCGCCAAGGTCAAGCCCCAGAACCCGCACCGCTCGGTGCACTACGGCACCGAACTGGACTGCAACCTGTGCCACCACCAGCACGAGAAGTCCGAGAACTACTGCGCCGAGTGCCACCGCTACGACTACAAGGTCCCATGAACTGCGGTGGGCTAGCATGACTGGATGGCCATACCCAGACCCCGCAAGATCCGCAACGGCGCAGCGCCGTTCGAGCGGCATGTACCGGGCATCGACTACGGTGTGCTGGACCGGTTGAGCGGCTATTCGATCCGGCGCGCGCAGATCGCGATCTACGAGGAGCTGGACCGCGAACTGGCGCCGCTGAAGATCACCCCGCCGCGCTTCTCGTCGCTGGTGCTGATCGAGCGCAACCCCGGGGTGCTGCAGTCCGAACTGGCGCGCATCATCGGCGTGGGCCGGCCGGCGATGGTGGCCATCGTGGACTTCCTGCAGGCCCAGGGCTGGCTGCGCCGCGAAGCGCACGATGGCGACCGGCGCGCCAACCACCTGGTGCTGACCACCAAGGGCCGCGCCCATCTCGAGCGCGCGAAGGCCCTGCTGTTGGCATTGGACGAGCGCTGGACTTCGCGCCTGACCGCCGCCGAACGCGCGACCCTGACGGCATTGCTGGACAAGGTAGGCCCGCCGCCGTTGCCCTGAGAGCTTGTGAAGATATGAATCGTGCCCGCGTAGGCCCCTGCATAGGGCCAA